>DDRC01000160.1:0-4779 GCA_002342985.1 Flavobacteriales bacterium UBA2426
CGGCCCGGCCCGAGTTCGCCCCCATCGAGGCCCTGCGCGAGGACCTCCTGCGCAGCGAGCAGACCATCCGCGTGAACGACCTCGGCGCGGGGTCGTCCGCCTTCGACCTGCCCGTGCGCCGCGTGGCCGAAATGGCGCGCGTGAGCCTGAAGCCGCCCCGGCAGGCGCAGCTCCTTTTCCGGCTGGCCCGCCAGATGGACGCACGCAGCGTGGTGGAGCTCGGCACGGCCTTCGGCATCACCACCCTCTACCTGGCCAAGGGCGCCGAGAACGGCACCGTCACCACCATCGAAGGCTGCCCCCAGACCTTCCGCATCGCGCAGCACCACTTCGAGCAGCTGCGGCAGGACAACGTCGAGGCGGTGCTCGGCAGCTTCCAGCGCCGCCTGCCCGAGGTGCTCGAGCGCATGGGTGCCATCGACCTCGCGTTCATCGACGGCCACCACGCCGAAGAGCCCACCCTGGACTACTTCGAGCGCTGCCTGGGCCGCGCCCACGAAGGCACCGTGCTCGTATTCGACGACATCCACTGGAGCCGTGGGATGGAGGCAGCCTGGGCCGCCATCCAGCGGCACCCGCGCGTTACGGTGACCATCGACCTTTACGACCTGGGGCTCGTCTTCCTGCGCACCGGGCAGGCCAAGGAGCATTTCCGCCTCCGGTACTGATCCGGCCAACAGGCTCCGGTGCACAGCAACTGACCGAAGTCCTTGTCAACCAGCGCAGACCGGCCTAATTTTCCGACGATGCGAAGGCTCGGGATCCCTTCCCTCTTCGTCCTCATCGGCAGCTTCTGCCTGGTGCCTCTTCCTGCCTGCGCACAGTTGGGCAAATGGCTGTTGCGCGGCAACTGCGGCGATGCCTGCGTGCTCGACCTCACCGGCCAGGCACCCAGCATCAGCGCCATGGTGCAGGGCTTCGGCACCGGTGGCACCGAGGACGTGAACCTGATGACCGACGCGGGCGGCAACATCCTCTTCTCCAGCGCCGTGGGGGCCAACGACCGCATCCAGGTGCGCAACGGCTCCTTCCAGCCCATGCCCAACGGCAGCGGGCTCCTCGGCAACCACAGCAGCCAGGCCTCCGCCATCGTGCCCCGCCCCTGCCATGGCCGGCAGTACTACCTCATCCACCACGACGCCGAGGAGCACAAGCACTACTACTCGATCATCGACATGGACCTCGGCGCACAGGGCGACGTGGCCGCCAAGAACATCCTGCTGGGCGGGGGCATGGGCGAGGGCATCGCGGTGAGCAAGGTGCTCCCCAACGGCTGCCGCTGGCTTTTCACCTTCGGCCTCGACGGCAACGGCTACGTGCTCAAGCGCGCCCGCATCTCGCGCGCGGGCATCAGCGACATCACCACCATCGCCACCATCGGCGCACCGGGCATCGCCGCATGGTGGAGCGCGCTCAAGATTTCGGCCGCGAACGACCGCCTCGCCCTCAGCCTGCCCTGGTCCTCACCGGCCGGTGCAGCCGATGTGGTGGTGTGGCCGCTCGATATCGCCACGGGCAGCGTGGGCGCGCCCGCGTTGATCAACGTGAGCGACGACCCCATCGGCGGCATCGAATTCTCGCCCGGCGGCAATTTCCTCTACTTCGTGGGCAACGGGCCCTTCAGCGGCCTGGACTTCGGGCGCCTGCGGCTGTCCAACCACACCGTGGAGGTGATCGACCCCGCCATCGGCCCTTGGGTGCTCTCCATCGAATGCGCGCGCAACGGGCGGCTCTATGTGGGCACCACGGGCATCCCC
Source organism: Flavobacteriales bacterium UBA2426 (assembly GCA_002342985.1). Classification (GTDB taxonomy): domain Bacteria; phylum Bacteroidota; class Bacteroidia; order Flavobacteriales_F; family PHOS-HE28; genus PHOS-HE28. The sequence continues at coordinate 1,758 of DDRC01000160.1, forward strand.
CGCAGCCTGGGCGAGGTGCGCTACCCCGATGCCTCCACGCTGGCCGCAGCCGCCTACGACCGCTACGCCATCATCGCGCCCGGCTTCGGCCTCATCCCCTCCCTCCCCAACTCCATCGAAGGCGAGGCCCCGGGCACGGCCGTTACGCCCGATTTCATCGACTTCACCGTGGAGGAGCTGCCGGGCTGCGAAGGCCATCGCTTCCGCCCGCTCACCTGCCTAGCCAGCAGCCACCACTGGCAGTTCGGCGACGGCTGGACCGACCAGCGGGAGGAACCCACCCACCGCTACGGGGTGGGCACCTTCAACGTCACCCTCACCGTGGAGGCCTGCGGCGAGCAGCTCACCCTCACCAAGCCGGCGCTCATCACCGTGGAGGGCATCCAGCCGCAGGCCGACTTCCTCGTGGCCGACAGCGCCTGCCAGCGGCACGACGTCCATTTCTCCAACGCCTCGCAGCTCTCCAGCGAGCACCGCTGGTGGTTCGGCGATGGTGGCCAGGCCGCTGACGACGACCCGGTGCACGCCTTCCAGCAGCCAGGCACCCACACGGTCACACTCGTCGCCCTCCAGGGCTGCATCGCCGACACGGCACGCAAGCCCGTGAAGATCCTCCCCGCGGCCCTCGCCTCCTTCCACACGAAGAGCGACCCCTGCGATGAGCGCACCTACTTCGTGAACACCACCCAGGGCGGGGCCCATTTCCACTGGGATTTCGGCGACGGCGACACTACCGATTCCTGGTATGCGCCGGTGCACATCTACCGCTCCATGGGCCAGTTCAACGTGCAGCTCACCACCGACCCCGGCACCATGTGCGCCGATACGGCGATGATCACGCTCCACGCCGGCTACGGCCTCATACCGGTGGAATGGTACGTGCCGAATGCGTTCACGCCGAACAATGATGGCAACAACGACGTCCTTCGCATCCGCGGGCCAGAGGTTTGCGCCTCGCCCGTGATGACGATCCATAACAAATGGGGACAGCAGGTCTGGGAAGGCGATGCCGGCGATGGCTGGGATGGAACGGTGGGCGGCGCTCCGGCGCCGGAAGGCGTGTATGCCTACGTGCTGCGCGGCCCGCTGCCCGACCTGAAGCACGGCTGGTTCGTCCTGGCGCGTTGAGCCCTGCGAACCCGAACCCATGAAGATCTACACCAGAACCGGCGACAAGGGCGATACCGGGCTCCTCGGCGGCGTGCGCGTCTCCAAGGACGACCCGCGCATCGAGGCCTATGGCACCGTGGATGAATTGAACAGCCACGCGGGCATGCTGCGCGACCTGGCCGGTCCGTCCCATGCCGAACCGCTCCTCACCATCCAGCGCACGCTCTTCACCATCGGCAGCCACCTGGCCAGCCGGAGCGCAGAGGAACGCGAGCGATTCAAGGTCCCAGCCATCGCGGAAGCGGACATCGCCGCGCTCGAGCAGGGCATGGATGCCATGGACCGTGAGCTGGAACCCATGCGGAGCTTCATCCTGCCAGGGGGCCACCCGGCGGTGAGCCAGGCCCACATCTGCCGCACCGTGTGCCGCCGTGCCGAGCGCCGCGTGGTACAGCTCGCTGCGGGCGCCGCGGTCGACCCGGTCATCGTGCGCTACCTCAACCGCCTCTCCGACTACTTCTTCGTGCTGGCCCGGCTGCTCGGCAAAGCCCACGGCGTACCGGACACCCCGTGGCACCCTCACCGCTGAGCGCGGCCATGCCGGGGCCTGAACAGCCGTTGAAAAGTCCCCGTGCGCCGCGTGCTCATCCGTCTATATTTGCGCCCGTTTTACGGAAAACCTCAACAGGACCGCAGATGTACTGGACCCTCGAACTCGCCTCCTACCTGGAGGATGCGCCCTGGCCGGCCACCAAGGAGGAGCTCATCGATTTCGCCATGCGCACCGGTGCCCCGCTCGAGGTGGTGGAGAACCTGCAGGCCATCGAGGACGAGGAAGAGGTCTTCGAGAGCATCGAGGACATCTGGCCGGACTACCCCTCGAAGGAGGACTTCTTCTTCAACGAGGACGAGTACTGAGCCCCCGTCACGACCGCTTCCCGAACCCCGCCCCACGGCGGGGTTCGTCATTCACCTGACGACCTGTCAGCGCCGCCGTTCCGGCAGGGTCTGTGCTCGGCGCAGGCGGCTACCTTTGCCACCCTTCCGCGCGCGCCCAACGAGCGCGCAGCCAATCGACCCCGCACATGATCGGATCCCTGACCAAGGCCCTCAAGAGCGTCTTCGGAGACAAATACCAGCGCGACCTGAAAGAGGTGATGCCCCTGGTGGAGCGAACCAAGGCCGAATTCGCCAAGCTGGCCCCCCTCACCAACAACGAGCTGCGCCAGCGCACGCAAGACCTGAAGGCCCGCATCGCGGAGCGCACCAAGGCCAATGACGAACGCGTGGCGGCCCTGCGCGCGGAGATCGACGCCGACCCGCGCATGGACATCCACGAGCGCGAGCGCCGCTACGAGGAGATCGACAAGCTGGAGGAGCAGAGCGTGAAGCAGATCGAGGAGGTGCTGCTGGAGATCCTGCCCGAGGCATTCGCCATTGTGAAGGAGACCGCACGCCGCTTCTCGGAGAGCAAGGAGCTGCGCGTGCGCGCCACCGAACTCGACCGCGCACTGGCCATCAAGCGCCCCGACGCCATCCGCATCGAGGGCGACGATGCCATTTGGAGCAACTCCTGGATGGCCGCAGGCAACCGCATCACCTGGGAGATGGTGCACTACGATGTGCAGCTCATCGGCGGCGTGGCCCTGCACAAGGGGAAGATCGCCGAGATGGGCACCGGCGAAGGCAAGACCCTGGTGAGCACCCTGCCCGTGTTCCTGAATGCCCTGCCCGGCCGCGGCGTGCACGTGGTGACGGTGAACGACTACCTGGCCAAGCGCGACGCCGAGTGGATGGGACCCATCCACGAGTTCCACGGCCTGCGCGTGGACTGCATCGACAAGCACCAGCCCAACAGCCTCGAGCGGCGCGCCGCCTACCTCGCCGACATCACCTACGGCACCAACAACGA
>DDRC01000160.1:5004-9339 GCA_002342985.1 Flavobacteriales bacterium UBA2426
GCGCGCACGCCCCTCATCATCAGCGGCCCCACGCCCAAGGGCGACATCCACCAGTTCGACGAGTACAAGCCGCGCGTGGAGCGCCTCTACGCCGCGCAGAAGCAGCTCGTCACCCGCCTCATCACCGAGGCCAAGGAGAACCTGAAGGGCCTCTCCGACGGCACGGCCACCAAGGACCAGCTGGAGAAAGGCGGCATGGCCCTGCTCCGCGCCTACCGCGGGCTACCCAAGAACGGCGCACTCATCAAGTACCTGAGCGAGACCGGCGTGCGCGCCCACCTGCAGAAGACCGAGAACCACTACCTCGCCGACCAGGGGAAGGACATGCCCAAGGTGGATGCCGAGCTCTACTTCACCATCGACGAGAAGCAGCATGGCATCGAGCTCTGCGAGAAGGGCGTCGACCTGATCAGCGGCGACATGAACGACGCGTCGTTCTTCATCATGCCCGATGTGGGCAGCACCATCGCCGAGATCGAGAAGAGCGGGTCGCCCGTGGAGGAGAAGGCCCGCCGAAAGGATGAGCTGCTGCGCGACTTCGGCGTCAAGAGCGAGCGCATCCACACCGTGAACCAGCTGATCCGCGCCTACGCCCTGTATGAGAAGGACGTGGAGTACGTGGTGATGGACGGGAAGGTGAAGATCGTGGACGAGCAGACCGGCCGCATCCTGGAAGGCCGCCGCTACAGCGATGGGCTGCACCAGGCCATCGAGAGCAAGGAGAAGGTGAAGGTGGAGGCCGCCACGCAGACCTACGCCACCATCACCCTGCAGAACTATTTCCGCATGTACCACAAGCTCGCCGGCATGACCGGCACCGCCGAGACCGAGGCGCAGGAGCTGTGGGACATCTACAAGCTGGACGTGATGGTGATCCCCACCAACCGGCCGGTGATCCGCAAGGACAATGAGGACATGGTCTTCAAGACCAAGCGCGAGAAATACAATGCGGTAATCGACGAGATCGAGCAGCTGCGCAACGCTGGGCGCCCCGTGCTCGTGGGCACCACCAGCGTGGAGGTGAGCGAGCTGATGAGCAAGATGCTCACCATGCGCAAGATCCCGCATCAAGTGCTCAACGCCAAGCAGCACCAGCGCGAGGCCGAGATCGTGGCCAATGCCGGCCTGGCCGGAACGGTCACCATCGCCACCAACATGGCGGGCCGCGGAACCGACATCAAGCTGGGGCCCGGTGTGAAGGAAGCGGGCGGCCTGGCGATCATCGGCACCGAGAAGCACGAGAGCCGCCGCGTGGACCGCCAGCTCCGTGGCCGCGCCGGCCGCCAGGGCGATCCCGGCAGCTCCCAGTTCTACGTCAGCCTCGAGGACGACCTCATGCGCCTGTTCAACAGCGAGCGCATCAGCAAGATCATGGACACCATGGGCCTCAAGGAGGGCGAGGTGATCCAGCACAGCATGGTCACGCGCAGCATCGAGCGCGCCCAGAAGAAGGTGGAGGAGAACAACTTCGGCATCCGCAAGCGGCTGCTGGAGTATGATGACGTGATGAACAGCCAGCGCACGGTGATCTACAAGCGCCGGCACAACGCCCTCTTCGGCGAGCGCCTCAAGCTCGACATCCTCAACATGTTCCACGATGTGGTGAGCGCCACCGTGGCCGAGTTCCATCCTGCGGGCGACTTCGACGGATTCCAGTTCGAGCTCTTCCGCAAGTTCAGCGCCGAGAGCCCCGTCGGCGAGGACGAGTTCAAGCGCATGAAGGCCGATGAGGTCACCGACCGTGTCTTCGACGGCGTGATGGCCACCTACGACCGGCACATGGCGCGCACCGCGGCACAGGCCATGCCCGTGATCACCGATGTGTTCCTGAACCAGGGCGCGCAGTACGAGAACATCGTGGTGCCCATCACCGATGGCCTGAAGACCATGCAGGTGGTGGCCAATCTGCAGAAATGCTACAAGAGCGAGGGGCGCGAGCTGGGCAACAGCATCGAGAAGTACATCACCCTGGCCATCATCGACAACGAGTGGAAGGAGCACCTGCGCGAGATGGACGAGCTGCGCCGCAGCGTGCAGAACGCGGCCATCGAGCAGAAGGACCCCTTGCTGATCTACAAGCTGGAGAGCTTCAACCTCTTCAAGGCCATGATGGAGCGCATGAACGGCGAGGTGGTGGGCTTCCTGGCCCGCGCCGGCCTGCCCAGCGCACAGCCGCAGGTGCAGGAGGCGCAGGCTCCCCGGCCGCCCCAGCAGCGCCTGCAGACCAGCCGCACCGATGTGCCGCAGTACGGCGGCGGGCAATCCACCGCCCCACCACGGCCGGCGCCCGCAGGCGGCGCTCCGCAGCGCGGACCCCTGCCGCCGCCGCAGGGTCCGCGCCAGCCCATCGCACCCGTGCGCGTGGAGAAGGAGCCCGGCCGCAATGACCCCTGTCCCTGCGGCAGCGGCAAGAAGTACAAGCAGTGCCACGGCAAGGGGGCCTGAGCCGCTGAAGGGCCGGCCAGCCTGCGGCTGACCCTGCGCCCGCAAATGCCGAGCGCCGACCTTACGGGGTCGGCGCCACAGCTATGGTGTATGGAACTTGGTTCTAGAACTGCACGGGCACGCGCATCTGCACGCGCACGGGTTGGCCCTTATCGGCGCCGGGGGTCCACGGCTCGGTGCTCTTGATGGCACCTGCCACCTGCTCACCGATGCGGTCGTCCTGCCCCTCAATCACCTTCACATCGCTCAGCGACCCATCCTTCTCCACGATGAAGGTGGTGGTGTAGGAGCCTTTCACCTTGCGGTTGGCCTGTGACTCCACCTTGGTCCTCACATACCGCACCAGCGCCCGCTGGTCGCCGTCCCGGAACTGCGGCATGGTCTGCGCGCGGGTATACACGATGTTGGCCAACGGCTCAGGGTTGTAGATCTTCTCGGCCAAGGGCTGACCCCATGCATCGAATCGCTCCCACACGCCCGCCTTATTGCCATTGATGTATTCGCCCCGGCTCTCCACACGGCCGTTCGGATGGTAGAACACGAAGCTCCCGTGCGGCTGATTCATCGCCGCATCACGGTAGGTGCCCTCCGCCTTCAGCTTGCCATCCACGGTGAAGGTCTTGCCGATGAACAGGTCGCCCTCCCTGCCTGCCGCCTCCCGGTAATAGGCCGCCTTCTTCTTCGCGGTGGGCACCAGCACCTCGCTGAGGTACTGGCGCTGCTCATCGCCGCCGGGCCCCTGTGCGCTGAGCGATGCGAGCGGCGCCGACAGGAACAGGAGCAGGAAGAGGTGCGGGGTTCTCACGGTGCGTTGGCTTGAGGTCTGGCCCCTCCAACGCAATGGCAGCTGCCCGGGTTACAGTCGCACTCACCCCGCCCACCCTTCCCGGTCCAAACTCCGGTACTGGATGGCCTCGGCAAGGTGCTCGGTGCGGATGTCCGGACTGCCCGCCATGTCGGCGATGGTGCGCGCCACTTTCAGGATGCGGTCATAGGCGCGAGCGCTCAGGCCGAGGCGTTCCATGGCCTTCTCAAGCAGAGCCTTGCCGGCGGCATCGATGCGGCAGATCTCGCGGAGCTCCTTGCTGCCCATCTGCGCGTTGCAATGGATCTTCTTTCCCGCGTAGCGTTCCTGCTGCACGCGTCGCGCGGTGATCACGCGCTCGCGCATGTCGGCGCTCCTCTCGCTGGGGCGCTCGGCGCTTAGCTCGCTGAAGGGTACGGGCGTCACCTCGATGTGGATGTCGATGCGGTCGAGCAGCGGTCCGCTCACCTTGTTCAGGTACTTCTGCACCACGCCCGGCGCGCACACGCACTCCTTCTCGGGATGGTTGTAGTAGCCGCAGGGGCACGGGTTCATCGCAGCTACCAGCATGAAGCTGGCCGGATACTCCACCGTGAACTTCGCCCGGCTGATGGTGACCACGCGGTCCTCCAAGGGCTGGCGCAGCACTTCCAGCACCTGCCGCTTGAACTCGGGCAGCTCATCGAGGAAGAGCACGCCATTGTGCGCCAGGCTGATCTCGCCCGGCTGCGGGAAGGAACCGCCGCCCACGAGGGCCACATCGCTGATGGTGTGGTGCGGGCTGCGATACGGGCGCACGCTGAGCAGGCTGTCCTCCTTGCGCAGCTTGCCGGCCACGCTGTGGATCTTGGTGGTCTCCAGCGCCTCGTCGATGGTGAGCGGTGGCAGGATGGTGGGCAGCCGCTTGGCGAGCATCGTCTTGCCCGCGCCCGGCGGACCGATGAGGATGATGTTGTGGCCGCCCGCCGCCGCGATCTCGAAGGCGCGCTTGATGTTCTCCTGCCCTTTCACATCGGCGATGTCCACCGGATAGGTGCGGCTGCTGTTGGCGAACTCCTCCTCGATGTTCACCACGATGGGCTGCA
>DDRC01000160.1:9511-10123 GCA_002342985.1 Flavobacteriales bacterium UBA2426
AGGCCGGTGACGATCGCCGCTTCCCTTGCATTGGCAGCCGGCAGGATGATTCCCTTGAAACCGTTCTTCTTCGCTTCGAGCGCGATCGGCAACGCGCCCTTGATCGGACGCACACCGCCATCGAGGCTGAGTTCGCCCATGACGAGATGCGTCTCGAGCAACTCGACGGGTGCTTGGTCGGTGGCGCAGAGCAGCCCTGTGGCCAAGGGCAGGTCGTAAGCCGTGCCCTCCTTGCGGATGTCCGCCGGCGCGAGGTTGATGGTGACGCCCTTGCCGCGCGGGGCATAGAGCCCGTTGTTGCGCAGCGCTGCATCCATGCGCTGCTGGCTCTCCTTCACCGCGCTGTCGGGCAAGCCCACGAGCTGGAAGAAGGCCCCGTTCTCCACATTCACCTCGGCGGTGACGATGGTGGCGTTGATGCCGAAGACGGCGGCTCCGTATACCTTGACGAGCATCTCAATACCGGTCCTTGCGCGCCGGCTCGGCCAGGTCGCGCTCGATGTGGTCGATGAATGCGTGGATGACCTTGATGTGCACCTCCTGGATGCGGTCGGCGTATCCGTTGTGCGGCACGCGCACCTCCACGGTGCAGAGGTCGGCCAGCTTGCCGCC
>DDRC01000160.1:10461-18168 GCA_002342985.1 Flavobacteriales bacterium UBA2426
TCGCGGTAGCGGCCGGTGAGCTCCTCGGCGAAGTGCATGGCATCGCACATGCTGCCGCCATTGCCGCAGCTGATCACCTTGGCGCCCTGCTTCAGGCAATAGCTCATGAAGGCAGCGGCTTGCTCCACCGCGGCGATGTTGGCGGGGTCGGCCAGGAAGCGCTGAAGGACTTCAGCGGCCTCGGTGAAGTGCGATCGGACGCGGGCGTCGGTGCTCATTACCGCGAAGATGCGTCAAACATCGTCGCCCCCTTTGTAGCCGAGCCGCTTGCGGTCGTGGGCGGGCTTGGCCATGAGCTGCTTCACGGCGGCGAAGAGCTCGGCCAAGGCATCCTCGCTGGTGGTTTGCCGCTCTTCCATCTGCGCCATTCGCCGCTGCAGGTCCTGATCGCTCTGCAGCAATCGGCTCAGGCGCACGAAGACCCGGACGATTCGGATGTTCATGGCGATCGCGCGCTCGCTATTGAGCACGCTGGAGAGCATTAGCACACCGTGCTCGGTGAAGGCAAAGGGCGGTCGGCGCCGGCCTCCCCATTCACTTGACATCGCAAATTGCGATGTCAAGTTGGACCACTCTTCGGTGGTCAGGGCGAACATGAAGTCCTCAGGGAACCGTGTCATGTTCCGTTTCACGGCTTCGTTCAGGCGGTAGGTAGGCACACCATACAGCGCCGCCTGGTCATGCGCCAGTATCACCTTCTGTCCGCGTATCCAGTGGATCTGCGCGGCGATGGCTTCATCCGGTACATCCAGTTCTTCCTTCATGGCCTCCCATCTTGACGGATATTTCGTCAAGGCACGGACGCTCAATATGGCAGGCGACAGCCGAAGAACCAAGCACCCTTCAACGAACGACGAACCTACCTCCCCGCCTGCTGCCCCAGCACCTGCATGCCCTGCACACCGCGCTCCAGGAAGGCTTTGTAGTCATCCACCGCCGGCGTGTAGCCCACGGGATCGGTGAGCAGCTTTCCATCGGGGCTCAGTAGCGCATAGAGCGGCTGTGTGGCACTCTTGAAGGTCTCCGTCTGCAGCGTGGCCCACTTGTTCCCCACGGTGAGGATGGGCTTCTTGGTGCCGTTGCTGGTCTCGTAGATGAACTGCTCCTCCTTGGGCAGCTCGGCCTTCGCATCCACGTAAAGCGATACCAGCACATACTGGTCATTGATCAGGCGGTTGATCTCGGGCACCGGCCACACATAGTCCTCCATCTTGCGGCAGTTGGCGCAGCCGTAGCCGGTGAAGTCGATGAGCAGGGGCTTCCCGCTGCGCCTGGCCTCGGCCATGCCGCTCTCCAGGTCGTGGAAGCAGGTGAGACCCGCCGGGCATTCGGTGGGATAGATCCAGCTGTAGCCGGGCGATGGCGAGATGCCGCTGAGCAGGCCCACGGGCGCCCAGGTTTGCGCCTTGTCGTCGTAGCGGAAGCCCATGGCCATGTAGGCGGTGAAGAGGCCGAAGGCGGTGATGAAGAAGATGCGCATGGGCGTGTAGCGCTTCACCGGGCTGTCGTGCGGGAAGCGGATCCGGCCGAAGAGGTAGAGCACGATGCCGATGCCGCAGATGACCCAGATGGCGAGGAAGAGCTCGTAGGGCACGAGGCCCCACTTCATCACCAGGTCGGCCATGCTGAGGAACTTGAAGGCGAGCGCCACCTCCACGAAGCCGAGCACCACCTTCACGCTGTTGAGCCAGCTGCCGCTGCGGGGCAGGCTGTTGAGCCAGCCGGGAAAGAGGGCGAAGAGGCCGAAGGGCAGCGCCAGCGCGAAGCCGAAGCCGCCCATGCCCGCGGTAAGCTGCCACGCGCCGCCATCGGCCGTGAGCGCACCGGCCAGCAGCGAGCCCAGGATGGGACCGGTGCAGCTGAAGGAGACCAGCGCCAGGGTGAGCGCCATGAAGAAGGTGCCGATGAGCCCGCCGAACTTGCTGGCGTTGCTATCCATCTTGTTCACCCAGCTGCTGGGCAGGGTGATCTCGAAGTAGCCGAAGAAGGAGATGGCGAAGACGATGAAGATGACGAAGAAGCCGATGTTCAGCCACGGGTTGGTGCTGATCTCGTTGAAGATCTCCGGATTCACGCTGCCCAGCAGATGGAAGGGCAGGCTGAAGAGCAGGTAGATGAGGAAGATGAAGCCGCCGTAGGTGAGGGCGTTCTTCAATCCCGTGGCGCGGTCCTGGCTGCTCTTGGTGAAGAAGCTCACCGTGAGCGGGATCATCGGGAACACGCAAGGCGTGAGCAGGGCTACGAGCCCGCCGATGAAGCCCAGCATGAAGATCCACAGCAGCGAGCTCTCCTTCTCCTTGCGCGCGCCGGTATCGGGCACCACGGGATTGTCCAGGTCCACGTTCGGCATCCGCAGCTCGGCCGCATCCGTCCGCGTTGCGATGCCGGCGAACTTGGGGTCATTGGGGTCGAAGGAGACCTCGCCGAGCTGGTAGGTGCCCGAAGCCAGCCCGAGGATGAAGTACACCGTGGTGGGCGGCAGGCACATCTCATCGTTGCAGGTCATGTACTCGAAGTAGCCGGTCACGGGCCGCTCCGCATCAGCCGCGGTGATGAACTGCGTGAAGGTGGCCGACTCCTTGAACTTCTTCACCTCCATGCCGAAGACGGCATCCATGCCTTCGATCACCTTGGCGCCATCCTCCGAGGCCTTCCCCGCCGCCTGCACCCCGCCGGCCGGATCCACTGCGATGGAGGTGGGCCAGGGCCCCATGTCGCCGTAGTTGTTCTGGGAGTAGATGGACCATCCCTGCGCGATGGCCGCATTGAACTCCAGCGCCCACTTCCCGGAGCCCATGTCCTTGGCTGCGATGGACCACTTCACAGGGTCGGGATTCCCTTCGGCCCCGGACTGCGCGCGGGCCATGGACCATGGCATGGAAAGGAGCAGGAGCAGGGAGGGCTTCAGCAGTACTCGCATGGTCACATCGATTCCACCCGCAGTTTGAAGGGCACCACGACAGGCGGCAGGCAGGTCCTGTCGTTGCACACCATGTACTCCACCTCGCCCTCCACGTCGAAGGCGCCAGGGCGGAGCGGCTTGATGCGCTGCACGAAAGCGGGTGATCCGCTATGATAGCGCACCATCATCGCGAAATTGGGATCGTACTGCTCCACGGGCTCGGGCTCGACCAGGCCGCCTTCCAGCACAAAAGCCTCGGATGCCTTGAAGCGGATGGCGGTGGCGATGGGACCCTCATCACTGGGGAGCTCCGTGGCATAGATGTGCCAGCCCCCCTCCACTTCCGTCCGCAGGTCGATGCGCACATAGCCGTCACCCGTCGCTGATGCCGCGAACCTCCACTTCACCGGGCCCGTTGGGTCCGACGCGCATAGGATGCCGAGGAGGGAGAGCAGGAGCAGCATGACCGGATGCAAAGCTAACCGGGCCGCGCCCTTGCATCAGCCGGGATGATGGCCGGATCCTCGGGATCCTGCTGGGCCGTTAACGATCGTTCACGATGGGAACTCGATGCCGACCACGCGGGAGACGGGGATGGTCATGCCGTACTTCAGGACGATGTTCTGCGGATCGAAGGCCCAGATGGTGGTCTCCACGGCCTTCAGGCCCTCATCGTCCTGGAACAGGATGCGGCACTTGCCGTGCTCGCCATTGCCCAGCCGCGTGGCCTGCTCCATTTTCCGCTGGATGTCCTGATGCTGCTCGGTGCTCAGGGGCAGAGGCTGGCGCGGGAAGCGGAGCGATGGGATGCGCTCCTTGGGGATCATGGTGTGCTGCGGCATGGCTCACCGGGGGTTTAGAAGCGGGAAGTTAATCGCATCCGGCCGCCGTGCAACACCCCCTTGAAAATACGTGGATGCTCAGCCCCTCTGGATGCGCAACACGCGCAGGCTGTGCTCTGTGGCTTGGAAGCCCTCGCCGATGCGGTGCCCCGCTAGCCAGGCCACCTCGCCACCGCTCACCAGCACGTAGGCCAAGTCCTTCAGGTTCCTTGGAACCTTGGCATCGATGAGGATGTCACTGATGAGCTTGCGGCCGCCCAGGCCGGTGGGCCGCATGCGGTCGCCGGGGCGCCAAGGCCGCACTTCAACGGGAAAGTCCAGCCGGTCGGCATCGAGCACGGCCTCATCCATGGAAGCAGGCATTTTGAATGGCTCGCCCTCCGTCAGGACCCAGCGGAAACCGGCACTTGCGCCAACGGGTTGGTGAAGGTCGATGATGAACGCAGGCCGATCGGCCGGGATCCTGGCCACGATCAGGCTTTCGCGGTCCACGATGGCGCGCCAGCCACCCGCGATGAACTCCGCCCCGGTACGCCGTTCCAGGATGGCATCGCGCACCCGATCCAGCATGTCGGGATGGAAACCCAGGTGCCGCAGCAGCTGATGCAGCAGCAAGGTCGGCGTCGGGCTGTTCTCCACTGCGGTGAAGGGGATGCGGAGCTCCCGTTCCGGCGTGAGGCTGAGCGGCTCGGCGCTGCGCACCAGCTCGCCCGCGCGCCCCAGCTCGCGCAGCAGACCGGTGCTCCTGGCCATGGACCGCCGGGCACCGGGGCGCATGGCCTCCATCAAGGGCAACAGCTCGTGCCGTACGCGGTTGCGTAGGTACTTCGCATCGGTGTTGCTGCTGTCCTCACGGAAAGGGATGGAATGCTCCGTTGCGTACGCTTCGATCGTGGCGCGATCAACGGCCAGCAATGGACGCACGAACACGCCGCTCACCGGCGGGATGGTGCTCCAGCCGAACACACCCACCCCGCGCATGAGGTGCATGAGCAGGGTCTCCACGGCATCATCGGCATGGTGGGCCAGCACGGTTCTCCAAGGCTGGTCCTTCCAGGCCTCGGCGAAGAAGGCGTAGCGAAGCTCGCGCGCCGCCATCTGGATGGACAGGCCCTTCTCCTTCGCATGCGCGGCCGCATCCACCCTCTTCCATCGGAACGGGATGCCCTCGCGACGGCAATGCTCCTCCACGAAGGCGCGATCGCCCTCGCTCTCGGCGCCGCGCAGGCCATGGTCCACGTGCAGCACGGAGCACGGGTGGCCCATGCATTTCAGCGCATGCAGCAGCACCATGCTGTCGATGCCCCCGCTCACCGCCACGTGCAGGGGCTCGCCCGGCTCCAGCATCCGCTCCCGGCGGATGAAGCGGCGCACCTCATCAAGGAGCTGTGAGCGCATGGGCTATGCTGTTGAGCTTCACCAGGCACTCGTCCCACTCCGCTGAGGGATCGCATTGCGCGGTGAGCGCGCTGCCGGTGGGGATGGAAAGCCTGCTCGAGACTTGGTCAAAGAGCACCGTGCGGATCACCACATTCAGGTCGGCGGTGCCATCGGGCGCGAAGAAGCCCATGGTGCCGCTGTACAATCCGCGTGCTCGCGCCTCTGCGGCATCGATGAGCTGCATGGCGCGGAACTTGGGCGCCCCGGTCATACTGGCCATGGGAAAGGCCGCCTCCACCGCGGTGAAGGGATCCACATCCGTGCGGCGCTCCGCCTCCATCGCGCTCACCAGTTGATGCACCCGGGGATAGGACCGCACGCCGCAAAGCTCCGTTACGCGCACGCTTCCGGGCACCGACACGCGCGCCAAGTCGTTGCGCATGACGTCCACGGCCATGACGTTCTCGCTCCGCTCCTTGGCATCCAGAGCGAGCTCACGGGCAAGGCGCTGGTCCTCTGCCGCGCTCCGGCCACGGGGACGCGTGCCTTTCATCGGCTCGCCGGCCATGCGCCGATCATTCATGGCAAGGAAGCGTTCGGGGCTGGCGCAGAGGGCGAAGCCCGTGCCCATCCGCAGGAAACCTGCGAAAGGCGCATCGGTGTCGGCCAGCAATCGATCGAAGGCCGCGAAGGGATCGAATCCGGGGACCACGGCCTCGTGCGCCGTGCAGAGATTCACCTCATAGATATCGCCGCGCTGGATGGCCGCCATGAGCGCACCCGCCGCATGGAGGTACTCCGCCCGGCTCATGGCCGGGCGCCAGTCGATGGGGACGCGCGCGGCCCCGGCAGCAGGCGGGCCTGCCATGGCGTGCGCCAGTCCGATTCCGGCTGCCGCATCATCCGGATAGGCGTACAGGGTCAAGTCATCGCCCTGCCACTCATATACCCACCGTGGAATGAACCAGTGACTGAGCGGCCAGCCGAACGCATCGTGCAAGCGCGAGCCCAAGGGCTCCAAGCGGTCCTTGTAGCCATAGGCGAGATGGCCCATGAACCAGTCCGTTGAACGGCCCTGCGCATCGAATCGTGGCCGCTCTCCATCCTGTAGCACACCCACACCCAACACGGCGCGCCCCTGATCGGCCACCCTCCGGAAAAGGAAGGCCTCCTCCTGGCGCAGGGCCTCTGCACGGAAGGGGATGCCGGTCGGCAAGGGAATCCGCTGTCGCACGCAGCCAAGGTATCCATGGCTGAGCCTGGCAGGCGTCAAGCCCGCGGCCGGGGCCGCACACGGGCCTGCGCAGAACGGATGGCGGTGGCCAGGAGAAGGGCGAGGGCCAGCCACGAGGCCGAGCGCCCGATGAGGTCGCCGTGGCGGACGAAGAAGGTGACCTCCTCATTCAGCCGCACGGTGGCCGCGAAGGCGGTCGGCACCCACCAGTCCGTGCCCTGGCGCACGATGCCGCGCTGATCCACCACGCACGATATCCCGGTGTTCGCCGACCGCACCACATCCCTCCGGGTCTCGATGGCGCGCAGGCTGGAGAACGTGAGGTGCTGCCGGTAGCCAGGCGAATCGCCCCACCAGCCGTCGTTGGTCATCACCGCGATGAGGGAGCCGCCGTTGCGCACATGCGCGGCGATGTGCTCGCCGAAGACCGACTCGTAGCAGATGGCCGGCACGATGGCCAGATCGGATGAGGCATCACGCAGCACGCTACGCTCCTCCTGCTGGCCCAGGCTACCCGTGGTGCCCCCCAGATCGAGCGCGAGCGTGCCGAGCGGGCCCAGCACCTCCTCGAATGGCATCAGTTCCACCCCGGCCACCAGCTTGCTCTTGTGGTAGGATTCGATGCCCCCCTGCGCCGGCATCCAGAGCGCGGCATTGTAGGCTTCGTACCAGTAGGGGCTGTCGCCGATGCGCCGCGCGGTGAGCGGTCGATCGCCCTCGCCGCGGAACCACCGGTCGCTGCTCATGCCGCAGAGCACGGCCACACCCGGGTGCTGCTGCTGGAATGCCTGAAGACGCTGCACGGAGCGCGCTGACGGCAGGTCGTTCTCCCAAAGGCCATTGAAGAGGAGTCCGCCCTCCGTCATGTTCACGGTGCCGGTTTCCTGCAGGGCGGTCTCCGGGAACACCACCAGCCGCGTGTTCCCGGTGATGTGCGGCTCCGCAAGCGCCAGCATGCGTTCCAGCTGCTCCAGGGCATCCATTCCCCCGAACTTCTCCCGGTAGGGGTCGATGTTGGGCTGCACCACCACCACCTCCATGGGCCGCCCCTGATCATGCCTGTACTGGTTGAAGCGGTGGACCGAAGCACCGATGGGCAGTGAGACGGCGAGGGCCGTTGCGGCACC
Source organism: Flavobacteriales bacterium UBA2426 (assembly GCA_002342985.1). Classification (GTDB taxonomy): domain Bacteria; phylum Bacteroidota; class Bacteroidia; order Flavobacteriales_F; family PHOS-HE28; genus PHOS-HE28. The sequence continues at coordinate 17,947 of DDRC01000160.1, forward strand.
GAGCGCGAGGGCCTTCCGGCGCCGGTGCGGCCATGCCATCAGCATGGCCTGGAGGGCCAGGCTCACGGCCCACACCCACACCGTGCCGCCGAGCGCACCGGTGTGCTCGTACCACTGCACCCAGGCAGGCTGCGCGGCGAACGCATTGCCCAGGCTGAGCCAGGGCCACTGCAGGTCCCAGTCATGATGGAGGCGCTCGAACGCGAGCCAGAGCACCGGCAG
>DDRC01000160.1:18287-32577 GCA_002342985.1 Flavobacteriales bacterium UBA2426
GGGCGAGCCGGCCCCAGCGCGCTCCTGCGGTGCGCTTCACCCAGCGGCTCAGCCACCACGGAATCCCCATGAGCAGGGTATTGCCCAGCACGGGTACAGCCACGCTCACCACCTTGGTGACCATGGGCTCGCTCACGGCGAAGAACCACCATGTGGCCAGTGCGTTCCAGATGAAGAAGCCGGGGAGCGCGTACGGGTAGAACGGGATGCGCCGGCCCCCTGCGCGCTGGTCATGGATGCGCTCCGCATGCAGCAGCGGGAGCCAGGCGATGAAGGCGAGCCAGGTGATCCCGCCCACCGCCGGCCAGGCGAGGGCCCAAAGCAGCCCGCTCAGGGATGACCACAGCAGAATCCGGGCGCGCAGCGACGGCATGGGCGCGAAAGTACCCGGGCCGGGCGAGCAGAGGCCCTACCGCAGCAGGTACATCTTGCCGAAGCCCTTGGTGAAGTACTGGGAGGCCTGTGTCTCGCGCACCTCGATGTCCTCCCCATTGAGGCGGGCCATCACGCGATAGAGGTACACGCCGCGCGCCAGGCGGTCGCCGAACTGGTCCGTGCCGTCCCAGGCGAACTCGGTGATGTTGCGCCCGACATGTATCGGGCCCAGCTCGGCCATGCTCACCTCGCGCACCACCTTGCCGGTAACGGTGAGGATCTGGATCCGCATCTGCGAGGGCGGCTCGGAACCGGTGAGCGTGAACACGAAGCGCGTGCTCGTGGTGAAGGGGTTCGGGTAGTTGAGCACATCGGTGATGGTGGTCCGATTCACCACCTCGAAGCACACCTTGTAATCGTTGTCGCCGCTCGCGTTGCCGCTGAGGTCCGAGGCTTGCACCGTCAGGCAATACCGGCCGTCCGAATCGAAACGCGGGCTGTAGCGGATGCGGGCGATGTTGTCGGTTCCCGATGCGGGCTGGAAGCGCATGACCTCGTTCCCTGCGCCATCGCGGAAGTGGATGCGCTGCTGCCCGGCGCCGGGGCGCGTGAGGAAGACCTTGAAGCTCGCGGTGTCGGCAGGTGAATCCAGCAGGCGGATCGTGTTCTCGTCATCGAGGCTGATCTCGATCTCGGGCCTCGCCGAAACGATGTCGCCATCGAGGATGAACCGCCCATCGAAGGTCACATCGAGCAGCGGGTTCTCGCGATCCTCATCCACCTCGAAGCGCCATTGGGCGATGTTGTTGAACCGGTACTGCTCTGCCTGGTGGTAGCGGCCGGTGAGGGTATCGACGGGGTTGGCCTCGATCATGAGGGTGTTCCATCCGCCGAAGCCGACCGTGCTGAACCGCACCGTGTCCACCAGCCATGCGCCCGCTGGCAGGGGCGCGTTCAGCCGGTAATGGACGCGGTGCCTCACGTTGGCGCGGTTCACCACCCATGCAGTCAGCAGCAGGCTGTCCATATCGAACGGGCTGATGTTCTGCACGGCTACCGCCACCGCGGCCTGCTGACCCTCGGCATGGCCCTCCAGCCCATTATAGAGGCCCAGGGGCGGATGGATGGCGCATTCGGGAACCGGGCTGAAGAGCAGCTGCCAGCGTTCCAGCTGGGCTGGCACGGCCTCGCCGTTCACGTTGTCCCTGAACTCGCCTCGGATGCGCAGGATGGGGTACTGCTGCGCATCCACCAGGTCACCGAGGTCGGGCAGGGAATCGAGCGGGCTGTGCAGGTCGGCCAGCGGCACCGGCGCGCCGCCGGCCGGGCCGATGCCGAAAAGCTTGATCCGCGTGCTGTCCGTCGGCACTGCAGGTAGCTCGTTCCAGTAGAGCCCGTGCCAGCTCGATGCGGGGCCGGCGTCCATGGTGGTGATGGTGCCCTGGGCGAAGGCGGTGCTCACCCATGCGCTCAGGCTGATCTGGTCGGTGATGGCGGCGCCCACGGTATCGCGGAACGTGGAGGGATCGCCCTGCCTGAAATAGGCGATGTAGGGCACGCTATCAGGCAGGGCGGCGAAGCTGGGGAATCCGATGCTCTCCAGGTAGGGCATCAGGGCCGGATTGCTGGCCGCCATGCCGTCCTTGTCCAGGTAGAGCCAGGTGTACATGAGCACATGATGCCCGGCAGGGATGGCGTTGGGGCCGCTGAGCATGCCCTGCAGCCCGGTGAGCTGCGCAGCCGAGCTGGTGTGGAATCCGAAATAGCCCTCAGGCCGATTACGGCAGCCGCCGGCGTTGTTGTAGTTGCCGAACTGGTTCTCCGGATAGTAGACCTGGCCGGTTGTCGGGTTCACGTAGTAGGTGCCCCAGGGCTCGAAGGAGACCGGATCGACCACCGCCACATGCCATGCCGCGGGTCCGCAGCCGCCATAGTCCTGCGGGCTCAGCTCCATGAACCAGGCCGTTGCGGGGCCGCCCACGTTGCCCAGCACGGTGGCGCGCAGCAAGCGCTGCCCCTCCTCGAAGTCGAAGTCACGTTCCGGCCGGTCGTAGCGGATGCCGGAATAGACGTCGTTCTTGAACTGGAAGTAGTGCGCCTGCCCCCAGCCCCAACGCTGCGGGATGTACTGGAACGAGCGCTCGTACCAGTTGAACTGGCCGTTGCCTGAGGAGGCGCTATCGATGCTGCAGCGCCAGTAGAACACCGTGCTGTCCTGCAGCGCATTCAGCGCGAAGATGGATTGGGGCTGCCAGCTCACCACGCCGCCGGGGGCCTGCAGGGTGTGCGTCTCCCGGATCGGGCTGTTGAAGAGGTCCGTGGTGTCGATCTGGAAGACATACGTCCGCACCGGAGCGAGCGGATCGCCCGTGCTGGCCTTCAGCGTCACCGTGGGCTCGGGCACGATGGCGAAGTCGTAGGGCCAAGCCGGCACGAGGTCGCCGCTGGCGATGAAGAGCGCGGTGCTGGCCGTGTTGTTCGCATCGTCCACCAGCTCATCCACCTGGTCGGGCTCCAGGTCCACGAGGACCTGCAGCTGGTTGGTGCCCTGGCCGCCGCTGAATCCGAGCGTCGGGACCCGGAACACGGCGGTGTCTCGCAGGTCCACATCGCTCAGCGTGGTGAAGTAGCTGACGGGGTTGGCGCCGAGCCCGGGATTCGACCGCTTGAGTTCCACGTTGATGGTGGCGTTCACCGCGCGCCCGATGTTCTCCACGGCCACCTTCACCGTGAAGCTGTCCACATCGGCCGTCACATTGGCCGGCTCGATGAGGATGCGGTCCGCGCTCACCGTGTAATCCGGCTGCCGGTGCGAATTGAGCGTGATCGTGGGGTCGCCCTGCAGCGCGAAGTTCTGCACGTTCCACGCCATGTAGCTGGTGGGCGAGATCACCTGGCAGGTGAGGCCGGCGTGCTTCATGTGCTCGCCTATGCTGCCTCCATGGTTCACGCGGGCGAAGCTGTCGTAGAAGGGCGAGGAGTAATTGAGCAGCCAGCCGGTGAAGCCCTGCTCCGCAGCCGCGATGAAGGCGATGGGGCCCGCATCCGGCATCAGCACCCATCGCTCGCTGGCGCTGGTGGCACCGTTGCCGTGGAAGTTGCCGATGTAGCAGGAGTTGCCCAGGATCACCGGATGCTTGCCGTTCCAGTCGTAGTTCTCGGGCTCGTCGATGGTGATGTCGAAGCTGGCGCTATAGGCATGGGCCAGGAAGGTCATCAGCGTTACACCCTGATCCTCGATGTAATGGCGCACGGAATCGGCGCTGGCCTGCACGATGACATCGCTGCCGAGCTTCTTGAAGGTGACCACGTTACCGCCCAGGTAGGCGGCTGTGTCGGTGGCGATGGCGGCCAGGCTGCCCAGCCAACCGGCCATGTTGTTCACCTCCTGCGGGCTGAATCCTCCGGCGAAATGCAGGATGTTCTTCTGCCAGATGGCCGGCGGCTGTGCCTCGGTGGCCTGCACCTTGGCCAGGTAGGCGAGCACTTCGGCGTTGGTATTGGCGCTGAGCCGGCCCACGGGGATGTCCATGCGCCGGGTATCGAGCTCCAGGCCTGTGGTGAAGGCCTGATCGCTGCTGGGATACCCGTAGCTGGGCACCAGGCACCGTGCGCGGGCGCCGCCGGCATCGGGGTTGATGCTCGGCAGCCCCGAGAAGAAGGCCGACCAGGTGTTCACCGACTTCCCGATGAGGAAGAGCGCACGCGGCCGAGTGCTCCATTGCTGGATGAGGTACCGGCAGAAGGCACGGATGGCATAGGCCTGCTTGGGGATGCCGCCGCCGAACTGGTCGTAGAGCTCATCCACATCGGCCACCAGCGTGTTGTAGCGGTTGGGGCTCTGGTTCTCGCGGTAGTTGGCATAGAGGGCTGCGCTGCTCATCAGGCTGGCGTGCGTGACGATGAGCATCGCCGAGTCGATGTCCATGGCGGCGAAGTCCGTGAAGTAGCCGGAGGGGGTCACCGGCCGCAGCCCGGTGATCGGCTGCACCGTCTCCTGGCCGAAGACGACGACCGGTGTGAGGCCCTGGGCCAAGGCCGCCGGGAAGAGGAACTGCCACGCGCTGCCGTTGAAGGTGCCGGCCACCCGCCGCACACTGTCGCCGTAAGCGTAGATGACCGGCGTGCCCACGAAGGCCGACACATCGAGGCGCACCATGGGGTCGGCGCTGCCGGGCACCTCCATGCGCAGCGGCCCGCCTCCACCGATGGCCAGCGACCGTGGATAGCGGATGCGCACGTTGCTCACCACCTGCCAGTCGAGGTAATTGGGCAGCCCCGCGCCTACCTGGCCCGGCCCATCCAGATCGTGCGGTGCGTTGTAGCGGATGGTGGTGGCGGGCCCCATCACCGACACCGGTATGTCGAAGATGCCACGGATGGTGCGGGCGCCGCTGTAGATGGTATCGCGGCCCACGGTATTGAGCGCAGGCCCATAGAGCCACCGCGTATGGTGGTTGAAGAGGGAGCTGTTGCCGGGGTTGTTCTGCGCCGCCACGGTGGCGGTCACCGTGGCGTCCGGTGCATCGGGGCCGGGATACACGCCCGGGGTGACCACCACGGCATCCTGGATGTCGAGCAGATTGGTACTCCCATCGTTGTAGAGCGGCAGCCCGCCGAAGCCCTCGCTCTCGAGCATGGGGCTGAGGCTGGTGCCGATGCCGATCTGCTGCAGCGTGGGCTCCAGCAGCCCCGCCCAGTAGATGAGGTTGTAGGTCTGTATGCCCTCGAACCAGGCCCAGGGGCGCGGCGCATGGCTGGCGTAGTCGGCATTGGCATAGGCGCCCATGTGCAGCGCAGGAGCCGTCTCGTCCCACGTGAGGTAGTAGCGCACCGAGTCGCCATAGAGGCTCACGTAGGGATTGGGGTTCGCGTCCGGATAGGGGTACATCCGCTTGTCCACCTGGCCGTCGGCCTTGGTGGCATGGAACTCGATGTAGTCTCCCGCGTTGAGCACGCCATCGGACTCGCCATGGACATAGATGGGCACTTGCTGCTCCTTCCCGAAGAGCATCAGGTGCCGGGCATCCACGGTGGCGATGGGGAAGCCGCTCTGCGCCAGCGTGGCCGAATCGATGCGGTACACCCCATCGGCGGCCACCTCGAACTTCCAATAGCGCCTGTCGTGGTCGATCCATTCATTGCCATGCAGCTGGGCCAGCAAGGCCGCGGCATGCGCAAGGGTCACCACCGACAGGAGCAGTCTCTTCATGAGCCGGGCCGCTTGTACAGGTCGAACCGCAGGGAGAAGACGTTGGAGTAGAGGGCCACGCTGTTGTCGCCGATGTCGGTGAGCGCGTAGTCCAGCGAGACGCTCTTGATGCGCAATCCGATGCCGATGTTGGGCTGCACGGCGAGGCGCTTCTCATCCGTGATCTCGGTGACGTACTGGATGTTGCTCATCCCTGCCCGCACGTACACGATACCAGCGTAGCCGAGCTCCAGGCCCAAGCGGGGGTCCACGCTGATGGCGCTGCTCTGGATGAGGGTGTTCCGGCGCCCATCGAAGGTGTTCTCCAGGTCCACCGCGGCGATGAGGTCGAACTTCCTGCCGAACTTGAACTCGCGCGCGGCACCGAGCATCAGGCGCGGCAGGGTCACCTCCACGCTGTTCTGCGGCAGCTCGTTGTTGGTCTGCTCGAACACGTCGATGGTGCGCTGATCAAGGGTGTAGCTCCAGGCGTTGAAGGTGCCGGTGATGTCGCGCGCCACGGCGCTGAACCGCCAGCGGTCGCGGTGGTAGTGCGCACCGGCATCGAGCCCGAACCCCCAGGCCTTGCCGAACTCCCCCACGCGGCGATAGATCACCTTGGCATTGCCGCCCACGCGCAGGCCCGGGATGCTGAGCTTGCGCGCGTAGCTGAGGATGAAGGCATGATCGGCGCTGCTGAAGGTGGTGATGCGGTCGTAGTCGATGTTGCCACTGGGATCGATGAGGTCGATGGTGTTGGGGATGTTGTCGATGCCGAATCGGATGAAGCTGAAGCCGATGGTGCTCACCGAATCGATGGGCTTGGCCAGCCCGATGTAATCGTACTTGGCGATGCCGGCGAAGTACTCGCTGTGCATGGCGCCCACCTGAAGGTCGCCTTTCACCCCCAGCAGCCCTGCGGGGTTCCAGTAGCCGCTGGTGACGTCGTTGGTCACCGCCGTGAAGGCATTGCCCATGCCCAAGGCCCTCGCTCCCACCCCGACGGCCAGGAACTCGTTGCTGTACTTGGGCGCATCGGTCTGGGCCCGAGCGGCGGTGGCGCACGCCACCGCAACGGCCAGCAAAAGGCTGCGCATCCCCTTCGTCATCAAGCTCTTCATCTGCTTCGTATTGACGCAGCCATCAACGGACGGTGGCCTGGATCATTGCCCCGAAATTATCCCAACTTCGGCCCCGGCAATGGCCCGGTTCCCCCGCCTCCCCGACCTGCTCACCACGGCGAACCTAGGCTGCGGGGTCGCATCCATCCTAATGGCCTCCCAAGGGCAGCTAACGATCGCGTGTTGGCTGGTGTTCGCCGGAGCGCTGTTCGATGTGTTCGATGGGCTGGCGGCCCGGGCCTTGGGCGGCGGCAGCGAATTGGGCAGGCAGCTCGACAGCCTGGCGGACATGGTGACCTTCGGGGTGGCGCCGGGGTTCATCTCGGCCGTAATCCCGTGGAAGGCGCTCCAGCTCACCCTTGATGCGCATCGAGATTTCGGTCCCTCGACCGTGCGCACCGGCGACCTGTTCGGCGAGCCGCTCTGGGCATCAGCGGCCTGCGCGATGGTCATCGCCATCGCCTCCATGTGGCGACTGGCCCGATTCAACATCGACACCCGGCAGACGAGCGGTTTCCTCGGCCTGGCCACACCCGCGAACGCGCTGCTGTGGGCGGCCTTCGGCAGCATCTCCTGGGGCATCGGGGTCCGATTCGGCCCAGGCGCCAACGAGATGCAGAACCATATCGCCGCCTTCATGGCCAACCCCGTCCATAAGCTCATCCTGAGCGTCGTGCTCGCGGCCCTCATGCTCTCCTCCATCCCGCTCCCCTCCCTGAAGTTCAAGCATATGAGATGGAAAGGCAATGAGGTGGTCTACCTGCTGCTCGGCCTTGGCGCAGGGCTTGTTGTGCTCTACGGCATTCTCGCCGTTCCTTTGATCCTGATCGTGTATCTGCTCAGCCCGCTCTGGGGAAGATCAGTTCACCACAGAGGCACCGAGAACACGGAGAAAATCAAGCTATAGCACCACATGGACGGTCAGCATTCCTCTGTGCCTCTGTGGTGAATCCAAAAGACCATGAAGACCTTCCGCGCCTCCATCGACGTGATGCCCCACGACAACCTGCTGGACCCGCAAGGCAAGGCGGTGACCGGTGCCATGGGCAATCTGGGCCTGCCCGAGATCACCGGCGTGCGCATCGGCAAGCACATCACCCTGCAAGTTGAGGCCGGCGATAAGAAGGCCGCCGAAGCCAAAGTGGAGGAGGCCTGCAAGAAGCTCCTGGCCAACCAGGTGATGGAGAAATTCAGCTTCTCCGTGGAGGAGGCCTGAGCACCGGCCCTCGCCCACCGGGCCTAAGTTCGCAACATGGTCCGCACCCACGGGCGGCAGGCCCCCCTGCTGCTCGGCCTCGCATTCAGCGCGCTCACCCTGGCGCTGCACCTGGCGCCCGTGTGGGTGACCATGCTCAACCGCGGGGCGCAGGACTGGCTGGGCCATCCGCTGCCGCACGACTACCTGGCGCATTGCGTGGCCGAGCACCGCGGGGGCGCCGATCCCGCCTTCGCCCGCCGCCCGCTCACCACGTGGAGCATTGATGCGCTCGCCCTGCTCGGGGTGCCCGTGAACGGGGCTTTCATAGCTGTCGGTCTCACGGGCTTCCTGCTCACGGGCCTGCTCATCCACCGCATCGCGCTGCGACTGGGCGCCTCCCCTGCTGAAGCACTGTTGTCGCAGGCGCTGTTCCACGCCTCGCCCACCGTGCTCTTCGCATGGTTCAATCCGCTCTACACCTACGATGAGCCGCTGCAGTACCTGGCTCTCTCACTGGGCATCCTTTGGCTGCTCCGCCAGCGGTGGGCCGCCGCTGCGTTGGCGCTTACGGCGGCCCTCATCGCCCGCGAAACCAGCGCGCTCCTGCTCCCTGCGCTGCTCCTGCTGGCGCCGCAGCGGCAGCGAGCGGCCCTGCTGGCGGCGCCTCTGCTGCTTTACGCGGTCTTCCTGCTGCTGCACGGCGATCCGGGCCTCGACGCATGGCCTGGCGACCTGCTGCGCCGTGCTGACTGCCTGGCGCTGAACCTGGGCCCCGCGCGCCTAGGCGAGACCGTGGCCTATCTGGTCCTGGTGCTGGCGCTCCCTACGTACCTGCTCGTGCGGCTTCGCGGGCAGGCGCCGGAGCCGCACAGGCGCCTGGTGACCGGCTTCCTGGTCGCACTGGCGTTGAATACCGCCGTGGTCCTCTCCGCTGCGCTGGCGCGCGAGGCCCGGCTGTTCGCACTGCCCTTGCTGCTCGGCTGGCCGCTGCTGGGCGCTGCGCTGCGGGCGGAGCTCCGCCAGGCGGGCGGTTGGCGCGGATTGACGGCCCTGATGCGGAACTACCGCACCGCCGCCGTTCTCGCTGCGCTGCTCCTCCTGGTCTCCTTCGCCGTGTTCAGCCTGTTCGAGCCTTCCACCGGAATCGAAGAGGACAGCCTCTTCCACGAATGGCTAATCGCCGAGCTGGGGTTGATCGCGGCGCTCGTGCTTGCGCGCCGCCGCATGCGCACCACGGCGGCATGACCCCTCAGCGCTTGCGCTTGAGCTCGAAGCTCTTGCCCAGGTAGCGCAGGCGCACCTGCTCATCGCCGGCCAGCTCCTCAGCGGTGCCCTGCCTGAAGATGCTGCCCTCGATGAGCAGGTAGGCACGGTCCGTGATGCTCAGGGTCTCCTGCACGTTGTGGTCGGTGATGAGCACGCCGATGTTGCGCTGCTTGAGCTGCGCCACGATGCTCTGGATGTCCTCCACTGCGATGGGGTCCACGCCCGCGAAGGGCTCATCGAGGAGGATGAAGCGTGGCTCGTTGGCCAGTGCGCGCGCGATCTCGGTGCGCCGGCGCTCGCCGCCGCTGAGCACGTCGCCCATGTTCCTGCGCACGTGCTGCAGGCTGAATTCATCCAGGAGCGTCTCCAGCTTGGCGGCCTGCTCGGCCTTGCTCCGGCCGGTCATCTCCAGGATCGCGCGGATGTTGTCCTCCACGCTCAGCTTGCGGAATACGCTGGCCTCCTGGGGCAGATAGCCGATGCCCAGCTTGGCGCGCTTGTACATCGGCAGCGCGGTGATGTCCGTATCGTCGAGCAGCACCCTGCCGTCATTGGGCTTGATGAGGCCAACGATGGTGTAGAAGGTGGTGGTCTTGCCCGCTCCATTGGGCCCCAGCAGGCCCACGATCTCGCCCTGGCCGACCTCCACGCTCACGCCGCCCACCACGGTGCGGCCCTTGTAGCGCTTCACGATGTTCTCCGTGCGCAGCATCAGAAGGTGACGTTCATCCGCACCCTGAAGGCCCAGGGCTTGGTGTTGGGGTGATCGAGGTAGGACAGGCGGCGCACCATGTCCACGCGCAGCATCTTCAGGATGTTCTCCACCCCCAGGCTGACCTCGGCGAAGGGCCCGCCGCTGAGGTCGTAGGTGAAGGGCAGCAGCACCATCTCCTGCTCGTGCTTGCGGTCGAGCGCGCCGACGACGGCCTTGGCGCCCACCACCTCGCGCCACTTGAGGCGGCGGAAGAGCGGGATGCGGTTGAGGAAGAGGCCGTCGAAATGATGGTCGAGGTAGAGGCTGGCATAGCGGTCGCTCACGAACTCGAAGAAGTTCATGGTATTGAACGCGAGCTCGTCGAAGTAGAAGGTCTCGTTCCCCGCATGCAGGATGAGCAGCGGGTAGGGCAAAGGCTCGCTGTAGAGCTGCCCGGCGGTGACCCAGTAGCGCAGGAAGCCGAAGGTGCCCAGGGGCTGGCGGTGGTAGAGCCGGGCGGTGACCTTGGTGTAGTCGAACTGGCCGTCGATCACGCCCTGAAGGCCCTTGGCCACGCTGAGCTCCAGCGCCGGGTAGCGCGTGCCCAGGCTCACCCGCGTGAAGTCGCCGGCCACGTACTTCTCCTTGTACGCGAAGCGCGTGTAGAGCACGGCCTCGGTGGTGATGAGCTGGCTGATCCGCGCGGTCTTCTCCTCCGCATCGGTGGGCACGATGTACTCCAGGGTGCCGCGGGGCGCCAACCGCCGGTGGCGCAGCATCATCATGCTGCTGAAGCCCATGAACCACTCGCGGTCCAGGTAGGCCTTGTACTCCTCCACCAAGGTGAGCTTGTTGTTCGGCGTGCGCCGGAATGCGCTGGAGAGGATATTGTCCTGGCGGAAGGCATCGGTGCTCTGCCCGAGCTGCTCCAGGTCCTGCTTGTAGTAGAGGCCTGCGATGAGCCGCGGCTCCTTGGTGATGAAGCCCCGGCCGCCCACGCCGTACTTGAACTCCTGGTCGAGCGTTCCATAGGCCAGGTAGCCCTCCATCTCAAAGCGCCGGCTCCACTGGCTGCTGGTGCGCAGCCCGGCGCGGAAGCGATTGCCCTCCACCGGGTTGAAGCTGTAGGTGGTGAAGTAGGGCCCCAGTTCCACATCGCCCAGCGGGTAATAGCCCGTGACCACGGTATTCACGATGTCGATGTAGGTGCGGAACCGCGGGATCGTCTTCATCGTGTCCACCATGTGGTAGATCGCATGCTCCTTCTTCGTGAGCGGCACGTGGCGGTGGGTGTCCCAATAGTCGGAGCCCAGGCTCAGCGGATCGATGGCCACCACCACCTCTTCGCTGCCGGAATAGAAGGCCTCATCGCGCTCCTGGTTGATGGCGAAGTCGCGGTAGGTGGCCGTCCGGCGGCCGTACAGGCCCTGCACATGGTTCTTGTTCGGCTTGCCGGTGTCCTTGATGACGTTGAGGTCCACCACCAGCTCATCGCGCACGAGCATCCACACCTCGCGGGCCACCTGATCGTACTCCTGGCGCACCAGGAAGCCCTGCACGAAGTTGAGGTTGGCCTTGTCAGGGATGCCCGCCTCGATCCGCCGAACGGCATAGGTGGTGTCGTTCACCCACATGGTGCCCTGGAAGGCGAGCTCCTGCGGCCGCTTGGGCTTGAAATCGAGCCGGTAGCACCAGTGCCTGCCCACATAGGCGCTGTCCGTGAGGTAGTAGTCGTAGTAGCCCTTGCCCCCGTCGGCGATCGGGCTGATGAAGTTGCGACCGAAGATGACCAGGAAGTTCTCGTAGATGTTGACGTTCTGGTACATGTCGCCCATGAACTGGGAGATGCTCTCGTTCTCCACACCGCTCACCTTGGTGCCGCGGATGAACTCCTTGCGCGCCTTGGGCTTCTGGCGGTAGTAGACCTCCGAAAGGCTCTCGGTCATGAAGATGGGCAGGTAGGGCTTCGCATCGGTGCTGTCGATGTTGTCGAAGATGAAGGCGAAGGGCCTGAAGAGCTTCTTCTGGGTGAACTCCTCGGTGATGTTGTTGAGGTCGAACTCCACCTTGTTGTAAGCCTCGTACTGGTAGGCGCTGAGCTTCTCGCGCTTGTTGGCGGGCTTGTGGCGCACCACGCGGCGCAGGATCTCCAGGGCGGGATTCTCGCCCGTGGGGCGCACCTCCACCTCGGCCAGGGCCGTGGCACTGGGCTCGAGCTTCACATCGATCACCTGCGTGCGGTCCTTGCGCACCGCCACCTTGCGCGGCACGTAGCCGATGAAGGAGAAGACCAGGCTGTCGGTGGCGTAGTAGGTATCGATGGCATAGCGGCCATCGATGCCGGTGGTGGTGCCCACCCGGCTGTCGCGGAACACGATGTTCACGGCCGGCAGCGTCTCGCCGGTGGCGGCATCGGTGACCGTGCCTGAGATGCGGGTGCTCTGGGCCGGCGCCACCGCCGCCAAGGCGATCGGCAGCAGCAGGAGCAGCGGTCGGAGCAGGGCTCGCATCATGGGCGGGCGGCGTTCGGGAGGGCAGCCGCGCGCGCCTCGCGCAGCATGGCGCGCTCGGTGCGCGCGCTGATCAGGATGCTCGCCTCATAGAGCAGCATGAGCGGGCCGGCCACGATGAGCTGGCTGATGATGTCCGGCGGCGTGAGGATGGCGGCGAGCACCAGGATGCCCACGTAGGAGTGGCGCCTGTACCGCCTCAGCACGGATGGGCCGATGAGGCCCATGCGGCTGAGCACCTGCACCACCAGCGGCATCTCGAAGACCAGGCCCGTCCAGAGCGTAACCTGGGTGACGATCCCGATGAAGCTCTCGAGCGCGAAGTTGTTGGCCACGCTCGGGCTCACCTGGTAGTTGCCGAAGAACTGAACGCTGAGGGGCGACAGCAGGAAGTAGCCGAACAGCACCCCGCAAGCGAAGAGGAAGGAGCCGGCGAGCACGAAGTGGCGCGTGGCCCTCCGCTCCCGCTCGTGCAGCCCCGGCGCGATGAAGCGCCAGAGCTCCCAAAGGATGTAGGGGAAGGCGATGATGATGCCCACCACGAAGGCCACGGTCATGTGGGTCATGAATTGGCCGCTCACGGGCAGGTTCTGCAGGGTGAAGCCCAGTTCACGGATGCAAAGGCCCGGCATACCCAACCATTCGCCGATGCGGCAGAAGCCCCTGTAGGTGACGAACCGCGGATTCCGGGCGGCGAGCACCACATTCTCGAAGACGAATGACTTGAAGACGAAGGCCAGCACGAAGCCGACGGTCACCGCGATTGCGGAGCGCACCAGTGTCCATCGGAGCTCCTCCAGGTGCTCCAGGAATGTCATTTCACTTCCGGTCCGTGCCAATCGTCGGGAACGGGCCGCCTGTGGGCCCCGGCCAAAGATAGCCGCCGCCCATCGGGCGCCCCGGCGCCCGGGCGCGACCACTTATCCACGCCCGACCGACGGAAATCGCGCTTAACGAACGTTGGCAACATCCGGCGGCACGAATGCGTTGCACGCCGTACTTTTAAGCATTCAACCAGCAGACCGTAGCACCGGCGATTCCATCGATGATCAATGTTGACCTGACGCCCAAGGAGGCGCTCGAGCAGTTCTTCGGCTTCAAGAAGTTCAAGGGGGAACAGGAGGCCATCATCCAGAGCGTCCTCGACGGGCGCAACACCTTCGTCATCATGCCCACGGGTGGCGGCAAGAGCCTGTGCTACCAGCTGCCCGCGCTCATGATGGATGGCACCGCCATCGTGGTGAGCCCGCTCATCGCGCTCATGAAGAACCAGGTGGACGCGCTGCGCGGCTTCAGCGAGGAGGAGGGCGTCGCCCATTTCCTCAACAGCTCCCTCACCCGCAACGAGACGCTCCGTGTGCGCAAGGACATCTCGGAAGGGCGCACGAAGATCCTCTACGTGGCGCCCGAGAGCCTCACCAAGAAGGAGAACACCGAGTTCCTGCGGGACATCAAGATCAGCTTCTTCGCCATCGACGAGGCTCACTGCATCAGCGAGTGGGGCCACGACTTCCGCCCCGAGTACCGCCGCCTGCGCACGATCTTCAACGACATCAAGGGCGTGCCGATCATCGCCCTCACCGCCACCGCCACCGAGAAGGTGCAGGAGGACATCCTCAAGAACCTCGACATCCCCGATGCGCGGGTCTTCAAGGCCTCCTTCAACCGGCCCAACCTCAACTACGAGATCCGGCCCAAGAAGGATGTGCAGCGCGAGATCATCCGATTCATCAAGCAGCACGCCGGCAAGAGCGGCATCGTCTACTGCCTCAGCCGCAAGAAGGTGGAGGAGATGGCCGAAATGCTCAACGTGAACGGAATCAAGGCCCTGCCCTATCACGCCGGCATGGATGCCAGCCAGCGCGCCAGCCACCAGGACCAGTTCCTGATGGAGAAGGTGGACGTGATCGTGGCCACCATCGCCTTCGGCATGGG
>DDRC01000160.1:32772-36583 GCA_002342985.1 Flavobacteriales bacterium UBA2426
CCAGGAGACCGGCCGGGCGGGGCGAGATGGCGGCGAAGGCAAGTGCGTGGCCTTCTACAGCTACAAGGACATCGAGAAGCTGGAGAAGTTCCTGCAGGGGAAGCCCGTTGCCGAGCAGGAGATCGGCCGGCAGCTCCTGGCCGATACCGTCAGCTTCGCCGAGACCAGCATGTGCCGGCGCCGCTTCCTGCTCCACTATTTCGGCGAGCACTATCCGCAGCAGAACTGCAAGAGCTGCGACAACTGCCTATCCCCGCGCGAGCAGTTCGAAGGGAAGGACGACCTGGCCTTGGTGCTGCGTGCCGTGAAGGAGAGCAAGGAGCGCCACCGCGCCAAGTTCATCTGCGACCTGCTCACCGGTACCGAGACCAGCGAGATCAAGAACTACAAGGGCGACAAGCTCAAGGTCTACGGCGAAGGGGACGAAAAGGACAACCACCACTGGATGGCCATCGTGCGGCAGGCCGTGGTGGGAGGCTATCTGCACAAGGACATCGAGACCTACGGCAATCTCAGCCTCACCGAGGCCGGCAAGAAGTTCCTGGCCAAGCCTGTCTCCATCAGGTTCGTGAAGGAGCGCGACTACAGCGATTACGAGGGCGGCGCGGAGGACGAACCCATCGTGCGCCCCGGCGCCGCCGCCGATGAGAAGCTGATGACCATGCTCAAGGACCTGCGCCGCACGCAGGCGCAGAAGCTGAAGCTGCAGCCGTGGGTGCTCTTCCAGGACCCCTCGCTGGAGGAGATGACCATGCGCTACCCGGTGAGCATCGAAGAGCTCACGCAGATCACCGGCGTGGGCCCCGGCAAGGCACAGAAATTCGGCAAGCCGTTCGTCGACCTCATCGCCAAGTACGTGGAGGAGAACGAGATCGAGCGCGCCGAGGAGGTCACCGTACGCAATGTGGTGAACAAGAGCGGCAACAAGGTCCACATCATCCAGAATATCGACAAGCGCGTGCCGCTCGATGCCATCGCCCGCAGCAAGAACCTCAGCATCACCGACTTCCTCACGGAGCTGGAGAGCATCGTGATGAGCGGCACCAAGCTGGACATCAACTACCACTTGAACGACGTGCTCGAAGCCGACGCCCAAGAGGAGATCATGGACTACTTCCGAAACGCGGAGACCGACGATATCGAGACGGCGTTCCAGGAGTTCGACGGCGACTTCAGCGAGCAGGAGCTGCGCATGATGCGCCTGAAGTTCATGAGCGAGGTGGCGAATTGAAGAAGTAGGCAGTAGGCAGTAGCAAGTGCATCAGTTGCTCCTGCCCTTGCCTACTGCTCGCGCCTCCTGCCCCTGCCTCCTGCATTCCGCAACACCCATGAGCCCCAACGACCTCACCCTCGTCGCGAGACACGTGATGAAGCTGCTCGTGGAGCGGCGGTTCGAGGAGCTGGAAGAAGCCTCGGGCGGGGGCGGCCTCAGCGCTGACGATATGGAAGGAGCCGTGGACGACATCGGCTCGGCCCTGGTGATGCCACCGGAGAACGCTTGGCGCGAACTGAAGGCACGCACGGTGCGAAATGTGCCAGACGCCTACGAACTGAGCCTCGACCTGTGGACCAAAGGCGGACGCTCCGGCAGCACAGCGGAGCTGATGGTTCGGTTGCGCGATGGAAGGCCAGAGGTCGTGCTGGAGGATATCATCGTGAGCTGAGCCGCTCAGGCAACCAGCTCGCTCAGTGCCCCCGCTGCCATCATCGCTGCGCCGATCCGCAGTGCATCCTCGTCCACATCGAAGACCGCCGTATGAAGTCCGCTTTGGGTCCCGGGCTTCGCAGGATTGCCTGTGCCCAACCTGAAGAAGCAACCCGGCATCACGTGCGTGTAGTAGGCGAAGTCCTCCGCGCCCATGCGGATGTCCATGTCAACGACATTCTCCGCACCCACCAGGTCAACGGCCACACGCCGCAAGCGTGCGGTCAGCTCGGAATCGTTCTTCACCACGGGTGAGCCCTTCACCAGCCGGAACTCGCATTCGCCGTTCATGCCCCGCGCCACCTCGGTGGCGATGCGCGGCAGCAGCTCATGCAAGCACGCACGGAGCTCCTCGTTGAAGGTCCGCAGGGTGCCGTCGATCGTCACCGTATCCGGGACGATGTTGGTGGCGCCGTTCGCAATCACCTTGCCGAAGCTGAGCACCATGGGCTCGTCGGCTGGAACGGCAGCCCGGGCTTCGTCATAGAGGCGTGGCAGCATGCGCGCCGCGATCATGATCGGATCCACGAGCCGGTCGCGCACCGAGGCATGTCCGCCCCTACCCTTCACGGTGAGGTACAGCTCATCGGCCGCCGCCATGAAGGGCCCGCTGCGGAATCCGAGGGTGCCTACGGAGAGCTCCGGCGTCACGTGCTGACCGATGATGCCGGCCGGCTTCGGATCGGTGAGCACGCCTTCCTTCACCAGCAGCGAGGCACCGCCGGGCTCCTTCTCCTCTCCAGGCTGGAACACCAGCATCACGCTCCCGCTCCACTCGGCTCGCGCGCGGTGCAACGCGATGCCCGCGCCCAGCAACATGGCGGTGTGCGCATCATGGCCGCAGGCGTGCATCACGCCCGCATTCGCCGAGCAGTAGTCCGGCTTGCCCACCTCCTGGATGGGCAGCGCGTCCATGTCGGCGCGGAGCGCGATGCATCGCTCGCTGATGCCCTTCGTTCCACGCACCACGGCAATCAATCCGGTGCCCCTCGCATCCGAAGTCAGCTTCGCCACGCCCGCTCGCACCTCGATGCCCTCGCGCTTCAGCACCTCGGCCACGAAAGCCGCCGTGCCATGCTCCTGGAACGAGAGTTCCGGATGCCGGTGCAGGTGACGGCGCCATTCCACCATGTGCGGCTGAAGGGCGGCGATGGCTTCCTGGATGCGGGGCATCACTTGCCGAGGATGAGCTTGATGGCCACGAAGAGCAGCACCACGCCGAAGACGCGCTTCACCGTGTCGGCGGGGAGGGCCAGCGCGCCCTTGCTGCCTAGATAGCCTCCAGCCACGAAGGCCGCGGCGATAACACCCACCACCCGCCAGTCGATATGGCCCTCTTTCCAATAGTTGCGCACGGCCAGGAAGACCACGGGCAGCATGAGCACGGCCAGGCTGGTGCCCTGCGCCTGATGCTGGTTGTAGCCGAGCAGCCAGACGAGGGCCGGCACCATGATGATGCCGCCGCCCACGCCTACGAAGCCGCTGAGGATGCCCGCGAGCAGCCCTACGGCGACGAGCAGCGCGATGGTCTGCGTATCCATCGGTCAGATGTCGAGGCTGAGAGAGAAGTGGAAGACGCGCGGCAGCGTCACGCCGTCATCGATCCCCCAGGCCCAATCGGCGCGCACGAAATAGCCGAGCAGCCGCGACCGCAGGCCGAAGCCGTAGCCCGCGATGATGGGTTCGCGCTTGCTGTCGAGCGTGATGGTGAGCGGATTGCGGCTCACGACGATGCGGTTGAAGGTGTTGTCGGCTGAGTACGGGTCGCTGCCGGTCCAGGCGGCGCCCACATCGCCGAAGCCGGCCACCTGCAAGTGATTGAGGAAGTCGGACTTGATGGGCCGGTTGATGAGGTAGCGCAGGATGGGCACGCGGAGCTCGGTGTTCACCACGCCGAAGCTGGTGCCGTTGCGCGCGTTATAGAAGAAGCCCCGCATGGGCGTGCTCAGGGCCTGGTACTGGTAATTCTGCGCGAAGTCGATGGGCACGCTGTCGTCGTACCGCGCGAACATCCAGTTGTCCACGCCCCCGAGGAAATGGAGGATGCGGCGGCTGCCCAGCGAGGTGGATCCAGCCAGTCTGGTCACCCAGATGAGGTCGCGGTGC
>DDRC01000160.1:36603-43258 GCA_002342985.1 Flavobacteriales bacterium UBA2426
TCGAGCGTGAACCGGCCGCGGCCGTTGGTCAGCCCGGCGAGCGCGCCGGCGTAGCCGAAGCTCTCGACGAGCGGGACCTCGGCGCGTACGACGCGGGCGCCGCTGCGCAGGTCGAGGCCGAGCACCTGCATGTCGCCCTTGCGCTCGGGATGCTGGTAGTACTCGCCGAAGACCTTCAGCTTCCAGCCCGTCCAGAGGTTGAGGCCGCGCGGGAGGGAGCTGTCGTACACCCACTCCAGCTTGGCGCCTGCCATATGGTCGAATGCACTGGGCGTGGTGAGGCTCACGGGGTCGATGCTCTGCTGCACGAACCGGTCGTTGCGGTACATGACCGAAGCGCGCAGGCTGGCGAGCTCGCTGAAGGGCCAGCTCACCTGGTAGCGCACGTTGTGCGAGTGCACCTTCACGATGCCATTGCCCGCGATGCCCTGATAGGCCTGCCGCTGGAACGAGATGCGCCGGTCGAGCCGGTGCTTGAGGTTCTCGTACATCAGCAGGTAGTCGTTGTTATTGAGGTCGAGCGCCAGGCGGAAGCCGCCCACCACGCGATGGTCCTCGAAGAGGTCGGTGGCGCCCATCCGCGTGAGGCCGCTGAGTCCGGGATTGAGTCCGCCCTGCCCGGTGAGCGGCTGATAGAACTGGTTGGAGTAGCTGTTGTCCACCTGCGTCACCACCTGATCCACGGTGAAGTTGACGTTGTAGTTGCGCTGCTCGGGATAGGCGAACGGCTTGCTTGCAGCGCTGTCGGCGGAAGCAGCGGCCGGCGATGGCCGCGCCTGCTGCGGGCGTGCCGGCGGTGCGGCCGGAGGGGGCCCCGACGGTTCGTCCGTGAACGCGTAGCGCCGGACATCGAAGGCCTCCTCGCCGGAACTGCGCGGCAGTTGCGGCGGCACCTTCACCACCGCGCTCATGTCGTCGGTGGTGATGGAAGGATTGGCCGGCGCGCGCCCGGGCTGCGGGGCTTCGCCCGGGCGCTCCGCCCCGGTGGCCTGCGGCTCGCCGGTGCGACCGGTGAAGAACCGGTAGCGGCCATCCTTCAGCTGCAGCAGCGTGTAGCGGTTGCGTTGCGGCTCCACATGCTGCTCCAGCACGCCCCGCCGCAGGTCTGAGAGACGCTCCTCCACTGCGAAGTACCGGTAGTGAACGGTGGTGTCGATGTGGCTGATGGTGCTGTCGTAGCGGACCCGGTAGCGGTTCACCACGCCGTCGGCATCGCTCAGGTAGGTGTAGCTGGCGCTATCGAGCTGGAAGGGCTGCGTCTCATTCACGCCGGGCGTGCTGCTGAGGCGCGTGAGCACGCGGCCACGGTTCGCCAGGTCGAGGAGGAAGATGTCCTTCGTGCCGTGGATGAGCGCCACGTCCTTGAAGGTCCGCAGCGTATCATCCGCACGGTCGCTGCTGAAGATGATGCGCCGGTCGCCGTCCACGAAGCGGGGCTCAAGGTCGTCCCATTGGTCGTCGGTGAGCTGCTCGCTGCGGTTCCCCACCACATGGTAGAGGTAGAGGTCGGTCCGCCCTTCGCGCACCCCGCTGATCACCATCGTGCGGCCATCGGCGGAATAATCCATGCTCAGCACCTTCTCCAGCATCAGCACCGGCCGCTCCGCGGTCTTGCCATCGTCCAGGGTCCAGGTGCGCAGGAAGAGCTCACCCTTGCGCTCGATGGCATAGCTGAGCGCCTTGCTGCTCGGATGCCAGGCCAGCACCGGATAGCTGCGGTCGATGATGCGGTCGATCTTCTTCTCCCCCTTCACGATGCGCTTCACCTTGCCGCTGGCCAGCTCCATCACCCACACCTTGTACTGCCCCAGCTCGTTGCTCGTCCAGGCCACCCAGCGGCCGTCGGGGCTCTGCTGGAACTGGGCGTAGGTGCGCTGCTTCCGGGTGCGGATGTGTAGCGGCTCCAAAAGGATGTCCTGCCGGTAGCGGTCCTCATCCGTGAAGCGCCCCTTGTAATGGTCAAGGCATTCGGCCAGGAGGGTCTTGAGCGACACGCCGAGCACGAAGAGGTAGCCGCTCTCCGGATTGCGGCTCACGCGGGTCATGTAGAGGATGTTGGGAATCACGCCTGGACCGTACACCTCGGCCACGTAGCGCCACACCATGTGGCCGGCAAGCCTCGCATCCTCGCCTTGGAGCCGGTTGAACTTATCGAAGCGGCCGCTGAGCACCGCATCCCGCACACGGTTGGACATGGGTGCATCCCATGGCCGCGAGTGGTAGCTGATGATGCCCTCGGTGAACCAGGGCGGCAGGCTGAGGAAGGTGGAGCTGCGGAGGATCTCGCGCCAGTTGCCGCCGAACATCATCTGGTCGATGATCACGTGGGCGATGCCCGAGCGGATCTGCTGGTCGAGCAGCGCGTGGTCGCCCTCGTAATAGACGAAGATCTTGGTGCCCACGATGCGGGTGAGTCCGCCGATGTTGTTCTGGCCCGTCATGCCCTCCAGCCCGATGTTGCTCTGGCGGAAGTCGGTGAGCGAGTTGTACACCACGAACTGCAGCCGTTCATCGATGGCGAAGTCGAATGAGGCCTCCAGCTCCTTCAGGTGCCGCTGTGCCGCCTGGGCCGTATAGCGCGCGAGGTCGCGGCCCTCCTTATAGAAGAAGACCTCCATGTCCTGGAACCGGTACTGCTGCCAGAGGAAGTCCTGGTACTGCACGCGGTTCTTCCCGTATTCCTGTTGCGAACCGGAATAGAACTGGGCCCGCACGATCGCCCCACCCGCCAGGAGGGCCAGGAGGAGGACAATGGAACGGGGCAGGAGACGTGCCGGCACGAGCGGAAGGTAGCTACTTTGCGACCCGGGTCGGGGCCGTCCGTGGTGCGAAGTTCCGGCAATTCGAGACATGCTCCGCATCGCTTCCTTCACGTTCAACCCCTTCCAGGAAAACACCTTCGTGGTTCACGATGGTTCGCAGGCCCTGCTCATCGACCCTGGGTGCTGGAACACCGCCGAGGAGCGCGATCTGGAGGGCTGGCTGGCGGAACAGGGGCTGCTGCCCGCCCGCCTAGTGCTCACCCACGCCCACATCGACCATGTGCTTGGCTGCGCATGGGCGCATCGGCGCTATGGCCTGCTGCCCGAGCTGCACCGCAATGACCTTGCGCTGCTCCAGATGGCACCGCGGCAGGGCCAGCTGTACGGGGTGCCCTGCGAACCATCACCGGAGCCGCAGCGCTTCATCGGGGAGGGCGACGCCATCCGGCTGGGCGACGATGAACTGAAGGTGCTCTTCGTCCCGGGTCATTCGCCCGGGCACATCGCCCTGTACAGTGAGGCGGGCCGCTTCGTGATCGCCGGTGATGTGCTGTTCAAGGACAGCGTGGGCCGCACCGACCTGCCGGGCGGTGACACCGATACGCTCTTGCGCAGCATCCGGGATCGGCTGCTGCCCTTGGGCGACGATGTGCGCGTGTATTGCGGTCATGGTCCGGACACCACCATCGGGCGCGAGCGGCGCTCGAATCCCTTCCTCCGCTGAGCGGCGCTCACCACCCCTAGGGGTGGTAGGAATCGGGCTTATAGGTCTTCTGCCGACCGCGCTCGAATTCGTTGTGCTTGATGGGCGGCGGGCAATCGAAGCCGCTGCGGGCGCGCAGGAAGAGGAAGCGCACGCTGAGGATCAAGGGCCGATACCGGCTGCTGAACCACTGCAACCGCCCGAACCCCTCATCGGCCGGCGTGAAGCTGAAGACCGGGGACTCCACAGCGGGTATTACCAGCATGCGCCCCGTGACCTTGAAGCCGTAGCCTAGCTTCATGTGCAGCTGCGTCACCAGGTCGGGCGGGAAGGCGTGCCGGTTGAACAGAGCGCCTCCGGTATGGCTGTAGGAGCTCCCCAACCGCCAATCTGCGTTGGCGCCCAGGCTCAGCTGGATGAACTGGTAGTTGCCGGTCTGGAAGAACTTGTTGGCATTGACCGCCAGGGTGAGGAAGCGCTCCGCGAAATCGCCTTCAGCGGCAATTGGCGCGGCCGTATCGCCCCGCATCCATACCCCCGCGAGCGCCTCGGCACCGCGGAGGTTCTTGTAGGCCAAGCCGAGATCGAAGTAGTCCACCACCACCGGGTCGCGGGTGAACCAGGTGGCGCCGGCTTCCAGGTAGAGCCCCACCTTGCCTTTGGGGTCGTAGGTAGCCCGGTAGCGCAGCGTATCGGTGCGCCATACCTCCTCCTCGCTGTCCTTGAAACGCGGCAGTGTGTAGGTGATGCCCGGCGCGATGAACCAGCCGATGCGCTTGGCCTGGCCCTCGAGCGGGATGATATCCGGGCGCTTGCGCTGATAGATGCGCTGCGCGCTGAGCTCCGACAGGACGCCCAGCAGGCCCAGCAGGAACAGGAGGTGACGCATGGACGAAAGGTGGGGCAGCAGCCATGAAGCAAACGCCACCCGGCCGCCGATAGTGTCAACCCGTGATCGTGCAAACCCCGCCTCCCGCGTTCGACCGTGGACAGCAACGCCGTGCGCGCGCAACAGCGGGCCAGGCCGGCAGGCGCCCTCCACTTGGCGGGGAGGCGATCGTCAGCCAAGGTCAGCAGGACTTTGGCGACCTTTCCGGAATGCAACCGGCGGAGTGCCCCTCTGGCACGCATCGGCTTGGCCGGACCGCCAACCTGGTGCGGCCACTGCTGCTCCTGCTGCTCGTTGCAGGGCCCATGGCAGGGCGGTCGCAGGATACCGCAACGGTCTATCAGAGGCTGGCGCGCGCCGCGGAGAAGCACCGCTTCACCCGCTGGGTGCATGGCTCCCTGTTCGTAGCGCCGCAACGCAACGAGGAATCCCCCGCGCCGGGCACTCCGCAGCGGCGGTCGAATCCGCTGCTTCCATTCACCGGCCGCCCCGTGCGCACGGTCACGGTGAAGGTGCTCGACCCCTTCGGATTCGACCTTGCTGACAGCGCATCCCTGCAGATGGCATGGGCGCAGCGCACGGCCAACGCCATCCACCGCACCACGCGGGAGTACCTCGTTCGGGAATTCGTCCTGGTGAAGCACGGACGGCCGTTCGATGCCCTGGCGGCAGCCGAATCGGAGCGTCTGCTGCGCGCGTCGCCCATGGTGAACGATGCGCGCCTCTTCGTGCAGCCAGCGGCGGAGCACGGCGATTCCGTTGATGTGGTGGTGCTGGTGCTCGACAAATGGAGCCTGGAGGCCTGGGTCGACTTCACGGGCGGCGCCGCGCGCGCCACGGTGCTCGACCGTAACCTCCTCGGGCTGGGCCAGGAGCTTCAGGCGCGGCCGACCTTCGGTACCGACCTCGCCCTGGAGCGCCTCGACGCGCGGCATGCCGTGTACAACATCAGGGGCACCTACATCACCTCGCTCATCGACTATGCGCGGGATGAGCGGAACGAGCGGCTGAGCCTGCGGCTCGACCGCCCCTTCTACTCGCCGCTCACGCGCTGGGCAGGCGCTGCGGCCATCGCGCGCGCACGAACGGAGAACCCGGTCACGGACGGACCGCGCCAAGCCGATGGCCATGAGCTTGTTGTAGCGCGCGAGACCGACCTTTGGGCGGGCCGCAGCTTACCGCTCACCCGCGAACGGACCACGGCCGCACGCAGCAGCGCCCTCGTCTCGGGCATCCGCTACCAGCGCACGCGGTACCCGGAACGGCCGGCCATCGACACGTCCGGCGTCCAGCGTCATCCGCACGGCGCTTCGCTGTTGCTAGCCACCGGTCTTAGCGTGCGCCAGTATTACCGGGACCGCTATCTGTACCGCTTCGGGGCGGTCGAGGATGTGCCGGAAGGCCTGTTGGTGAAGCTCACGGGCGGCTTCCGGCAGCGCGAGAATGAGCGACGGCTCGCTTACACGGGCATCGAGCTCTCGCGCGGCCGACACTACAGGCGCTTCGGCTATGCCGCCGTCTCCCTGGGTTTAGGCGCCTACTGGGACCGGGGCGTGGCCACCGACGATACCTACCGGGCCGACCTGCGCTATTTCACCGGTCTCCTGCGGGTGGGACGCTGGTACCTGCGCCAGTTCGCGGCGCTTTCCGCCACGTCCATCACCCGCAAGCTGCCCACCGAACGCCTGAACCTGAACGGGGACCAGCTCTATGGCTTCCGCAGCGCGCTGGTGAGCGGCACGCACCGCGAACTGCTCCGGCTCGAAACCGTGGCCTACGCCCCGTGGCACGTGCTGGGCTTCCGCTTCGCCCCTGTGCTGCTGGCGGGCTTCGGCACCATCGGCGAGTCTTACGACCCGCTCTTCAGCGGCCGCATCCACAGCGCGCTCGGTTTGGGCATCCTGGTACGCAACGAGAACCTGCTGGTGAAGACCTTCGAGGTATCGCTGAGCTTCTACCCGTACGTGCCCGAGGAGGATGGCTGGGTGCTGGATGCGGGACGGTACACCGACTTCACCCCTCGCTTGGCGGATTTCGCATTCACGCAGCCGGCGGTGGTGGGGTATTGATGATGAATAGCCACGCGACCACCGATGCCCTCGGGAGCCTATTTTGGGAGCGTAGCGCAAACATGACCCTGCATGGAACCTGAACCTGGGCATTGGGTAAGGACCATGGATCCCGGCATCTGGCAGATCGAACGCATCGACCATCAGCTGGACCAAGGGACCGAAAGCGACGGCCGCATCGCCTTCTGCAAACGGCTGGGGAATGACCGCTACAAGCGGGCCTTCGATCGGT
>DDRC01000160.1:43353-43860 GCA_002342985.1 Flavobacteriales bacterium UBA2426
CTACAAGCGGGCCTTCGATCGGTCGAGCTTCCACATCTCATTGATCAGCCCCATCAGTAAGAGGGACCGTTTTGAGCTGGAACGCTTCATGGCAGACCATCCCGAGGTGATGGCCGAGTTCATCCGCTACCACAAGCGCTGCGACCTGCTGTTCAACGCCAAGTTCCATGTCGGCGATGCCGAGGACCGTGCATCGTTCAAGCAACGCGTGACCGCACGATTGGGCGATCTGGGCCATGGTCTTCACCGTCGCGAGCTCGAGGTCCTGCCTCATGATGAGCATGAACGCTCATCGCGCACAACGACCAGGAACATCACCGTTCAATTCGTATCGCCTGATCAGCTGCTGCGCGAAGGCAGGCCGGTGTTCACCGAATACCGCTTCCTCGACCACTGAGGATCATTTCAGGCGGTCGCCTCCAGCAGCTCCAGCGCCAACTTCTCCACCTCCTCGCTCTCCCACCGCTCTTCAATACCCGGCATGGCCAGCACCTGCTCCATGATGCG
>DDRC01000243.1:0-594 GCA_002342985.1 Flavobacteriales bacterium UBA2426
CGAATGCGCTGGGAGCCGCCTTAGGGCGGCTCCTTTGCTTACCGGATGCCTCGCCGTGGCCGGATGAGCCGAATCACCAGCAAGGGAAGGAGCAGCAGGTCTGCGGCCAGTGCGAAGGCCAGGGTGAGACTTACCAGCAGGCCCATGTAGAACACGCTCGCGAAGCCGGAGAACACCAGGGAAACGAAGCCCGAGCACAGCATGATGCTGGTGATCACCACGGCCTTCCCCGATGAGAGGAAGGAGCGCTTCATGGCCAAGGGAACGCTGCGGCCCTTCAGCAGTTCGATCCGCAGCTTGCCCAGCAGGTGGATGGTGTCATCAACGGCGATGCCGAACGCGATGGTGAAGATGATCGCCGTGCTCACCTTGATGGCGATTCCCGCCAGGGCCATCGCAGCGGCCACGAGCAGCAAGGGCAGCACATTCGGGATGAGTGCCACCATGGTCATGCGCGCATCGCGGAACACCCAGGCCATGATGCCTGCGATGAGGACG
The DNA here is from genome assembly GCA_002342985.1 of Flavobacteriales bacterium UBA2426. GTDB lineage: Bacteria > Bacteroidota > Bacteroidia > Flavobacteriales_F > PHOS-HE28 > PHOS-HE28. The sequence continues at coordinate 499 of DDRC01000243.1, forward strand.
AAGGCCATGGAGAGTCCGCTGAGCAGCTGCCCGCTAAGCTTCTCGTTGTTCCGGTCGATGAGGTAGGCCATTCCCGTCTGTGCGGCCTGGGTCACC
>DDRC01000243.1:864-3968 GCA_002342985.1 Flavobacteriales bacterium UBA2426
TGCGCTGCCCGGGCCATGCGCTGAAGGCGCCGGGCTTCCGCATCGCTGGCTGGCAGCGCGAAATGCGCGGGGGATCCGCCATTCATCGCCTTGTTCATGGACTTGATGACCGTGACGGGCGACAGCACCGCACTGACCCCATAGGCAGCCCTGAGGTAGGCCTCTACGCGCTCAATCTCACGCAATGCCGCCAGGTCCCAGATGCTGCCATCCGATACGGTAACCTCAAGCTCGAAGGGGCGTACGCCGCCGAAATGCTGTTCGAACCAGAAGTAGTCCTGTTTCTGCGGATCATCATCCGGCCAGTCCTCCAACAGGTGGTTGTCCACCTTCATCTGCAGGATCAGCGGGATTGCGACAAGGGCGGCTGCCAGGCTGGACCATGCGATTCGACGGCCATGCCTCAGCACCCACCGGAAAAGTCCATGGAGCGGCCTGTACCACATGGCTGCATGCTGGTCTTCGCCCGCACGCACCGGAGTCGGAACCAGCAGCAGCAGCGCAGGAAGAAGGGTGAAGGCCAGGAGGAAGGCCACGAAGACCCCAATTGCCGTGTAGACCCCGAACTCCCTTACCGGTTGGATGCCGCTGGTATTGAGCGTGGCGAAGCCGATGGCGGTGGTCAGGGAAGTGAGGAAGGTGGCCAAGCCCACCTCGTAGTAGGTGATCGCCAAGGCCCGCTCCTTCGGATGCCCGTTCCGCAGGGCCTCCAGGTAGCGCTGCAGGATATGCACCACATCGCTCATGCCCACCACGAAGAGGATGGTGGGGAGCAGCATGGTGAGGACCGTCAGCGGCCTGCCGAGCATGGTCATGAATCCCACCTGCCAGAGCACCGAAAGGCCCACCACCGCGATCGGCACCAGCACCCCCCACCATGAACGGAAGCCGATGGCCAGGAATACAGCGAGCAATAGGACGGATACGGAGAAGAATACCACCAGCTCACGCTGCATCTTCTGGATGTACCAGTACTGTCCGTGCAGGCGCCCGCCCATGCGGACATTCCCCAGGCCCGACCGGTCGACAGCGCCTTGGATGGCGAGCAGCGCCTCGTCGCTCCGCACCTTGCTCAATCCGGGCTCCGCTTGGAGCACGAGGAGCATGGCCCTGCCATCCGCTGCGAAGTAGGTGTCACGGATCAGGGGGTCCTGCCAGAGCCTCGCAGAATCGGCGCGTATCAGGCCGTCCGCGTCGAGCCTCAGCCACGGCACTTGGAAGACCCCTACGGGCGTGATCCGCGGCTCGGAAAGGTTGGTGGGAGAGGAGACCGACCGGACATGAGGAAGAACGGCGAGAGTGTCCGCCAGCCGATCGAATCGACTGAGGAAGGATGAATCGAAGACGGAGACAGGATGCGATGCGCCGATGAGCAGGAAGTCGTTGTCGCCGCCGAACCGCTGCCTGAATGCCATATACCGGTCCAGCTCCGGGTCATCGGTGGGGAAGAACCGCTCGAAGTCATGGTCGAGGCGCACGGAGCGCAGCGCCCATCCGGAGAGCCCTGAGACGACCGCCAACAGCAGGAGGGCGAACCACGCATTCCTCCGTGTCAGCAGGCGCGCGATGCGGTCGATGCGTTGGTCCATCAACAGTGGCTGGTCGATGCAGGCGGGCAAAGGTGGGTCACCCCCGCGGAAGGCGGGGGTACTTTCGCGGTCGATGCGTTCCTCAAGCCTGCGCGCGTGGATGGTCCTCGCCGCAACGTCCGTCAGCCTCGCAGTGTTCGCAGGCCCCTTGGAGAAAGCCTTTGCGGCGCTCGAGGAGCACAACTACTTCCTGGCCCGGCAGATCCTTCGGAAGCAGGTCCGAAAGCACCCGTCAGCGGCATGGTACGGGCTCAGCATCATCGCCGGACGGGCGAACAACCCCTTTCACGACATCGACTCATGCTACGCTTACATCATGCGCGCCGATGCGGCATTCACCGTGGCGCCGGACAAGGAGCGCAAGCGCGTCGGCCGGGTGGGGGTGGACCATGCCGCCGTTGAGGCGCAGAAGACCCATGCTTTCCGCCTTGGCTGGGAGGTGGCGCGCAGCACCAACACCATCGCCGCCTACGACCGCTACATCCAGTCCTATGTCCAGAGCCCCTTCATCGCGGAGGCCACGCTCGTGCGCGATCACCTGGCCTTCCAAGAGGCGCGCGAGGCGAATTCCGCATCCGGCTACCAGGCCTTCCTGAACAGGTACCCGCACGCCCGCGAGGTGTACGAGGCCCGTACCCGGTTGAACCAGGCCATCTACCGGGAGTCCACCGCCGATGGCAACCTGGAGTCCTTCAAGGCATTCATCGAAGCGCATCCGGAGAGTCCCTATGTGCACCAGGCGGAGGATGAAGTATACCGCCTCTCCACGCCGGGACGCCTCGTCGCGGAGTATGCGGCATTCATTCGGGCCAACCCGCGGAACCGCCGGGTGAATGATGCTTGGCGCGCGATCTACGAGCAGTACACCCGCAACCTGAGCACCAATACCATTACCCGTTTCCTGCAGGATTTCCCGGAGTATCCTTTCGTCGAGGAACTGGTGGATGATTACAGGACCGCCAGCCTATTCCTGCTGCCTTTCCGGCGCGAGGGGAAGTGGGGCTACATCGATGAGGAGGGCACCGAGCGGATCAAGGCCGTATATGAATGGGCCGAGCCGTTCCATGGTCCCCAGGCCTTGGTGGGCGCCGACGGCAGGGCCGGCAGCATCAATCGGTCGGGCCGCGTGGTGGTGCCCATTGAGTACGATGAGATCACCGAGCCGGTGGAAGGCACCAGTACGGTCGAGCGCTCGGGCCGCGTGGGGGCTGTGGATGCCAATGGCGACCTCGCGGTGCCGATGGTGTTCGAGGATGTGGGCGAATTCAGCGGCGGCCTGGCCTATGCTGCGCGCGACGGCCGATACGGATACATCAATGCCCGCGGCGAGGAGGTGATCCCTTTCCGTTTCGCCTCTGGCGGCACCTTTCGGAATGGCCTTGCCGTCGTTGAATTGGATGGATACTTCGGCGCCATCGACAGCCGTGGGAACACCGTGGTCCCCGCGGAGTACGACTGGGTGGAGGGATTCGAGGGCCCGGTGAGCCGCGTGCGCAAGGATGGCAAGGTGGGCCT
>DDRC01000017.1:0-2449 GCA_002342985.1 Flavobacteriales bacterium UBA2426
CAACATGGCCGGCAACGTGAGCGAATGGGTGATGGATGTGTACCGCCCCCTCAGCCCCGAGGACAAGGACGACTTCAGGCCCTTCCGCGGCAACGTGTTCCGCACCAAGGTGCTCAACAGCGATGGCGTTGTGCAGGACAAGCATGACCTCGTGGTCTACGATGTGGATGGCATCAAATACTACCTCACCGAGTTCCAGATGGCCATGCAGGGCCGTGCCACGGATGAGGAGGCGGCGCTGATCGACGAGCTGCTCACCCAGATCGATCAGGCCATCGAGTTCAATAACACGCGCAAGCAGGATGCGGCCATGCAGCGTGTTCAGGACATGGTGGACAACATCAAGAGCAAGGACCTGGAGATCTGCCCCAAGCTGCTCTCCGGCATCAGCGACTACCAGGCCGACCAGCCGGGCGATGTGCGCGTGCGCAGTGTCACCGTGGAAGAGAATATCGATCGCCGCAATTACCGCCAGAGCGACAACATCGATTTCCGCGACGGGGATGTGGAGAGCAGCATCTACTACGAGCAGCCCGATTTCGAAGGGAATCCGATGTACGACTGGGGCAAGACCACCCTGGTGAATGACCGCAGCCGGGTCTACAAGGGCGCCAGCTGGGCCGACCGCATCTACTGGGCCAATCCAGCCACGCGCCGCCACCTCGATGAGCGGCAGAGCACGGCCACCATCGGCTTCCGCTGCGCCATGACGCGCGTTGGCAGCCCGGTGGGCATGGGCGACAACAAGCGCCGCGAAAAGCTCGATCAAGCCAAGAAGCGCTGACCGAAGGACGCCCCTTTACATTCGGACCCCCGGCAGACTGCCGGGGGTCTTCCATTCCATGACACCCCTGGCGGTCCTCTATCAGCGCTTCCTGGAATGCACGGGCGTCTGCACCGACACCCGGGCGATCGAGGCGGGCTCCCTCTTCGTGGCCCTGAAGGGACCCCGGTTCGATGCGAATGCCTTCGCTGCGCAGGCGCTCGCCAGCGGTGCGCGCTATGCCATCGTGGACGACCCGGGCGCTGCCGTCGATCCCAGGTGCCTTCTCGTGCACGACGGGCTGGCGGCGCTCCAGGATCTTGCTAGGCACCATCGGCGCCAATTCGAGCTGCCGGTGCTGGCCATCACCGGTACCAATGGCAAGACAACCACCAAGGAGCTGGTGCAAGCCGTCATGGCCGGAGACCGACCTACGCTGGCCACCAAGGGCAACCTCAACAACCACATCGGTGTACCGCTTACGCTGCTTCGGTTGACGGCCGGACATCGCTTCGCCATCATTGAGATGGGCGCGAACAAGCCCGGCGATATCGCCGAGCTCGTAGGCATCGCCGAACCCACGCATGGCCTCATCACCAACGTGGGCCGGGCGCATCTGGAGGGGTTCGGGGGATTCGATGGCGTGTTGCGCACCAAGACGGAGCTCTATGCGTTTCTGGCGAGCCATGCGGGGAGCCTGCTCGTGAATGCGGACGATGAGGTTCTCATGACCAGGAGCCAGGGACTTCCGCGCCACACCTACGGCACCCGCCCGGATGCGGATACCCGCGGGCGCGATGCGAGTCAGGGACCCTTCCTCGGCTTGGCTTTCCTCGGCCGCGATGGCCGGGAGCATCGGGTGGCGACTCGGCTGGTCGGCGCCTACAATCTCCCCAATGCCCTGGCTGCCGTGGCTGTGGGCCGGCTTTTCGGGGTTCCGGACGCGACCATCGTCAGCGCATTGGAGGGCTACGTGCCCAGCAACAACCGTTCGCAGTTCAGCGATACCGGCCGCAACGAAGTGGTGGTCGATGCCTACAACGCCAATCCAAGCAGCATGGGTGCCGCTTTGCGCCACTTCGCCGCCATGGCCAGTGCACGGCCCAAGCTGGTCATCCTGGGTGATATGCTCGAGCTGGGCGCCGATTCGCGCGCTGAGCACCGGAAGATCATCGAACTCATAAGCCAGCTGGGCCTCGAAGCGTGGTATGTGGGGCCGCTTTTCGCGGAGGCAGGAGCATCCGGGACCACCTATGCGAACGCGGAGGCGGTTGTGGCCCGTTTGAACAGCGAGCCCGTTGAGGGGCGCCTGATTCTCTTGAAGGGCTCGCGCGGCATCCGTTTGGAGGCGCTCCTGCCCGCCCTGTGAACGCGAAGCGACCGTTTGCGGCTGCCCGAAGAGCGCCAACCGCCAACCGATGAGCGGTCAGGGGCCTGCCTTGGTTCCTGCGGCTCGGGGTGCATTGGTCCTGGTCGTGCTCTGCGCGGCGGGGACACCGGCCAATCCATGGCGCTGACCGAGCCTTGGGCGGGGAGGTGACAATTGGTGCAGCGTGCTGGTCCAGCACGTGGGAGCCGGTTACGGCGCGCCTCCTGTGCGGCATGACGGGCGTGGCGCCATGCGGTGGAATGAGAAAACCCGCGCAGTGCGCGGGTTTCCGATGTAGCCCGTAGGGGAATCGAACC
>DDRC01000017.1:2570-15737 GCA_002342985.1 Flavobacteriales bacterium UBA2426
AGCCCGTAGGGGAATCGAACCCCTGTTTCATCCGTGAAAGGGACGCGTCCTAACCCCTAGACGAACGGGCCACGATGACAATGCCTGTCCAGCGACAGGGCCGCAAATGTAATCAGCGGCGCGAAATCCCAATCAAGTCATGTCCTCGGCATCCGACTGGAACCGGAAACCGAGCCGTTTGCCCGTGCTGATCTTCAGGTTGGCGTTCAGCTCGTTCATCTCGCTCACGGTCACCTGGTTCACTTGGTCGTAGGGCGGGGCCAGCAGGTCGAACTCCAGCACGTAGAGGATCACGGAGAGCAGAACGGCCCTGATACGCTCGCGCTCCAGCGCATTGGCGGGCAGGTCGTTGTATAGGAAACCGAGCTGCCGTTTGCCTTGGACGAAGAACCGGTTGTCGCGGTTGAGGAAGAGCCGGGCCACCAAGTACCCCAGGTCGCGCTCACGGTTGTACTTGAAGGAGTCGCTGAGGAAATTGTACATGTTGATCACCCCGAAGTAGCCGCGCAGCTCGTCCTCCTCCAGATAGCTCGTCTTCCATAGGCTGTGGCTCTGATCGAGCCGGAAGACATTGGTGTGCATGTGGAAGATGATGACATCGCCCGCCACGCGCAGCTCGCAGGCGGTCTGCCCCTTGTCGGTGAAGGTGACGGTGAGCCGCTCATCCTCGCACTTCACCTTGGCCTCCAGGTCCAGCGCGATCTCCTGCAGCAGCTCCTTCACCATCTCGAAGAGCACCATGGTGCTCTGATACACGTCCTGCTTCATGCAGGACTTGGTGCGCAGCATCTCAAGGATCAGGCTGCGGGGGTCGGGGGCGGCTTTCTTGCTCATCAGTAGGCCCGGGCGAAGATGACGCGGCGCTCGCTGGGCTTGCCGGTGACCATGCAAGCGCCCGGGGTGCGGTCCCCATCCAGCGGGATGCACCGGATGGTGGCCTTCGTCTCCTCCTTCACGCGGGCCTCGGTTTCGGCGGTGCCGTCCCAGTGCGCCAGGATGAAGCCGCCCTTCTCGATCTCGCGCTTGAATTCCTCGTAGCTGTCCACGGCCCGGGTTCCGGCCTCGCGCATGGCCAGGGCCTTCTGGAACAGGTTGTCCTGGATGTGCCCGAGCAGATGGCCGATCTTCTCGGCCAGGTCGGTCACTTGCATCACCTGCTTCTCCAAAGTGTCCCTGCGGGCGACCTCCACGGTCCCGTTCTCCATGTCGCGCGGGCCGATGGCGATGCGGACCGGATAGCCCTTGAATTCATACTCGGCGAACTTCCAGCCCGGCTTCTTCGTGTCGTCGGCATCAAGCTTCACGGAGATGCCCCTCGCGCGCATGGCCTTGACCGCGGGCTCTGCGAAGGCGAGGATGGCCTTGAGCTGCTCCTCGTTCCTGGCAATGGGCACCACCACCACCTGCACGGGGGCGAGCTTGGGCGGAAGCACCAAGCCGTTGTCATCGCTGTGGGTCATGATGAGGGCCCCCATGAGCCGGGTGCTCACGCCCCAGCTGGTGGCCCAGACGTGCTCCTGCCGGTTATCGCGGTTGGTGAAGAGCACATCGAAGGCTTTGGCGAAGTTCTGCCCAAGGAAGTGCGAGGTGCCGGCCTGCAGGGCCTTGCCGTCCTGCATGAGCGCCTCGATGCAGTAGGTCTCCTCGGCGCCCGCGAACCGCTCGCTCGCGGTCTTGATGCCCTTGATCACGGGGATGGCGAGCCATTCCTCGGCGAACTGGCGGTAGACCTCCAGCATCCGTTCGGTCTCCTCGAGCGCCTCCGCCTTGGTGGCGTGCGCCGTGTGGCCCTCCTGCCAGAGGAACTCGGCGGTGCGCAGGAACAGGCGCGTGCGCATCTCCCAGCGCACCACATTGGCCCACTGGTTGATGAGCAACGGCAGGTCGCGGTAGCTCTTGATCCAGCCGCGGTAGGTGTTCCAGATGATCGTCTCACTGGTGGGCCGCACGATGAGCTCCTCTTCGAGCTTGGCCTCCGGATCCACCACCACGCCGTGCTCGGGGTCGCTCTTCAGCCGGTAGTGCGTCACCACCGCGCATTCCTTGGCGAAGCCCTCCACATGGCTGGCTTCCTTGGCCAGGTAGCTCTTGGGGATGAAGAGGGGGAAGTAGGCGTTCACATGGCCGGTCTCCTTGAACATGTCGTCCAGGGCGCGCTGCATCTTCTCCCAGATGGCGTAGCCGTGCGGCTTGATCACCATGCACCCGCGCACGTCGCTATGCTCCGCCAGATCGGCCTTCAGCACAAGGTCGTTGTACCATTGCGCGTAATCCTCTGAGCGCTTCGTCAACTGGTCGGCCATCGCACTAATCCGGTATTATTTTTGTTCTGTAACAGGAGCCGAAAGTACGCAACGCCAATCCGGCGTCCGGGTGCTCGAGGCAAGGCCTTCAACACCACGCGCAGCATGAACATCCGAACCAGCCTCCCGGCCGTCCTGCTCATCGCCCTATTGGCAGGCGCCTGCTCGTCGTCGCAGCCGCTGGCACAGCAGGATGACGATGTGTACTTCATGCCCTCGCAGGCGCCGAGGATTGCGGCAGCGCCGACCCCTGTCCCTTCCCAGGAGCCGTCGGCCGATAAGGCGACCGACGACTACTACGACCCCGGCACTTCGCGCGACCTGGGCGCTTCCCGCAGCTACTATGACATGGCCTACAACGACCCGTACTATTACAACTACGGGCGCTTCGGCTTCGGAACGGGCTTCGGCATGGGCATGGGCTGGCAGAGCGGATGGAACGGCCCAGGCTGGGGCATGGGCATGGGATGGGGTTCGAATCCGTACGGCTGGAGCGATCCGTGGGGTTGGAACCGGCCAATGGGCTGGAACCGGCCATGGGGCTGGAATGATCCCTGGCGCTGGAACTCCCCTTGGGGCTGGAACGATGGCTGGGGCTACGGCTTCGGCGGTTATAACGGCTGGGGATGGAACGGATACAGCTACTACGGCAATTACTGGGGCCCCTTTGGCGCGTGCGGAGGCTGCTACACCCCGGTAATCGTAGGCGGAAGCAGCAACACGTACATCGGCCATCGGCCCTCCACCATGGGCTCGTCCCTTGGCACGGGCAATGGCTCCGTGCGACCGCGCGCCAGTTTCCGCGATCCGGTGGGCCTGAGCCCACGGCCTGTGGAGCAGCCGGCATCCTTGGTTCGCCCGGCCATCCAGCAGCGGCAGCCGGCCTCCCGCCCGATGGATCGCGGCATAGCACGGCCGGATGAGCGGCCCGTTCAGCGCCCTGTGGTTCAGCCACCGCAGCGCCGCCCTTCAGAGCGCCCCATGGAGCGCCAACCGGTGGAGCGGCGACCCACGATCAACGACCGCGGCAACGACCGCCCTGTCTTCGAGCGCTCGGCCCCGGCGCCGTCCCGAACGAATGATGGCGGTGGCGCACCTACGCGCCATCGGTCGCGGTGATGGCGCGGCGCTGGCATTCCACTGCATGGCTGGCGGTGCATTTCGCGCTCGCCGGTTGGCTGTCGACCAGTGGCGCCCGGGCGCAGAGCGAGGAGGATGCGCTGCGCATGGCCACCAGCAGGCCGGGCGGTACGGCACGCAGCAATGGCATGGGCAACGCCTTCGGTGCGCTGGGCGCGGATCCCGTCGCTGCGGGCATCAATCCAGCGGGCATGGCGCTCTACCGGGCCAGCTCGCTCTCCCTCACGCTCGGGGTGGATGTGATCGGCGATGCGGCCACCTATTACGGCAGGGGGTCTTCCGCCACCGCTTCCCGCCTGTCCCTGCCCAATCTGGCACTGGTGGTTCATAACCCCGGCAAGGCGGATGGTGCGATGGTGGCATCCGTCTATGGCATCGTCTACGATCGGATCGAGTTGCAGCGCTTCAGTACCGATGCCTTGGCGGACCGGGCCCCGACCACAATGCTCGCGCATTTCGTGAACCAGGCCGATGGCATTCCCTACACCACATTGCCTGACGACCTGCCCTTCGGAGCCGGATTGGCGTGGAACGCCTTCGGCATCGATACCCTGCCGGGTTCAACGGACGCCTATTTCAGTTACATCCCCATGGGCAGCGACACCCGCCAGCGCCACACGGTGGAGGCGAACGGGGCCACCAACCGCACCGGGATCTTCTACGCGGCCAACATCGACGATCGCATCTATATCGGGGCCACCGCCAACATCATGGGCCACCGCTTCCGGCGCACCACCACGCACACGGAATACAGCCTGGATCAGGGATTGGACCTCGGGCAGATGGAGTTCAGGGAGGAACTGGTGACCAGCGGCGGCGGTTTCGAGCTCCTGGTGGGCGTCATCGGCCGGTTCTCCGATCGGGTGAGGGCCGGGGTCGCATTCCAGAGCCCGAAATGGATGCAGCTCAACGACGCCTTCAACACATCGGTGCGGACGGGCTTCCGGTCGACCCAGGGCCTGGATGACTATGACCTCACCTACGAGTCGCCGGATGGAAGCTTCAGCTACCGCATCAACACGCCATGGCGCGCGACGGCGAGCGCGGCCTACATCGCGGGGGCCAATGGGCTGGTGAGCATCGATTACTCCTACGGGGACACGCGCTCGCTGCGCTTCGGGCGTTCGGCCACGCTCGATGATCCGTACGACTTCGCGCTGGAGAATGCCGCCATCAAGGACCGGTTCCGCGCCCAGCATTCCGTGAGGATCGGAACGGAGTGGCGGGCGGGCAGTTGGTATTACCGCGGGGGATGGGGATTCGTGCAGGACCCCTATGTGACGACGGATGCCCAACGCGGCACGGCTAGGCGCACCTATGCTGCCGGCCTTGGCTACCGGGGCGCTCATGTAACGGTTGACCTCGCCGCCAACTACACGGTGCAGGACCTGCGGAAGTTCGCCTACGACCCTGCGCTGGTGGAGCCGATCCTGGTGCGCAGGGGTGTGGTGTCCACCTTGCTCACCATTGGCCTGAGGCCCTGAATGACGAAGGCCTCCCTTAGGAGGCCTTCGCTGTGCGCTTGAGCGCGGGGCGTTAGCCGTTCTTCACCCGGTCCACCACGTACTCATCCACGAGGATGCGTCCGCAGTGCTCGCACACGATGATCTTCTTATGGCTGCCGATGTCCAGCTGGCGCTGGGGCGGGATGGCGCTGAAGCAGCCGCCGCAGCTGCCGCGCTCCACGGGCACCACGGCCAATCCGTTGCGCGCATTGCTGCGGATACGGTGGTAGGCGCTGAGCAGCCGCTCCTCGATCTGCTTGCTGGCCGCATCGCTCTTCTTCTGCAGGTCCTTCTCTTCCTTCTCGGTCTCGGCGATGATGTCGTCGAGCTCCTTGCGCTTCAGCTCCAGGTCCTTCTTCCGCTCATCATGCTTGGCCTGGCTCTCGTCCACCACGGCCTTCTTGGCTTCGATTTGCGCCTTGAACTCCTTGATGCGCTTCTCAGCCAGCTGGATCTCGAGATTCTGGAACTCGATCTCCTTCGTGAGTGAATCGTACTCACGGTTGTTGCGCACCTTGGCCTGCTGCGCTTCGTACTTCTTGATCTGGGCCTTGCTGTCCTTGATCTGGTTCTGCTTGTCGCTCACCTGGCCCTCGATCTCGGCCAGTTCGTCCTGCAGCTTCTTCAGGCGCGTCTCCAAGCCGGCCACCTCGTCCTCCAGGTCCTGCACCTCCAAGGGCAGCTCGCCGCGCTGCACCTTGATGCGGTCCACCTGTGAATCGATGGTCTGCAGGCGGTACAGCTCGACCAGCTTCTCGGCGATGGTGATCTCCGCCTTTCCGAGTACGGGGGCGGCCTTGGTTTCCTTCGCCGGAGCCTTCACGTCGCTCTTCGCCATGTCAGTAATAATGATGTATGGGGTCCGTGACGGTTTCCGTCAAACGGACGGCAAATGTAGGGAAATGTTCCCCTAACCGACGTTGGATCAGGTGCATCGTGAATTGCTCGCTGCCGTAATGCCCGATGTCGGCCAGCAGCAGCCTCCCATCGGCATCGAAGAACTCGTGGTATTTCACGTCGCCGGTGAGGTAGGCGTCGGCCCCGGCCGCGATGGCCGATCGGATGAGGAAGGCGCCCGAGCCGCCGCAGAGGGCCACCCGGCGAATCGGCTTGCCCAAGGTCTTGGTGTGCCTAATCGCCTGAAGGCCAAAGGTCTGCTTCAGTTTGGCCAGGAATTCCGCCTCAGGGATGGGGCTGTCCCATTCGCCAATCAAGCCACTCCCGATGCCCGGGTGCGGGTTAGTGATGGGGTAGAGGTCGTAGGCCACTTCCTCGTAAGGGTGGGCTGCCAGCATGGCGCTGATGATGGCCTGCTCGCGGGGGGCGTGGTAGATGAACTCGAGCCGGAACTCGGCCTCGCTGCTGCGCACCCCTTGCTCGCCCGAGAAAGGGTTGGTCCCGGGCCCTGGCCGGAAGGTGCCCATGCCGCCCACGGTGAAGCTGCACTCGTCGTAATTGCCAATGTGTCCGCCACCGGCTTTGAACACGGCGTTACGAACGGCATCGGCATGCTCCATGGGCACGAAGACCACCAGCTTGCGCAACTGGCCCGGCTTGGGGGCGAGGGTGCCCAGGGGCTTCAGCCCGAGCCGGGCGGCGATCTCGCCGTTCACGCCATCCAGCACGTTGTCCAGATTGGTATGGATGGCGTAGAGTGCAATACCGTTCCTGATGGCCGCCAGCAGGGTGCGCTCCACATAGCCTTTGCCCGAGAGGCTCTTCAGCCCGCGGAAGATCACCGGGTGGTGGCTGATGATGAGGCCACAGCCCAGCCGTGCCGCCTCTTCCACCACTTCCTCGGTGCAATCGAGGCAGACCATGGCAGCATTCACCTCGGCCTCGGGGTCGCCCACCTGCAGGCCGCTGTTGTCGTAGTCCTCTTGAAGGGAGCGAGGTGCCCACGCTTCGAGCGGGGCAATGAGGTCCTTGATCTTCATCTTTGACGCTTCGCGCTGACGGCGCGGCATTGCGGCAAAGTAACCATGAGCCTCAGACGCATCGTGCTCGCCCCTCCCGCCTGGATCTATGGCGCGAGCCTCCGCCTCCGCCATGCGCTCTACGATGCCGGCCTGCTCCCCTCCGTGAGGCCCGCCGTGCCCACCATCGCCATCGGCAACCTGGCCTTGGGCGGCACCGGGAAGACGCCTATGCTGGAACTGGTGCTGCGCACGCTGTCGGGCACCTCGCCATTGGCCACGCTGAGCCGGGGCTACGGCCGCAAGGGCGATGACATCCACGAAGTGCAGGCCACCGATGCCGCGGAGCGCAGCGGCGATGAGCCGGTGCAAGTGAAACGGAAGTTTCCCGAGGCGCGGGTCTTCGTGGGAGCGGACAGGGTAGGGGCCATCGAGCGGATCCAACGCGAGGTGCCCGATGTGAAAGCCGTGGTGCTCGATGATGCCCTGCAGCACCGCCGCCTGGATGCCGGCCTCAACATCCTGCTCACCACCTGGCAGCGGCCCTGGTTCACCGATGCGCTGCTGCCCGCCGGTCGCCTGCGCGATCTGCCTTCGCGCCGGAAGGCCGCCCGGATCGTAGTGGTGACGAAGTGCCCCGCCTTGCCTTCGCCGGCAGAGCGGGAGCAATGGCGCGAACGTTTGCGGCTGAGCGATGCGCAGGAGCTGTTCTTCGCAGGGATTGTTTACGAGCCGTTGTCCGTTGCCAGTAGCGAGTTGTCGGGAGAAGCCGGACAACCATCAACGGACAACTGCTTGCTCTTCACAGGCATCGAGAACCCCCAGCCGCTCCTCGGCCATCTCCGGCAGCACGCCACGGTGGAGCACCTCGCCTTTCCGGACCACCACGCCTTCTCGCGCGCCGACCTGGAACGCATCGCGCATCGTTACGCTACTTTCGCACCCGGCCCGAAAACGCTGGTAACCACGGAGAAGGATGCCGCCCGGCTGGGTCCCTGCAAGGGCACCCCGCTCGAAGGCCTCCCGCTGGCGACCATCGGCATGCGGGCCGTCATCTTGAATGAACCGGAACGATTCGCTGAACTCATCCGCCGCCATGTTGGACCGCATTAAGCGCATTGCCGAGCACCTTAAGAAGGCCATAGGCGGTTTCGTGCCCGAGACCGGTATCATTCTCGGCACCGGCCTCAGCGGCCTGGGCAAGGAGATCGAGGTGAAGCATGCCATCCCCTACAGCGAGATACCCGAGTTCCCGGTGAGCACCGTGCAGGGGCACCCGGGCCGACTGCTCTTCGGCACGCTGGGCGGCAAGCCCGTGGTGGCCATGCAGGGCCGCTTCCACTTCTACGAGGGCTGGACCATGAACGAGGTGGTGCTGCCGGTGCGCGTGTTCAAATACCTCGGCATCCAGCGCCTTTTCGTGAGCAACGCTTGCGGGGGGGTGAATCCGTCCTTCGAGGTGGGCGACCTGATGATCCTGAACGATCACATCTGCCTCTTCCCCAACCCGCTCATCGGTCCCAACATCGACGAGCTCGGCCCGCGCTTCCCTGATATGAGCGAGCCGTATGACCATGCACTGATCGCCAAGGCCAAGGCCATCGCCGCCAAGGCCTCGATCGCGGTGCGGGAAGGCTGCTACGTGGGGCTTACCGGTCCCACGCTGGAGACGCCCGCCGAATACCACTATGTGCGGGTGATCGGCGGCGATGCCGTTGGCATGAGCACCGTGCCCGAGGTGATCGCCGCGCGGCAGATGGGCATCCCCTGCTTCGCCATGAGCGTGATCACGGACATGGGCGTGAAGGGCCGCATCGAGAAGACCACGCACGAGATGGTGCAGCGCGTGGCCGAGAAGGCCGAGCCCAAGCTCACGCACATCATGAAGGAATTGATCGCCAGCTGCTGAGATGAGCACGAAGAAGGAAGCCGTGACGGGCACCGGCGCGCCCCACTGGAGCGAGAAATACGAGCTGGTGGTGGGCCTGGAAGTGCACGCGCAGCTGATCACCAACAGCAAGGCCTACAGCAGCGACCCCAACGCCTACGGCGACCACCCGAACACCAACGTGAGCGTGGTGACGCTGGGTCACCCCGGCACCCTGCCCGTGGCCAACAAGAAGGTGGTGGAGCTGGCGGTGCGCATGGGCCTGGCCACGGATTGCTCCATCGCGCCGTGGATGCACTACGCCCGCAAGAACTACTTCTATCCCGACCTGCCCAAGGGCTACCAGATCACGCAGGACCATACGCCGATCTGCACCAAGGGGCATGTCATCATCCCCGTTGAAGGCGGCGAGAAGCGCATCGGGATCACGCGCATCCACATGGAGGAGGATGCCGGCAAGAGCATCCACGATGTGGACCCCTTCAACACCTTGGTGGACCTGAACCGCGCCGGCGTTCCGCTGATCGAGATCGTGAGCGAGCCCGACATCCGCAGCGGGCAGGAGGCCTACGACTACCTGGTGGAGATCCGCCGCTTGGTGCGCTACCTCGACATCTGCGACGGCAACATGGAAGAGGGCAGCTTGCGCTGCGATGCCAACATCAGCCTGCGGCCCATCGGTCAGGAGAAGTTCGGCACGCGGTGCGAGGTGAAGAACATGAACAGCTTCCGCAACGTGATGCGCGCCATCGAGTACGAGGCGCAGCGCCAGAGCGAGGTGCTCGATGCCGGTGGCGTCATCCACATGGAGACGCGCACCTTCGATGCGGGCAAAGGCATCACCATCGGCATGCGCAGCAAGGAGCTGGCTCACGACTACCGCTACTTCCCCGAGCCCGACCTGCAGCCCATCACCGTGAGCGAGGCCATGAAGGAGGCCATCCGCAGGGAGATGCCGCCCCTGCCGCGCGAGCTGCGCGCCAAGTACACCCAGCAGCTCGGCCTCAGCGACTACGACGCGGGCATCCTCACCGACGACAAGGGCACCGCGCTCTACTACGAGGCGGTGATCGCCAAGACGAGCAACTACAAGGGCGCCGCCAACTGGGTGATGGGCGATGTGCGCAGCTGGGTGAACGAGCGCGGCCTCGACATCGGCCGGTTCCCCATCAGCGCCGAGCGGCTCGCGGGCCTCATTACCCTCATCGACAGCGGCAAGGTGAGCCACAGCGTCGCCAGCCAGAAGCTCTTCCCGATGATGCTCGAGGACGCAGCCAGCACCGCCGAGGAGCTGGCCGTGAAGCACGACCTCGTGCAGGACACCAAAGAGGATGTGATCGAGGGCCTGATGCGGGAGGTGATGGCGAAGTACCCCGACAAGGTGGCCGCCTACCGCAGCGGCCAGAAAGGCCTGCTGGGCCTCTTCATGGGCGAGGTGATGAAGGGCACCAAGGGCAAGGCCGACCCCAAGCGCGCCAATGAGGTGGTGCGCCAACTGCTCGAACAGGAATCCGCATGAACATGCCAAGCATCCGCTCCTTCCTACCCATGATCATCCTGGCCGCTGCCTGCGGAGGCCAGGGCACAGCCACCCGCACCATCAGCCTCAGCGTCGAGGGTGCCGGCGACCAGATGGCCTATTTCGACCGCTTTGAGAACGGGCGTCCGTACCACGTGGATTCCGTGAAGCTGAACGGCGATGGCAAGGGCACCATGAAGGTGCCTTACCTGCCGCTCGATTTCTACCGGATCGCCGTGGGCAACGAGCAGCTCATCGTGGTGCTCGACAGCGCCGAGGGCCTTGCCGTGGAGGCCCAGGGCGGCCTGCTGCAGACCCCCATGCGCCTCGAGGGATCGGTGCATACCGACGCCATGCGACGGTTCCAGGAGGAGGCGATGGGCTACGAGCAGAAGGTGAGCGGCCTGCGCTCGGCCCTTTCCGCCGACCCCTCGAACCAGGCCAACCTCGATGAGCTCAACGCCACCAACCTGGCCTTCTATGAGCGCTGCCGCCAGTTCGTGCGCGAGAACAGCGGGTCGCCGGTGGCCATCAGCGTGCTGGGCCGCATGGATATGACGCGGGAGTTCGACCTCTTCAAGCAGGTGCGCGACGGCCTGCGCAGGACGATGCCGAATTCGGGGTTCTACGCCTCGTTCCGCGAGCAGGTGGACCGGTACGAGCAGGAGCTGGTGATGATCAGGGCCCAGGAGGAGGAGATGAAGCGGTTGAGCAACCTGCTGCCGATCGGGTCCGAGGCCCCGGAGATCCGCCAGAGCACCCCGGATGGCGGCTCCTTTGCACTCAGCCAGCTCCGCGGGAAGGTGGTGCTCATCGACTTCTGGGCCAGCTGGTGCAGGCCCTGCCGGATCGAGAATCCCAACGTCAAGCGCGTGTATGAGCGCTTCCGGTCGAAGGGCTTCGAGATCCTCGGCGTGAGCCTGGACCGGGACCATACGGCGTGGGTGGAGGCCATCAAGGCCGATGGCCTGCCGTGGAAGCACGTGAGCGACCTGGGCTTCTGGAACAACGCGGCGGCTCAGGAATACGGCGTAAGCAGCATCCCCTTCACCGTGCTGGTGGATCGCGAGGGCAAGGTGCTGGAAAAGGGGCTGCGCGGAGACCAGTTGGAGGCGCGCCTGGCGGAGGTGCTGGGCCGGTGAGCGCGTTAATGAACGGACGCGCGTTTGGAACTCTGATCCGGGCCGCTATATTTGCGGCCCCTTACGAAAAAGGACACGACGACCATGCTGATCATCCCGGTCAAGGAAGGCGAGAGCATCGACAAGGCGCTCAAGAAGTTCAAGAAGAAGTTCGAGCGCACCGGCACCATGCGCCAGCTGCGCAAGCGCCAGAGCTACACCAAGCCTTCCGTGGCGCGCCGCAAGGAGATCATCCGCGCCGCCTACAAGCTGCAGATGCAGACCGAGCAGGAGTAATTCCTGCCTGATCGTGCGCCGAAGGCGGAAGGGCAATGGCTCTTCCGCCTTCGGCGTTTGGTACCTTGGCGGTCCCATGCTCGTGGACCGGTTCCTGGACCATCTCGCCTTGGAGAAGCGCTTCAGCGCCCACACGGTGGCGGCCTACCGGGCCGACCTCGCCCTCTTCAGCGCCTACCTGCAGGAGCAGGGGGTGGCCCGTGCGGAGGACTGCGACGACCAGCTGGTGCGCTACTGGGTGATGGCGCGGATCGAGCAGGGCGATTCGCCCCGAACGGTGAACCGTCGCCTGAGCGCGCTGCGCGGCTTCTACCGGTTCGCTCGGCGCATGGGGGCCACGGACCGTGATCCCACGGCTTTGGTAGAGCCCCCGAAGACCTCCCGGCGGCTCCCGGAATTCGTGGAGGAGGCGCGGATGGACCAGCTCTTCCAGAGCGAGCGGAGGGGCGAGGGCCTGCGCCAAGCGGCGGAACTGCTCATCCTGGAGCTGCTCTATGGGACGGGCATCCGCCTGGCGGAGCTGCTCGGCATACGGCCGGAGGACGTGGATGCCGCCAGGGGCACCCTGCGGGTGCTGGGCAAGCGCAACAAGGAGCGCATCGTGCCCTTGGGGGACGGTGCCCTGATGCGCCTGCAGGCGTACGGCGCCGCCCGGTCCGGTGCGCTCGGCCCCCCTGCCGCCGGTACCCCCCTGCTGGTGGGGGAGAATGGCGAACCCCTTTCGCGCCGGAGCGTACAACGCATCGTTCAGCGCTACCTTGGGGAAGTGACCTCCCAGCGCAAGCGCAGCCCCCACGTGCTCCGCCACACCTTCGCCACCCACATGCTCGATCGCGGGGCCGATCTGAACGCCGTGAAGGAGATCCTGGGCCACGCCAGCCTTGCCGCCACCCAGGTCTACACCCACAACACCGCCGAGAAGCTCAAGAAGGTCCACGCCCATGCGCATCCGCGCGGCGGGCGGCGCGACCGTTGAACCCAACGCCAAACGCATCACCGACCGATGAACATCAACGTCCAATCCATCCATTTCGACGCCGACACCAAGCTGATCGACTTCATCCGGGAGAAGCTCTCCAAGCTCACCCAATTCACAGACGGCATCCTCTCCGCCGAGGTCTTCCTCCGCCTGGAGAAAGACGGGGAGAACCGGGAGAACAAGCTGGTGGAGGTGAGGCTGGCCGTGCCGGGCAATGAGCTGTTCGCCAAGCGGCAGGACAAGACCTTCGAAGAGGCCACCATCGCGGCCGTGGAGGCGCTGCGGAACCAGGTGGTGCGGACCAAGGACCGGGCCCGGTAAGCCGTCCGGGCGGTGCCCATAAGCAAAGATTGCGCCTCTTGTTTGGCGCGGAGCGGTTCTTTTCTACATTTGCAGGCCCAATTCCAGCCCTTGCCGGTTGGGAGCGGGAAAAGGAACCGTTCTTTTCCTTGTTGTACAGGCCAATGTAGCTCAGCTGGTAGAGCAGCTGATTTGTAAT
>DDRC01000240.1:0-6517 GCA_002342985.1 Flavobacteriales bacterium UBA2426
TACTCCATGCGCAGCTTCCTCGGCGAGGACACGCTCAACAAGGCCTTCAAGGCGCTGGTGGATTCCTTCGCCTACCGTCCCCCGCCCTACCCCACCGCGCTGGACATGTACCGCGAACTGGACCGCGTGACGCCGGACAGCCTCACCTACTTGCTGGAGGACCACTTCAAGTACATCACGCTGTACAACAACCGGGTACTCTCAGCGACCGCACAACAGCAGGCCGATAGCAGCTACCGCGTCACTATCACCCTGCACGCCGAGAAGAACCATGCTGACACGTTGGGCCGCGAGACCCCTGTGCCCATGAACGACTGGATCGATGTGGGGCTGCTGGCGGAACCCGGCGAGGACGAGGACGAAGGCGCCATCCTGGTGCAGCAACGCGTACGGCTCAAGACCGGCGAGAACACGGTAACGCTGGTGAGCCGCACGAAGCCAGTGCGGGCTGCGATCGATCCCATGCACCTCTTCTTCGACCGAGTGCCGGACGACAACGTGAAGAAGGTGGAGTGAGGACCGGAGGATCAGACGATCGGGCGATCGGACGATCAGACAATGAGGGGAACCGCTTACGAAGTATCAGGTCAGCACGGGTTGCATACTGGAGATCCAGAGCGGTTACCTTAATCCCATGCGATCCTTGACTTCCATTGCTGGCTTGCTGCTCGGTGTCATGCTCACCGTGGCATCCACCCGTGGTGCCGAAGCTCAAGAACCGCCCGTTAGCATCGCCTTTGCCGACCTGTTCACCTTCGATGTGATCGAAGGAGAGACAGGCGCCTATATCAATACCGGTCCGGACAGTCTACCGCCGGACCCTTCCCTTCATGCCCGTTGCACGGCGCTCTGGCCATATCATCTGTATCTCTACAGCATCTTCTCCGACACCTATGCCCACGACCAGAAGTTGCAGGAAATGCTCCCTGACACCTCAGCCATTCGGCAACGGCTGCGCTCCCTGCTCGAAGCCGAGACCGACTTCAAGGAGTTGTACCTGCGTAGCATTCGTACTGTCCAATTAGCGCCTTTGCCAATTGACAGCGCCCTTCGCATCGCTGCGCACTTCTACTACCTGCACATCATGGACGGAGAGCCGACCCTGCACATCTGTGTGGGGATCAACAAAGTGCGTGAACTCAGTGCATCACCGGATCACCCGCATCATGCGGCCTTCTGCTACATGACCATCTGGGAGATGGAGGACAGCTTCGGACCATGGAGCGCAGCCAAGGCCCCGTTCGCTGAAGAACTGAAGGCCAAGCCCAGCGCGGAGCGTATCGAAGAGATCAAACAGGAGGTCTATCTGCGTATCGCCGCGCTACCTGAAATGCGCCAGGCGCTGATCGACAACTACGAGCGGAAGAAGGAGCACCTCAACTTCGAGCTGGTGTATTGACCGATCGTCGGGCGCGTGTACCACTGCTCAGCGCACCAGCCGAAGCACTCCGCTATCCGTCCGCAACAAATAGCTGCCGTGCGGTAGTCCGCCTATGGAGATCGTGAGCCGGTCCGATACCGCCTGCCCTTGCCAGATCAACCGGCCCAAGGCATCGCGGAGCTCCAATGCCATGCCTGGCGATAGGCCCTGCACGTGCAGCACATCCGCCATCGGGTTCGGCCAGGCGCGCAGGCCCTGACCGGTCAGATCCATCATGGCCGTACTCAACACCTGCACCGTGTCCGTGCTCCACACACAGCCGAACACATCGGTGACCAGCGCATGGTAGTCGCCGTTCACCGCAGCGACCACCGAGGCACTGACGCTCACCAGCCCTGTTCCGTTCAAGTACCAGGTCCAGCCCACACCGCCTTCCACCCACAGCGAATCGCCCTGCAGCTGCACCGTGTACCCTGGATCGATGCGCTCAACCACGACAAGGGTATCCGCGTGCACCTGGCCGTTGCCATCCGTAACATCCACCACGTAGCTTCCAGGGCACAAGCCCGCCACCGATGATGTGCTGGCGCCGGTGTTCCACGCGAAGGTGAAGGGCGCATCACCATGGGTGAAGGCATACGCCACACCATCGCAGGCACCGGGGCAGACGGGCGCGGCATAGGTGCTCACCGCGAAGGTGGTGTCGATGCCGGCCACCAGCATCGCGTCCCCATTGCTTACATCGTCGATGGTGCTGCCGCCATAGGTGATGACTCCCCAGTAGTACCCACCGAAGAAGATACTGTTCGGCGCCGTGGCCTGGCGATGGATGCACAGCGGAATGTCGCGCTGGAAGCCACTTGGGCGTGAAGCCCACACAACGTTCCCATCGCCATCCAGCTTCGCGATCAGCGCATCCTCACCACCCAGCGCCGTGAACGGCGTGCCGAAGAAGTCGATGCTCTGTTGGAAATGTGCGGCCACCAGCACATTGCCCATGCCATCGGCGTCCACGTCCCACGCCAGGTCGCGCTGGGCGGAACCAGTGCTCTGCGCCCAGTGGAAGGCGCCCTCTCGGTCCAGCTTCATCAACAGGATATCATCGTTGCTGCTCGCCGAGGTGAGCGTATCGTCCGGCAGGAACAGGTTCCCCCACAGGCGTGCCGCCACGAACACATTGCCCAGGGTATCGGCGCTGATGCCCATGCCCTCATTGTCGCCGTTGCCATAGCTGCGGGCCCAGACACCGTTGCCGTCCAGATCGGTGGCCAGCACGTAGAGATAGGAACCGGCACTCCCGGGCGTAAGGGCAATTCCATCGTAGCTCGCAACGGTGAAACCGACCTGTCCGGTCACGAACACGCGGTCACCCGCCACGCTGATGTCCTGGCAGCTCTTGCCCTGGCCGTTGCCCGTGCTGGCGCGTGCCCACTGCACGGTGCCCAGGCTATCATAGCGCGCGATCACCAACTGGCGGAAGTTGCCCGCATTGGGGATGCTGATCCCGTCGAACGCGATGGTGGTGCCCCCGCTGAAACCCGCTATGAAGATCCCGCCATCGGGCGACACCGCCACGCCGCGCGCCTCATCGTTGCTGGCACTGCTGCCGGCGCGCCGCGCCCACAGGCAGGTACCCACCGTGTCGTACCGCGCCAGGAAGATGTCATCGATACCCAGGCTGTACAGCGTGACGCCATTGCCGAAATCAGCGTTGCCGTTGTAGCTGCCCGTCACGTAGATGCGGTCCGCCGCGTCGATGGCCACACCATAGGCCCACGCATCGTTGAAGCCCACCGTAATCGCACGCACCCACTGGCACGTGCCGTCCGGGCTTCGCTTGGCGATGAAGCCCATCACATCGCTCGATCCATCGGTGATCGTGCCGCAGCCGAAGTCCACCGTGCCGGCCAGGCTGCCTACCCAGTAGGCATTGCCCTGGCTGTCGGTGGCGATGTCGTAACAGAAGTCCACATTACCGCCAGCACCCGCACCGGCTGCCCAATTCCATTGCTGGGCGTGCAACACGTTGGTGGAGCAGAGTACGACGAGGAGCAGCTGGCGCATGCTCCAAAGATCATGCTTGCCCTTGGATGGCCCGCACGGTCCCCTGGCCGGGAACGGATGATCGACCGGGAATACGCGGCGCGAATCGATGGCACTTCCACGTGGGGGCGGCCTACGCACGATGCGGCGGGCCTATCGCGCAGCCAATGCCTGCTGCCACCTCCACGCATCACGCAGCGCATCGGCCAGCGTGCGCCTGGTCTGCCAGCCCAGCACCTCGCGGCTCCGCGTGGTGTCGGCATACACCGCCTCCACATCGCCGGGGCGTCGAGGGCCAATCTCGTATGGCAGCTGCACGCCTGTTTCACGGATGAAGGTGGTCACCACCTCCATCACCGTATGCCCGGTGCCGGTGCCCAGATTGAAGACTTCGCAGACCGGTGCCGGCCTCGGCTCCATCCACGAGAGTGCTGCCACATGCGCCTGGGCCAGGTCCACCACATGGATGTAATCCCGCACGCAGGTTCCGTCGGCGGTGGCATAATCATCCCCATTGATCCGCAGGCGTTCGCGTAGCCCGGCCGCTGTCTGCGTGATGTATGGTACCAGGTTGCTGGGCACTCCGCGCGGCAGTTCGCCGATGAGCCCGGAGGGATGGGCGCCAATGGGATTGAAATACCGGAGCATCACGGCCTTCAGCCCGGCAACAGCCGCGCTCTGGTCCCTCACCAACTGCTCGCACGCCACCTTGGTGAAGCCGTAGGGGGAGGCGGCATTGCGGTCGGGGGCGCGCTCGCTCACCGGCAATTCCTCCGGCTGCCCGTAAACCGTGCAGCTGGAGGAGAACACCAGCCGATCCACACCGTGGTCGCGCATCACCCTCAGGAGCACGGCAAGCGAGCCGATGTTGTTCAGGTAGTATTTCACCGGGTCCTGCACGCTCTCGCCCACGGCCTTGTCAGCCGCGAAGTGAATGACCCCATGGACCCTGCCCTCTTGCGCCAGCACGGCACGCATGGCCCGTTCATCCGTGCAATCCACGCGGTGGAGGGCGGGCCGATGCCCGGCAATGGCCACGATGCCATCGAGCACCCGCTCCTCGCTGTTGCGCAGATCGTCCACAAGCACCGGCTCGAAGCCGGCCGCAGCCAGTTCAACCACCGTGTGTGACCCGATGAACCCTGCCCCGCCCGTAACGATCACCTTCTTCATGCGGCTCCCCGTAGCATCGGGCGAAAGTAGCCCGTTCGCCATCTTCACGCCCCCGTCATGCCCCGTCCCAGCCCCTCCCTGCTCCTCGTGCTGCTCGTGATGGCGGTGAACGCCTTCATCGCCCTGAGGGGCCTTTGGCCTGGGCCGAAGGACGGCTTGGCGAACACGGTGGTAAGGAGCGATGTGAAGGGCTACTACGGCTACTTGCAGGCGCTATTCATCCGGCACGATCTGGGCCGCGAGCCCTATCAATGGGAGTATGTGAGGCAGACCCCCACCGGGACGCTCAACAAGTACTTCTGCGGCACCTCCTTGATGATGGCGCCATGGTTCGCCATCGGGCACGACATCGCACTGAGCGACCCTAGGGCCCCGCGCGATGGCCTCAGCGAGCATGAGATGCGCGCACTGAGCATCGGGGCCTGGGCCTATCTGCTCATCGGCCTTTTAGCCTTGCGCGCACTGCTTCTGCGCCTTGGGGTGCGAGAAGGCGCCGTGGCCTGGTCAATTGCGGCCATCGGACTGGGCACCCAGCTGCTCCAATACAGCGCGCTGCAGCCGGGATGGTCCCATGTCTACTCCTTCTGCGCCGTGGCCGTCTTCCTGCTCCTCGTGCATCGGCTGGGCGAGGAGGGCCGAAGCTGGTGGGCCGTCCCTGCAGCTGCGCTGTTGGGGCTCATCATCCTCATCCGGCCGGTGAATAGCCTGGTGATCCTGGCCGTGCCCGTGGTGCTGGGTGAGGCCTGGCGGCCCGCCATCCGGCGCGTGATGCAGCGACCGGCCGTGCTCTTCGCCGCATTGCTGGCATGCTTCGCCGTGATGGCCATCCAGCCGATCCTCTGGCATGCGCAGATCGGCCAATGGTACGCCTACGGCTACCGCGGGGAAGGCTTCCATTGGGACCGGCCGGAGGTCATCAAGGTGCTGTTCGGGTTCCGCCGCGGCCTCTTCCTGTGGGCCCCCGTCCTTCTGCTCACCCTTGTGGGAACCGTGCGTCTGCTCAGGCATGACCGCGTGCGCGGCTGGTCCATGCTGCTGTACTGGGCGGCCAACACCTACGTGATCAGCGCTTGGTGGATCTGGTACTACGGCAGCGGATTCGGCAGCCGGGTCTTCGTGGACCACTATCCGGTGCTGGCTGTTCCGCTGGCCCTCCTGCTCCATACCCTGCACGGCCGGGCGTGGCTGGCCATCCGGGCCTTCATCGTGCTGTGCAGCGCGTTGCTGCTCTTCCAGATGTGGCAGTACCATGCCTTCATCCTGCACCACGAGAGCATGGACCGTGCGAAATACGTGCGGGCCTTCCTGCGCTGGGATGACCGGCATCGGGGGCAATTCGGAGGCAACTACCAAGCCCCGCCCTTCAACCCCAACGGCATGACGCCTGTGCTGGAGGAGAGCTGCGACTTCGAGCATCGCTGCGCGCACTGGAGCGGGGGCGGCATCCGCCACCGGAAGGATGCCTACAGCGGCTCCAACGCGGTGGTCTTCGATGGAACCGACGAATTCGGGCTGAAATTCGAGGCAGGCACGGACCGGCTGCCCACCGGGCGCGACCTCTTCCTTGAGGTGGGACTGCAGCGCTACGAAAGGGAGAGCCGCGACTCGCAAGCGCTCATGGGCGTCACCGATGTGAAGCGCCCCGATGGCAGCACCGCGTTCTACGAGCCGTTCCGCATGAATCCGATGCCCGGGTCCCCGGGGAAATGGGAGCAGATCGAATACCGGATTCCCGTGCCTGCGCTGGAGTCCGGAGACCGCCTCAGCTTCTATTTCTGGGACCGTGAGCGCAGTTCTAGGGCGCTCATCGATGACGTGTTCATCCGCGTGAGCGCGGTGAATCCCTATTGACGGGCTCTGTTGTGGGCCTGGCAGGATTTGAACCTGCGACCAAGGGATTATGAGTCCCCTGCTCTGACC
>DDRC01000240.1:6684-6909 GCA_002342985.1 Flavobacteriales bacterium UBA2426
ATTATGAGTCCCCTGCTCTGACCGCTGAGCTACAGGCCCGGTCATTTACCCGAAGAACGTGAGCCGTCCCTGGAGGCAGGCCGCAAAAGTACCTGCGGGCTACCTTGCGCGCACCGCGGACCGCATGTCCCGTTCCCACCCCTCCGGCCAGCCACCGATCAATCGCCTGCGCACCGCGCCAGCGCCTTCTCCCCTGCCGCCGAAGCGCCGGCGACGCCGGCGGCG
>DDRC01000240.1:7074-11180 GCA_002342985.1 Flavobacteriales bacterium UBA2426
TCCCCGGCACCTGTAGACTGCTCTCGCTACCCCTTCAAGCATCACAGCGGCAAGCTCAAGGACCTCCTGCCCGCCTACAAGAAGCGCTCCCAGATGGCCGGCGTGAAACCCATTGCCGACGCAAAGGCCCTGGATCAGCACTTGGCGAAAGGGGCGATCGGACTTGTTCCGGTGGAAAGCACCGCTGCCTTCTGGGTGGCGCCCATGGCGCATGGCCGGCCCTACCTCACACCGGCAGCGAAGCAGGTGCTGCACGCCATTGCCGATGACTTCAAGGGCCGCATCGCCCGCACCGACCTGGCCGGGGCGCGCATTAAGGTCACCAGCCTGTTCCGGACGCGGCAGGACCAGCGCAACTTGGGGCGGGGTAACGTGAATGCGACGCGGGATGCGGATGCGCCGCACACGCATGGCACCTCCATGGACCTGTCGTACATGAGGTTCGTGGACAAGGACGGCAAGGAACTGCCGCTCGCCGGCTGCCAACAGGTCTTCCTGGCCGAAACGCTCGCCGAAGTGATTGCCGGGCACCGTGCACGCGATAAGCAGCTGTTCGCCACGCGCGAGGCCCGCCAGGCCTGCTACCACTTGTCGGTGTGCCGATGAACCGCCCCGATAGCTTTGGCCCCATGAAGGAGTCGACCGACACCCTCATCCTCGACCTCGGCGGGGTGCTCATCGATGTGGACTACGCCGCCAGCGCCCGCCACTTCGCCGCGCTCGGATTCCCCGATTTCGGAGCGCTCTACTCCAAGGCGAAGCAGACCGACCTCTTCGATCGCTTCGAGACGGGCGAGCTCACGCCTGCCGGCTTCCGCGACGAGGTGCGCGCCCTGCTGCACGCCGACCTCTCCGATACCGACATCGACGCCGGCTGGAACGCCATGCTCGGCACCATCCCGCGGGAGCGCATAGCCCTGGTGAGGGAGCTGAAGCAACGCTACCGGCTGCTGCTGCTCAGCAACACCAACGCCATCCATGTGCCCGCCTTCGAGGCCATCATCGCGCGCGACCTGGGCATCGGCGACTTCAAAGGGATCTTCCACGGGGCCTACTACAGCTGCGAGCTCGGCATGCGCAAGCCCAACGCCGGCATCTTCCAGCATGTGGTGGCGCAGCACCATGCGGACCCCGCGCGCACGCTCTTCATCGACGACAGCATCCAGCATGTGGTCGGCGCGCGCGAGGCCGGGCTCCATGCCGAGCACCTGGAGCTGGAGAAGGAGGATGTGATCGGGATGGTGCGGAGGCTGGGGCTGTGAGGGCGGCTTAAGGCTTCCGGCGCGGCTTCTTCCCTTTCGGCAACGGCAGCACTTCCGCCATCCGCAGCAACAGCTCCGGCAGCTTGCGGTCGCCGGTGATGAGTTCTTCCGGCACCAGGTAGTAGTCCTTGCTCCCGGGATAGGCCGGCGCGCGCTCGCAGCGCGCATCCAATGCGGCGCTCTCAGGCAGGATCTTCACGAAGAGCTGATCATCGCAGATGAAGGCCACCGGCTTGCCATCAGCGTAGAGCGCGAACTCACCGAACATCGCTTTCACGCTGAATCGATCCGCATGGCCCAGCTGGGCGAGGATGAAAGCCGCCGTCTCCTTCCGTGTGGCCATGGTTCAGCTGATCTCCTGGCACAGCTCCAGCAGCACGCCGCCGGCGCTCTTCGGATGCACGAAGCACACCAGCTTGTTGTCCGCGCCGCGCTTGGGCTCCTCATTCAGCAGGGTGAAGCCCTCGGCCTTCAGGCGCGCCATCTCCGCGCGGATATCGGCCACCTCGAAGGCGATGTGGTGGATGCCTTCGCCCCGCTTCTCGATGGCCTTGGCGATGGGCCCATCAGGCCGGGTGCTCTCCAACAGTTCGATCTTGTTGGGCCCGGTGCGGAAGAAGGAAGTGATGACGCCCTCGCTCTCCACCTCCTCGCGCTTGTAGGGGGCTTGGCCCAGCAGCTTGGTGTAGAGCGCTTCCGCAGCGCCCAGGTCCTTCACGGCGATGCCGATGTGCTCGATGCGGATGAGGTGTTCCATGCGGCAAGGTTAGAAACGCGAAGCCCTCCGTCGTAGGAGGGCCTCGAAGGTCGATCTCAGGAGGGCTCAGCGCTTCAGGAAGCTCTCACCCATCTTGTTGTCGTAGTTCAGGTAGTAGAGGTCCTTCTTCAGACCGGTGATGTCGATCTTGCTGGCATAGCCCCGCTTCACGATATTCCCGTATTGGTCGTAGATCTCGTAGAGGGTGTTGGCCGAGAACACGATCTCGTCCTTCGGCTTGGCGGGGCTCCAGGTCACCGGCTGCACGCTGGGGTCCGTGTACTTCACGGACTCGCTGTAGCGCGACTTCCGGGTGAGGTCCACCTGGCGCACACGGAAGGTGTTCTCGCCGCTGTGGGGCGTCACCTTGAATTCGTAGCTGTTCTCACCCGGCTTGCCGACGCCCATCACCTCGCCCACCTTCACCCATTTGTTCCAGCGCTTCTGCTCCACGATGAAAGGCAGCTCGCCCGTCTCATTGGTCGCCGTCCATTTATATACGCCATCGCTTCCGATGGCCTGGCGCACGATGTCGAAGGTGCTTTTGGGCTTCAGCACCTCGGGGTTGAGCACCACGGGGGTGCAGCCGTCCTTGTGCCGGATCTTCACCACCACGGGATCGCCCAGTTTCAGCCCGAAGTTGTTCATATCAACCTCGAAGGCGCTGGAGTTGATCTCGTCGGTGGCGATCTGGTCGTTCACCGTGACCTCGAACACGCAGAAGCCGACCCCGGCCTCGGAGAAGGGGTTCTGGATGAACAGGTTCTTGCCTTGGTAGTGACCCTCGATTACGATGGTACCGGCGAAGGCGGGCACCGCGAGGAGCGCAGCAAGGAAGGCGGAATGAAGGCGCATGTTCTTGGAGGGCTTCGGCAGGCGAAGATAGTCGTTCATTCGAGCCGTAGGGCTGTGGGGAGGCTGTTTACGGATGGTAGCGCCCGGGGTTGCACTCCCCTGATGCTCAGTGCGCGAAGGCCTTCACGCCGGCTCCGATGCGCACCTCCAAGTGGTTCTCCATGGGCGGGATGGGGCAGGAATACTTGCCGCCGTAGGCGCAATAGGGGTTGTAAGCCTTGTTGAAGTCCAGTTCAACCCGCTTCCCGAGCGGGGCGCGGAGGTCGAGGTAACGGCCCCCGCCGTAGGTCTCCTCGCCATTGGTCAGGTCGGTGAAGGGCACGAAGAGGTAGTCCTCGTAGCCCGGCTTCCTGGCCAGGTCGATGTTCTGGAACACGGTGAGGCGCTCCCTCCTCCCTGCCACGGTGAAGCGCAGCTGACCCACGGCCTGGTACTGCGGCAGTCGGTCTGTTGTGGTCCTCATGCCGAAGGGCCTGCCGGCCTTGGGCCTGAAGGTGGCCAGCACGCGGAAGCGCACATCCGGGGCGAAGCGCTCCAGCTCGGTGAACCGCTCCCGGTCCTGGGGCAGCAGGGGCGAGTGGCCGGGGTCGCGGTAGTCGGCGTTGATGCGGGCCCAATAGGCCGTGAGGCTGTCGGCCCATGCCGCATCCTCGGCCTGGGCGGAAAGGCCGAGGGCCATGCTCACCCCGAGCACTGCGGCGAACCAACGCATCATACCGGCTGCCTGGTGCGGACGCTACCCATCATGCGGGCCACATCGGCCTCGCTGTACCGGCCGCGGTCATCGTCCTGCACGATGAAGGTGCGCCCATCCGCCTCAACAATGCGGTAGAAGTGCACGAAGACGATCTCGTCGTCGGGGAAGACCGACCGCCACACGATGCGGTCAGGCTGCTCCTCGATGATGGTGCTTGTCCGCAGCTGATCGCGCGCCAGGTCGGCCTTGAGGCGCGCGATGTCGCCCCGCTCCTCTGTGACGAGGATGCTGAAGCGCTCGCCCGCCAGCACGGAAAGCTGCCCGGACTCCTCGCTCCAGCGCACCGTGGCGCTGTCAACGCCCAAGGTGGCCGGGTCGCCGAGCTCGATGGAAAGCGGTATGTCATGGCCTGCCAGATCCACGGCCAGGCTGGTGGCAGCGGGGCTCTGCTCCGCGGTGGCTTCGGCCTCGCCCCCACCGGTGCAGGCGGCGAGCGAGAGCGCTATCGTGAACAGGATGGTGGCACGCATGGCGC
>DDRC01000240.1:11364-11891 GCA_002342985.1 Flavobacteriales bacterium UBA2426
ACTCCGGCGCGTACATGCAGAGGGCCGTGGTGATGCCGTTGCTGAACTCGCCCGCGTGGGTCACCTTCAGCTCGTACTCGAACACGTAGGTGCCCGGGCTGATGCGGTCGAAGAAGAAGTGCATGGCCGCGTCGCGGATGCTGCGGTAGTAGCCCAGGCCGCCCTTCCATTCGTAGCCGCTGAGCGCGTCAACGGGCTCGAGGCCGGCGGCGCGCAGGTCCTTCAGGTGCACGAAGTCGAGCCAGCGGTCGGTGCGGAGCTCCACGCGCACGGCGAGGCGGTCGCCCGGCTTCAACGCCCGGCCCTTGTCCAGCTCGATCAGGCGCGCTCCCGCATCGGTCTGCTCGCGCAGCATCACGTTCCGCTTCAGGCTGAAGGGCGATTCATGCGGCGTCACCTGGTCCATCCGCTCGAAGTACTGCCAATGCAGCGCGCCCCATTGCACGCCATCGCTCGCGGTGGTCACCGACACGCGGCCCATGGCGGGCTTCACGTCCTCGCCTTTCCAGCTGCGCTCGAAGTAGCCG
>DDRC01000132.1:0-11506 GCA_002342985.1 Flavobacteriales bacterium UBA2426
CGCCATGATCACCGGCGTGGTGATGGTGCTCTACCTGAAGCGCAAGGGCTACCTGCCCCAGGTGAACAACAGCCACATCCACGACATGGGCAAGTGGGTGTTCGCCGTGAGCTTCCTCTGGAGCTACCTCTACTTCAGCCAGTTCATGCTCATCTGGTACAGCAATATCCCGGAGGAGGTCACCTATTTCCAGTCGCGCATCAACGACCATCCCTGGCTCACCTGGGTGGTCTTCGGCATCAACTTCGCCCTGCCCATGGCGCTGCTCATGAGCCGCGACGCCAAGCGCAACCCCCGTTTCCTCATCGGGGTCGGTGCGTTGATCTTCATCGGCCATTGGCTCGACGTGAACATGATGGTGATGCCGGGCGCTGCCGGGCATGATTTCCATCATGGCATCGAGCTCCTCGACGCCGGCATGTTCGTGCTCTTCCTGGGTGCCTTCATCCGCGTCGTGCTCGGAACCCTGGCCAAGGCGCCGCTCACGCCGGTGAACCACCCCTACTTGGAGGAGAGCGTGCATCATCAGATCTGAACGGACCAATGAACATCGAACCCGGTGCCCGGGTTGAAGCATAGCGGACAATGACCAAACTGCTGATCCTGATCGTGGTGGTGCTGGGCATCCTGGCGGTGGCCCAGCTGGCACGCGTCTACGAGCTCACCTCCAGGCTGCGCGGCAAGCGCGAGGAGGACATCTCCGATGCGGACAACCGGATGAACGCCACCCTGATGTGGCTCTTCCCGGTGGCCTACTTCGGATTCTTCCTCTGGCTCGTTCTCCGATACAAGGACAAGATGCTCCCCGTGGCCGCCAGCACGCAGGGCGAGGACACCGACGCGCTGCTCAACTTCAACTGGTGGATCCTCATCACGGTCTTCGTCTTCACAAACATCCTGCTGTTCTACTTCGCGGGGAAATACGTGTTCAGCAAGCACCGTCGCGCGCACTGGTACCCGCACAACAACAAGCTCGAGCTGCTCTGGACCGTGGTGCCGGCCTCGGTGCTCTTCGTGATCATCATTTACGGCCTCACCACCTGGCAGGAGATCACGGCACCCGCTTCGCCCGATGCCGTGCAGGTGGAGCTCTACGCCAAGCAGTTCGATTGGACCGCCCGATACCCTGGTGCGGACGGCATGCTGGGCGCCACGGACTACCGGCTCATCAACGGGGAGAATCCCCTCGGGATCGTTACCGCCAAGGCCATCGCCACGCGGCTCTCCGAGATCGACCAGGAGCTTGCCGAGACCCGCAAGCAGCTGGAAGGCGTGCTGCCGGATGGGAAAGCCGCAGAGCTCGAGGACCGCATCGGCTACCTTGAGCGCATGACCATGCGCATCATCAACCTCCGCACGGTGATGGAACAGGACATCAAGGCCAAGGGGGAGGCGAGCGCCTACATGCACGGCGCCGATGACGTGGTGACCAAGGATTTCTACCTGCCGGTGCGCAAGGAGGCCAACATCCTCATCCGCAGCCGCGACATCATCCACAGCGCCTACATCCCGCACCTCCGCATCCAGATGAACGCGGTGCCCGGGATGACCACGATGATGAAGGTGGTGCCGACCATCACCACGGACAGCATGCGCACGCATGTGATGAAGGATGAGAAGTTCGACTTCATCCTCCTCTGCAACAAGATCTGCGGCGCCAGCCACTACAACATGCAGATGCCGCTGATCGTGACCCCCCCGGCGGACTTCGATGCCTGGGTGGCCGAGGCCAACAAGAAGCCCTTTGAACCGAAGGAGGAGCAGGCCGTGCCGGCCGCGCCGGTGGCAGATTCCACGGCGACCGCCTCCAAGGACAGCACGGCGATCGCCGCCCTGCCCGCAACCGGAAAATGAACCGCTAAGCCCTGACGAACATGGGTGCACACGCGCACACCGCTCAAGCCGGTCACCACGACCACCACCATCACGAGGAGAGCTTCATCTCGAAGTGGGTCTTCTCGCATGATCACAAGATGATCGGGAAGCAGTTCCTGGTCACCGCGATCGTGATGGCCTGGGTGGCGGTGATCATGTCGCTGATCTTCCGCCTGCAGCTGGCGTGGCCGAATGAGGGCTTCGCCTTCACGAACTTCTTCCTGGGCGACAAGTGGGCGCCCGAAGGCGTGCTGGACCCCAATATGTACCTCGCGCTGGTCACCATCCACGGCACCATCATGGTGTTCTTCGTGCTCACGGGCGGCCTCTCCGGCACCTTCGCCAACCTGCTCATCCCCCTGCAGGTCGGCGCCCGCGACATGGCCAGCGGCTTCATCAACATGCTCAGCTACTGGTTCTTCTTCCTGAGCAGCGTGATCATGCTCGCCTCCCTCTTCGTGGAGGGCGGACCGGCCAGCGCTGGGTGGACGATCTACCCGCCGTTGAGCGCGCTGCCGAAGGCCATGCCCGGCTCCGGCGCGGGGATGACGCTCTGGCTGGTGAGCATGACGCTCTTCATCGCAAGCTCGTTGATGGGCGGCCTCAACTACGTGGCCACCATCCTGAACCTGCGCACCAAGGGCATGAGGATGACCCGCCTGCCGCTCACGGTCTGGGCGCTGCTGCTCACGGCCGTGCTTGGTATCCTCAGCTTCCCGGTGCTCCTGAGCGCTGCGCTGCTGCTGCTCCTTGACCGCACCTTGGGCACCAGCTTCTACCTGAGCGACATCCACCTGGCTGGCGAGGCCCTGGAGCAGACCGGCGGAAGCCCCATCCTGTTCCAGCACCTCTTCTGGTTCCTAGGACACCCCGAGGTGTATATCGTGCTGCTGCCGGCCTTGGGCATCACCTCGGAGATCATCTCAACCAACGCCCGCAAGCCCATCTTCGGCTACAGGGCCATGATCGGCTCCATCCTGGCCATCGGATTCCTCAGCTTCATCGTGTGGGGTCACCACATGTTCGTCACCGGTATGAACCCGTTCCTGGGGAGCGTGTTCGTGGCCACCACGCTGCTGATCGCCATCCCCAGCGCTGTGAAGGTGTTCAACTACATCACCACGCTCTGGCGCGGCAACATCATCTTCACGCCGGCCATGCTCTTCAGCATCGGTCTGGTCGCCACCTTCATCGCGGGTGGTCTCACAGGCATCATACTCGCGGACAGCGCCCTCGACATCGCTGTGCACGATACCTATTTCGTGGTGGCGCACTTCCACATCGTGATGGGCATGAGCGCCATCTTCGGGATGTTCGCCGGCATCTACCACTGGTTCCCGAAGATGTACGGGCGGATGATGAACACTAAGCTGGGCTATGCCCACTTCTGGATCACCTTCGTCTGTGCATTCGGGGTGTTCTTCCCCATGCACTTCATCGGTCTGGCCGGCGCGCCCCGTCGGTATTACAGCTACACGGAGTTCCCCATGTTCGATGGCGTGGTCGACCTGAATGTGCTCGTCACCGTATTCGCGATCATCGGAGCGCTGGCGCAGGTGGTCTTCACCTACAACTTCTTCTACAGCATTTACCGCGGGCCCAAGGCGGTGCAGAACCCTTGGAAGAGCAATACGCTGGAGTGGACCACCCCCGTGGAGCACGTCCATGGCAACTGGCCGGGCCCCATCCCCGTGGTGTATCGCTGGCCCTATGACTACAGCAAGCCGGGCAAGGCGGAGGACTGGGTGAGCCAGGTCACGCCGCTCGAGCCGGACGAGGAGGAGCACTAGGCGGCCGCGCGTAGGCCTTGGGAATGTCCGCACCTTTGAGGCGGACATTCCTTTTTCGGCCCATGCGCGCCCTCCTGTTCACGCTCGGCATCACCGTTGCCGGTGCCTGTGAGGCCCAGCTGCTGGACAGCATCGCGCTGTTCAGCCGGGAACAGGGGCGCTTTGTGGCCCGGTTGGATGTGCGCGGCTCCTTCATCAGCAATAGCCCGGTGCGCTTCGCCGGCGTGAAGGCGGGACTCGAACATGCACGGCGCTTCCAGTACGGCCTGGGATACAGCTTCCTTTTCACGCCGGTGGAGCGCGATGGAGAAGCGGGTGGCGTGGTGCGCCTGCGCATGGGATACATATCACCCTATGTCGATTATGCGTTCTTCCAGCGCGGGCCTTGGGAGGCCCGGATTCCCGTGCAATTGGGCTTCGGTGCCGGCTCGCTGGCGCTGCGAGGCGCCGATGGCCAGCGCCGCACACTGGCCCGTTCGGGACTCATCATCTATGAGCCCGCGATGACCATCCAGTACCGCTTCCTGCGGTATTTCGGCATTGGCGCGGGCTGGGGATTCCGCTGGGTGATACAGACCGGCGACGACCTGGGCGAGCGGCTCACCGCGCCTATCTACCTCTTCGGCCTGCGCGTCTTCATCGGCGACCTCTGGCGCGATACGCAGCCCAAAGGGGACTGAAGCACCGCTACCTTCGTCCATTCCCGTGCAGGGCCATCCGATGACAGACGGTTTCGATGTGCGCAAGGAGCAGCGGTCCGCCTCCGACAAGGAGATGGAGCAGGTGCTCCGTCCGCGCCGCTTCGAGGAATTCGCCGGGCAGAAGGCGGTGACGGACAACCTGAAGGTGTTCGTGCAGGCTGCCAAGCAGCGGGGCGAAGCGCTGGACCACGTGCTGCTGCACGGCCCGCCCGGCCTGGGGAAGACCACCTTGGCGAACATCATCGCCGCCGAGATGGGCGTGGGAATACGGATCACCAGCGGCCCTGTGCTGGATAAGCCCGCCGACCTGGCCGGGCTGCTCACGAACCTCGAGCCGCACGATGTCCTCTTCATCGACGAGATCCATCGCCTCACCCCGGTGATCGAGGAGTACCTGTACAGCGCCATGGAGGACTATCGCATCGACCTGGTGATCGATGCCGGTCCCAATGCGCGCACCGTGCAGATCGGGCTGAACCCGTTCACGCTGGTGGGCGCCACCACGCGCAGCGGCCTGCTCACGGCACCGCTGCGTGCCCGATTCGGGATCAACAGCCGGTTGGACTATTACGATGCAGCCACGCTCAAGGGAATCATCAGGCGCAGCGCCGGACTGTTGGCCGTGCCCATCATCGACGAGGCCGCCGATGAGATCGCACGCCGCAGCCGGGGCACGCCGCGCATCGCCAACGCGCTGCTGCGTCGCGTGCGCGATTTCGCCCAGATCCAAGGCGATGGCACGATCGACCTAGGCATCGCGCAGCATGCGCTGAAGGCGCTCAACGTGGATGCGCATGGCCTCGATGAGATGGACAACCGGATCCTCGGCGCCATCATCGACAAGTTCAGCGGTGGGCCGGTAGGGCTGAACACCGTGGCCACCGCGGTGGGCGAGGAGGCAGGCACCATCGAGGAGGTGTATGAACCCTTCCTTATCATGGAGGGCTATCTGCAGCGTACGCCGCGCGGTCGGCAGGCTACTGAGCGCGCCTACCGCCACCTTGGGCGCGTGCCCAGCGTGAAACCGGGCAGCCTGTTCGAATAGCACAGGGCTGCAATCCCCCCTTGTGGGTATTGGTGCATGGGGGTGACGGGGCCAGCTTTGACCCCAGCAATCCACACCGCCATGGTCAAGCGCATCAACATTCCACTGGAGGCTGTTGCCCTCGCCGCATTGCTGGCCCTGTTCGGGCTCTCGGTTTTCGCGGCACCCACGAATGAAGCCCCCGACCGTGTGCTGCTCACCGGATGGCTGCATGTGGAGGACCGAACGGTGGAGGACCTGGTGCTCGTGGTGGAACTGGATGGCGAGCACTGCCTCTATGCCGAGGTGCGCGGATCCGGCCGCTTCATCGTAGAGGTGCCGGCCAATTCACGGGCGGTCCTGCGGTTCGACAAGCCCGGCCACCTCAGCAAGGAGGTGGTGGTGGATACGCGCAATGCACTGGCGAGCAGCAAGGCGCAGCGCGCCAATCGACGGATCGATTTCGATGTGGTGCTGGAGCCTGAGGAGAAGCGGCCAGGAAGGCGTTATGATGGACCGGTAGGCAGCCTTCGGTTCGTGAAGGGTACGGGCTCGATGAAGGTGGGGCACGACCTGCGCGTAGTTGCGGCCGAGGCATTGGCGCCGTGATCTGCGAGCCCGCCTACTTTCGCCATGCCCATGCTGGCGGTAGCTGCCAATAAGGAGGAGGCGAGAAGCGGGCCGAGGGATCGGTTGTTGTTCGGATTGGCCTCGGCAATCTGCCTCTTCGCGCTCATCTGGCGGCGCCCCGATGCATTCATGATGCCTTGGTTCTATGCGGAAGAAGGCCGTGACTTCCTCGCCCAAGCCTATCATGAAGGATGGGCCTCCTGCTTCAATCGGACCAATGGCTACTTCCACCTTTTCCCGCGGTTGACGGCCAACTTGGGGATCTTCCTCGGCATCCCGCTTATGATGCTGCCCTGGTTGAATCTGGCGGCCCTGCTCGTCCTGTATGCCACGCTCTGGCGGTACGCTTGGACGCGCTTTCCGGCTGGGCGCACGGCGCGATTCGTTGCGGTGGTCTCTACCGTGCTTGTTCCGTTGGGCAACGAGATCTGGATGAACATGACCAATGCCCAGTGGCCTATGGCACTGCTCATCGTGCTGATCCTCTTCGGACGGCCCGCAGCCGATCGGCGCTGGCGGGCTGTGGATGCCCTGGCCTGCCTGCTCGCGGCCTTCACCGGGCCCTTCGCCTTGGTGCTCGCCCCGGTGGCACTTTGGCGGCTTTGGCATGGCCGTTCACGGATCGCCACAGGAGGGTTCACGGCCATGGTCCCGTTCCTGATCGTCCTCTTCGGCGCCGTTGCGAGTGCGGCATCGTTGGCACTGCATGGATCGGTGGCGCGCACCGATGGCGCCTTCGAGCCTTTCGATCCGGGATTCGTCCAAGCGGCCTTCTTCCAGCTCTGGTTCCCCTTGCTGGGCAAAGGCATCCACGAAACCCCGGCATGGATGCATGGCTTGCTGGTGGCCTTGGCCCTCGCTGGCTTGGCACTGGTGGTGCGCCGCCGTTCCAGGGGCTTCAGCGTGGCCGCATTCGCAGCGGCCGCATCGCTCTTCCTGGTCGTGCTGGTGAGCTACCGTGGCGAGCCGGGTTTCCTCTCGCCCTATTATGCCGGCATCCGCAACTTCTACCTGCCGGCTGTCCTCGTTGCGTGGGCCCTCATCGCCGCAGTGGACTGGGGGAGGCGCGTGATTGCGGCGCTGTTCGGCGCGATGTGCGCATGGTGGGCGGTGCAGACCATCGTGTTCGTGGGTCCACTGCGGTTCCGGGATGAGCCGGCCGTCGTCGATCTGTCACCGCTCACGAAGGGCCAAGCAGTAGAGGTGCCAATCGACCCGCAGGGATGGACGATGCGGCTGGAGCCTCGCCGATGAGCCGCTTACTTGAACGCCGGGATGCCTGTCACCTCCATGCCCGTGATGAGCAGGTGTATGTCGTGGGTGCCCTCGTAGGTGACCACGCTCTCGAGGTTCATCATGTGGCGCATGATGGGGTATTCGTTGGTGATGCCCATGCCGCCGAGGATCTGGCGGGCCTCACGCGCCACGGTGAGCGCGAGGTGCACGTTGTTGCGCTTGGCCATGCTGATCTGCTGGGTGGTGGCGCGGCCCTCGTTGCGCAGCACACCCAGGCGCCAGGTCAGGAGCTGGGCCTTGGTGATCTCGGTGACCATCTCGGCCAGCTTCTTCTGGGTGAGCTGGAAGGCCGCGATGGGCTTGCCGAACTGGATGCGCTGTTGGGCATAGCGCAGCGCCGTGTCGTAGCACTCCATGGCCACGCCGAGCGTACCCCAGGCGATGCCGTAGCGGGCGCTGTCCAGGCAGCCCATGGGGGCGCCCAGGCCGTTCTTGCCGGGCAGCAGGTTGCCCTTGGGCACCTTCACGTTGTCGAATACCAGCTCGCCGGTGGGGCTGGCGCGGAGGCTGAGCTTGCCGTGCGTGGTGGGGGTGGTGAAGCCTTCCATGCCCCGTTCCACGATGAGGCCGTGGATGCGGCCCTCGGTGTTCTCGGCCTTGGCCCACACGATCGCCAGGTCGGCGAAGGGCGCATTGCTGATCCACATCTTGGCGCCGTTCAGCAGGTAGTGGTCGCCCATGTCCTTGAAGGTGGTGACCATGCCGCTGGGGTTGCTGCCGAAGTCGGGCTCGGTGAGGCCGAAGCAGCCGATCTTCTTGCCCTGCACCATGTCCGGCAGCCACTTCTTCTTCTGTTCCTCGCTGCCATACTTCCAGATCGGGTACATGGCCAGTGAGCCCTGCACGCTGCACAGGCTGCGCAGGCCGCTGTCGCAGCGCTCGATCTCCTGCATGATGAGGCCGTAGCTGATCTGGTCCAGGCCGGGACCGCCGTATTGCTCGGGCACGAAGGGGCCGAACGCGCCGATCTCGGCCAGTCCGGGAATGATGTCCTTGCTGAACTCCGCTTTCTCGAAGCGCTCCTCGATGATGGGCTTCAGGTGCAGGCTCACATGCTTGCGGGCCGTGTCGCGGATCAGGCGGTGCTCCTCGGTGAATAGCTCCTCCACCAGATAATGGTCATGGCTCTGGAAAAGGTCGGTGGCTGCTTTCTTCGGGGCTGCGGTGGTGCTCATCGGGATGGGGGTGAACGGCTGATGTGCCGGGCCGCGAAATTAGTCGAACGCCCTCCGGGGGCGGCTGCTTCTACCTTCGCCGGGGATGAAAGGCGTGGTGCGCCCGGAGGATATGCTATCGGAGGAGTGGGTCACGGCCTGCTACCTGGGCTGCCTCGTTCTGATAGCGGCCATCAATACGGGTTCGCCGCGGAAGTGGCGGGTGCTTTGGCAGGCTGCATTCCGCATGCGGCTGGGGCGGCAGGCCCTCCGGGAAGAGCTGGATGCTGGCGACCGTACGGTGCTCGGACTGCTTGCCGTGGCGGTGGTGGCGATCGCCATGCTCCTGTGGCAGTGCGCAATGGTGTTCGGACGGGCGGTTCCGCCCTCCTTTCTCCTGTGCGCGGCAGCCGTGGCGGCCGTGCTCGCGATCCAATCCGTCCTGCTCAGGGGCCTTGCCTTCCTCGCCAAGGCGGATGCCGGTGCCCGTGAGTACAGGTACACCGGGTCCCTTCTCTATTCCGCCTTGGGCGTTGCCCTGCTTCCGCTGGTCATCCTGTCATCCTATCGGCCTCATTGGAGGCCGGCCCTGCTTGGCGGGGGACTGGCGCTTCTGGTCATGATCCTGCTATACCGGTGGGTGCGCTGCCTTTGGATCGGCGCGGGTGAGGGGGTGCCCTTCCGGTACATAATTCTCTACCTTTGCGGCGCCGAAATCCTGCCCTTGCTGCTCGCCTCTCAGGCAATCGGGGAACGCATCCTGCCGTCGTTTCACTCCTAAGCCGAACCGGCCTTGAAGATCAAGACCATCCTCGTCTCGCAGCCGGCCCCTACGGACGAGAAATCGCCTTACCATGAGCTGGCCCGGAAGTACAGCCTGAAGATCGACTTCAGGCCCTTCATCAAAGTGGAGCCCGTCGGCGGCCAGGATTTCCGGCAGGAGCGCATCAGCATCCTCGATCATACGGCCATCGTGCTTACCAGCCGCAACGCGGTCGATCACTTCTTCCGCATGTGCAAGGAGCTACGGCTCACAGTGCCGGAGACCATGAAGTACTTCTGCATCAGCGAGAGCGTAGCCTATTATGTGCAGAAGTACATCGTCTACCGGAAGCGCAAGGTCTTCATCGGCAAGCAGAGCTTCGCCGACCTGGTGGATGTCATCAAGAAACACAAGGATGAGAAGTACCTGGTGCCGTGCAGCGACATCCAGAAGCAGGAGATACCGGAGCTGCTGGACAAGGCCGGCGTGAAGTACACCAATGCGGTATTCTACCGCACCGTGGCCAGCGACCTCAGCGACATCAAGGAGCTGAAGTACGACATGCTGGTGTTCTTCAGCCCGGGCGGCATCGAGAGCCTGCGCAAGAACTTCCCCAAGTTCAAGCAGAATGGGGTGTTCATCGCGGCCTTCGGGCCCACAACGGCCAAGGCGGTGGTGGACAATGGCTTCCGGCTCGATCTGCAGGCGCCGCTCCCGGAAGCGCCGAGCATGACCGGGGCCATGGAGCTGTTCATCAAGCGACTGGCCAAGAAGAAGTGACCCCGTCCGTCACCGGGCGAACCGGCGGCGGCGGCCATCGCCCCGAATGCCCCCCCCGCGCAATACCTTCCGCAAGAGCGAGCGCCTTTGCGGCCGCCTTCGCCTGAAAGAGGTGGCGACGACCGGACGTGCGGTGAACGAACCGCCCTTCAGGCTGGTCGGGAAGATGATGCAATTGCCCACGGATGCACCGGCCCAAGTGGCCTTCGCTGTTCCCAGCCGCAGCATGAGGCGTGCGGTGCAGCGGAATCGCATGAAGCGACTGATGCGCGAGGCTTACCGAACGGGCAAGCACGACCTGCATGAGCGCCTTCGGGCCGAAGGCCGGCAATGCGCCTGGCTGTTCATCTTCCAAGGGAGGGAGCCGGTTAGCCAGGAGGAGACGCGCCAGAGAATAACCCGGGCATTGTCCCGTTGGATGGAACAGCATGGGTAGAGCCCTCGCATGGCCGATGATCCTTCTGGTCCGCCTTTACCAGTGGACCATCTCGCCCCTGCTGCCGGGCGCTTGCCGGTACACACCGTCGTGCTCGGAGTACGGCATCACCGCACTGAAGCGGCATGGGGCCTTCCGCGGCGGATGGCTCACCCTCAGGCGCTTTCTATCTTGTCACCCATGGGGCGGTCACGGATACGACCCGGTCCCCGAAGCACCACAGAAGCATGAGCACGCGTAGCAACAACAGGTCGGGCAAATGGAGGAACCTCGCCATCGGCGCGGCCATCGCTGCAGGAGGAGCGCTCACCGTCGCTGCGGGCGACAGCTACTTCGAGATCAGCAAGAACCTGGAGATCTTCACCGACCTCTACAAGGAGCTGAACATCTACTACGTGGATGACACCCAGCCCGGCAAGCTGATGAAGACGGGGATCGATGCGATGCTATCCTCGCTCGATCCCTACACGCAGTACATCCCGGAGAGCGACATGGAGGATTACCGCTTCCAGACCACGGGCCAGTACGGCGGCATCGGCGCGCTCATCAAGCGGAAGGGCGATGCGGTGGTGGTGAGCGAGCCGTATGAGAACTATCCGGCCATGAAGGCCGGGATCTGGGCCGGAGACGAAATCGTGGAGGTTGACGGCCGCAAGGTGACGGGCCTGGCCACCGATGAGGTGAGCAAGCTGCTCAAGGGCCAGAGCGGAACGGTGGTGAAGGTGGTGACCCGCCGCGAGGGCGCCACCACGGCGCATGCCCTCACCCGCGAGGAGATCAAGATACCGGATGTCCCCTACAAGGGCTTCGTGGATGACCAGCGCAAAGTGGGCTATATCAAGCTCAACAGCTTCACGCAGACCGCCGGCTCCGAGGTGCGCAAGGCGATGAAGGAGCTGAAGGACGAAGGCGCCAGCCATCTGATCCTCGACCTCCGCGGCAATGGGGGGGGGCTGCTGCGCGAGGCCGTCAACATCGTCAACCTGTTCGTTCCGAAGAATCAGCTCGTGGTGGAGACGCGCGGCCGCATCAGCGAATGGGACAAGACCTACAAGAC
>DDRC01000132.1:11678-13239 GCA_002342985.1 Flavobacteriales bacterium UBA2426
CAGAGCGCCAGCGCCAGCGAGATCGTGAGCGGAGCGCTGCAGGACCTCGACCGGGCGGTGGTCGTCGGGGAGCGCACCTTCGGCAAGGGCCTGGTGCAGCAGACCAAAGACCTCCTTTACAACAGCAAGCTGAAGGTGACCGTCGCCAAATACTACATCCCCAGCGGCCGGTGCATCCAGAAGCTGGACTATGCGCAGCGCGACAGCAGCGGCAAGGCCGTGGAGGTGAAGGAGGAGGCCATCACCACCTTCAAGACGCGCAACGGCCGGCCGGTGGTGGATGGCAGGGGCATCCTGCCCGACGTGGAGGTGATGGAGCACGAGCTGGCCAAGATCGTCGGCGGGCTCTACGAGGAGGACCTTTTCTTCGACTTCGCCACGCGCTACCGCCTCTCGCATGCCGATATCGGACCGCCCGAATCATTCGTCGTCACTGACGAGATCTACCGGTCCTTCGTGGATTTCGTGAAGGACAAGCACTTCGATTACGACACCGAGAGCATCGAGGCGCTGGAGGCGCTGGTGGCCAAGACCAAGCAGGAGCGGTATTTCGAGCATGCCGAGGACGAGATCGCCGCGCTCCGAAAGGAGCTTGCTCCCGATCGATCCGAGGAGCTGGTGCGGTTCCGCTCCGACATCGAGGAGGTGCTGCGCAGCGAGATCGTGGCGCGGTATCATTTCCAGACCGGGCGCGCCAAGGCGGCGATTTCAACCGACCCGTACGTGAAACGCGCCGTTGAGCTCTTCGCGAAAGGCGAGGTTGCGCCCATCCTAGCGGGCCAGCGGAAGTAGGGAGATGCCCGCCTCGGTGCGCGTGCCCCATCGCGGTATCCATGTCGCGTCGCTCGCGCTGTGCGCCGTGTTCCTCCCTTGGAGCACCGCCTTCCTAAGCATCTCGCAGATGATCCTGGCGGCCAACTGGATCGCAGCAGGGCTGCTGCTGGGCGAGGCGCGCGCGCGATGGCGCTCGGCGCTTTCCGCCCCGGCAACGGTGTTCATCTCCTACTTGGGCCTGCATGTCCTCGGCCTGCTCTGGACAGAGGACCTCGGCTGGGGAATCGACCTTTGCAGGATCCTGTTGCCCGTGCTCGTGTTCGGGGTCGTTCTGGCGGGTTCGGAACGGCTGCAGCCGAAGGAGCTGCGGACCGTCCTCCTGCTCAGTGCCTGGAGCGCCATCGCATCGGGACTTGTCGGCGTGGCGTTCAGCGGGGCAGGACCGCACGACTACCGGTCCGTCTCCATGTTCATCAGCCATATCCGGCTGGCTCTCCTGTTGTGCTTGGCGATTGCGGTGCTTATCCATTATTCGGACGGACCGTGGCTTCAGCGGGCCGCGCATGCGGCCGGCTGCATCGCTGCGCTGCTGATGCTGCTGCGGCTGGGCAGCATCCAGGGTGCCGCCATCCTGGCGCTCATGGCCTGGGCGGCCCTTTGGAGGAGGAGTGCCTCCCTCGCCGCCGGTCATCGCAGGCGGATGCGGGCCGCACTCATCCTCATTCCCATTGGCGCAGGATTCGTGACGGTTTGGGCGGTACAGACGCATCACCACCCGGTTCCGTCT
>DDRC01000132.1:13347-37574 GCA_002342985.1 Flavobacteriales bacterium UBA2426
ATACAGACGCAGCACCACCCGGTTCCGTCCGGTCTCGCCCGGCGCATGGAGCGCACCGCCGGTGGGGAGCTCTACTACCACGACACCACCAACACCCAGACCGAGAACGGCACGCACGTGTGGACCTACCTGGCCTGGGAGGAGCTACGGCGCACCTGGCCGCGGCGGAGCGATCGAATGCTTGACGACCTCGATGACCGCGGGCACCCGCTGTGGTCGACCTTGGTGCGCTACATGGCCTCGAAAGGCTTGCGCAAGGACAGCGCAGCGCTCATGTCCCTCACCGAAGGAGAAATCCGGGCCATCGAGAGCGGGGTGCCCAATGCGGATGGGGAGACCGGCAGCGGTCTGCGGGCGCGGATCGAGGAGGTGCTCTTCGAGCTGGAGGTGTATCGGAGCACGGGCCTGGCAGGCGGGCATTCGGTGGCCATGCGACTCGAGTTCCTGCGTGCGGGATGGAGCATCGCGCGGGAGCATTGGTTCATGGGCGTCGGCACCGGCGATACGCAGCGTGCCTTCGACGCGCACTATGCCTCCGTGGATTCCCCGCTCGGTGAGCAATGGCGGCTGCGGGCGCACAACCAGTACCTCACGCTCTGGATCTCCTTCGGAGCATTCGGTCTTGCGGCAGCACTCCTCCAGTGGTGGTGGCCGGCTTGGCGGCTCGGCGCCTGGCGCAGCCCGCTCTTCGCCTGCTGGGCCATTGCCTTCGGCGTGTCGTGCCTCACGGATGACACGCTCGAGACCCAGGCAGGGGCGACGTTCTTCGCCTTGTACTATGCACTGTTCGTCTTCGGAGCGCCGAAGCTCAGCGTGGCAGCAGCGCCAGCACCTGCTGCGGGGTGATGGCCTGGATGAGCGCGACGGCATCCCGGCTGTCCTGAGGCGGTGGCGCAACCAGTGAATGCGCACGCGCGCCGATGGGGCCCCAGCGTCCCGGATGGATGGGCCGGACATCCGCATAGAGCCCGATGGCGGTGATGCCGCAGGCAGCGGCGATATGGAGCGGTCCGGTGCTGGCCGCCACCAAGGCTTGGCTGGCCCCGATGAGCGCGATCAGCTGGTGCAGGTCCAACCGGCCACCGGCATCCGCCACGTGCGCCAGGTTCAGCGGCAACCCCAACCGGTAGCGCTCAGCCTCTGCGGCCGTTCCCGTGATGATCGCGTGGTGGCGCTGTGGATCGAGGGCCTTGATGAGCTCCGCATAGCGCTCCAGCCCCCATTCCACGGCGCTGCCTTTCGAGAGCGGATGGAGCACCACATTGATGCGGTCGGGGCGGACGAGGGCAGCAACGGATGCCTCCGGCCGTGGCGCCGAGAAGCCCGAGAGACGGGTGAGCTCGTCCAAGGGCGGCAGGGCGTTGATGCCGAGCGGTGCCAGCAGCTTCACGTTGAGCTGCGCTTCGTGCAGGTCGCTTCGCCTGCGGCTGAAGGGGATGCGCTCATTGCAGGTGAGCCAGTGCCACCAGCGATGGCTGGTGCCGATGCGCAGTCCGATTCCGGCATGCTTGGCCCAGGCCGCCACGCGCCGCTCCGGGAAGACGTGCACGATGGCCGTGGCGCGAAGCGCTGCGAGTCGCGAAACGGCCCCCGCATCCCCCATGTCGAGCAGGTCCTCCAGTGCAATCGAATCGTCGATGTGCACGCAGCGAC
The DNA here is from genome assembly GCA_002342985.1 of Flavobacteriales bacterium UBA2426. Taxonomy (GTDB): domain Bacteria; phylum Bacteroidota; class Bacteroidia; order Flavobacteriales_F; family PHOS-HE28; genus PHOS-HE28. The sequence goes on from DDRC01000132.1 coordinate 15,001, forward strand.
TGAGCACAGGCAGGGTGTAGCGGCGACCGATGAAGGTGATGCGCACCCCGGGAAGGCGCTGCTTGAGCAGGCCTGCCGATGGGAGCGTCAGCATCACATCACCGATGCTGTCGGTCCTGCTCAGGATGATATGATCAAGCGGCCGCCCCATGATCCTGCATCTCTTTCAGCTTCCGGTACTTCAGGTGTACGGCCCATGCGCTGAGCGTGGCGATGCGCCACCCGGCCCATCCATCGAGGAAACCGAGCTGAAGCGCATAGCCCTGCACGAACTTGACCACCGGGGCCAGCCACATGCGGATCGCACCGGTCCGCTTCCCTTGGGCGTGCATGGCGCGGGCATGCAGCGTGCTGTAGCGTTCGATGCGATCGCGGTGGTCCTCCACGCTGTGATAGGAGTAATGAAGCAGGTCGTGATCGAGGTCGATGACCCTGCACCCGTCCGGCAGGGCCAGTGTCTCATGCACATGCTCGCCCTCCCAGCGCGTGCCGGCCTTGGGGAACAGGCGCACCTTCGCATCGGGGTACCAGCCGCCATGCCTGACCCAGTGGCCGCAGTAGTTGGTGAGCCGCTTGAACCGGTAGGCACCGGCGAAGCCCTCTTCCTTCAACCGCTGAAGCTCCTCTCGCAAGCCGTCGGAAAGGGCCTCGTCGGCATCCAGCGAGAGGATCCAATCGTGCGCAGCAAAGGCGTTGGCGTGGTTCTTCTGGTCGCTGTAGTTGGTCCAGGCACGTTCGAGCACCCTTGCGCCGAGCGCTCCGGCGATCTCACGCGTGCGGTCGCTGCTGCCGGAGTCGACCACCACCGTCTCATCGGCGATTCCCTGGCAGGATTCCAGGCAGCGCGCGATGTTCCGCTCCTCGTTGTGCGTGATGATGATGACCGAGATGCGTGGCATGTCGATGGCCGCGAAAGCTACATCGGCGCGCATGGCCCATTGGATAGCCACACGCGCCGATGCGGTACGCCAGGATGACCGGGGCCTACCAGAGATGCTCCACCACGAACCGGCCCTGGTGCACCGTTTCGCCATCCCGCTCGATGCGGTAGGCGTACATCCCGTTGGCCAGGAATGCCGTGGTGAGCGTCGCACGGCCGTTCTCCATGGCTTTTTGGGCCACCTGTCGGCCGGTGGCGTCATGCACCGTCATCAGCAGCCGGCCTTGGGCCCACGCCCCCTCCGCATCGATGAAGAGATCGCGGTCCGCTGGGTGCGGGAAAATCCGGACGGAGGGCCGCTCCTGGTCGTCCACTGATTGCGGCATCTCCACGGTTACCTGGGTGCGCTCGCTCTCGCAGCGCACCGCAGGCAGGCTCACTTCCCAATCGTAGAAGAAGTAATAGTACGAGAGTCCGTTGCCGCCCGTGGCCGTGCTGGTGGTGATGCTGCCGAATCCGCCCAAGGGGTAAGGATAGGATTGGGCGCTGCCCAGGCCATCCCTCCAAAGCCCAGGGTTGCCGCTGGCCACGCGTAAGCCATAGGTGCCCGGCCCCGGAACCGTGAAGTCGAGCTGAACCCGGCTTTCACCCGCGGGTATGCTGAAATTGCCTTGCACGAGGGTGTTGCCGGAACCATCCACCAGGGCAATGGGCCGGGTGCCGGCTGCATTCGCATAGACCTTCACCGAGCGGATCATGAAGGTCTGATTGGCCGTGAAGACCTGGTAGTTGTTCGCGTTGGTGTGATGCTGCCCGCTCGTGGAGTTCGCCGTCTTCGCGCCGTAGGAGGAGACGGCGCCATTGTCCGCGCTGCTCGTGCACCAGAAACTGGTGGTGGCGCTGAGGAAGGGTGTGTTCCAGTCATTGCCGCTGCCGACGGCCGTGCCGCCCGCGGGGGCGTCGTACCAAGTGATGCCGCTCCCGCTGGCGCTCAGTGTCGCGGTTCCAGGGCCGGGCAACTGCACATTCGCTGCCGTTGGGGCCTCGGGCACCGGGATCACGGTCACCTCGAACGGATCCGAAGCATAGGTTCCGCATTGGCCGGCGAGCGTGACGGTATAGCTGCCGGACTCCACCGGAGCGATGCTGGCGGTCTGAGCACCGGTGCTCCATGTGATGCCGCTGGCCGTGCTGGAGGTGAGCGTAAGCGGGGTGCCGGCGCAGACCACTGGATACGCGCTGGCGGTGATGACCGGTGCGCCCTCGCTCGGTGCGGCAAGGATGGTGCTGGGTGAGTAGCCGCTGCTTTCCTCGTCGCAGAGCACCTCCACTTGGAACTCATAGCCCAAGCAGGGGTCCAGCCCGTCCACGACCACCTCGGGCTCGGCGACCTCGGCCAGCTCTGTCCACTCCTCAGTGCCCAGCAGGCGGTACCGCACATTGAAAGGGCCCTCGCCGGTGGAATTCCAGCTGTAGGTGGCTGACGTGCCGTTCCGCGCCGCCAGCCCGCCATAGGGTGCCGGGCAGGTGCCGCAACCGGCCATGATCAGCTGCATGCTGTTGCCGGAGCTGATGCGGCCGCCTGTGACGGTATTCCCTGGCAGGTTGCCGGCCTGCTCAACGCCCTCGAAGAGCTTCTGGCGCACGTAAAGGGCCCCTTCCTGAGGGTCGGCCTGCACAAGCGCCATCAGGCTTGCACAGGGCGCGCTGTAGAGCAGGCCGATCACGCCTGCGGTGAGGGGCGTGGCGAAGCTGGTTCCGCTGGTATTGCCGTAGCCTCCGCCGATGCTCGTGGTGCGTACGCTTTCTCCGGGTGCCCCCACGTCGATGGTGGTGGCCCCCCACGCGGAGAAGGTCCGCTGATCGTTGTTGTTGGTGGCGGTGACGCTGATCATGTAGTCGCTGCCGCAGGCCGTGGGCAGGTCGCCCACCACGTCCACGTTCACCGCGTTGTTCGCCGTGGCTCCGCAGTTCAGGATGCCCGCGGTGCCGAGCGTGTCGAACATGGCGCACCAGAGCGGCGAATTGGCCGGCTGGCCACCATCGATGCCCCAGCTGGCGCTCGTCGCCACGACGAAGGCGCCGCGCACGCCGTTGCTGCTGTTGTAGAGCCGCCGCATGCGGAGCGGATAGGTGTAGGCCGCCACTACCGCCGCCTCGTTGGTGCCGCCATAGTTCACCGGCATCAGCTTCACACTCCAGTTGGCGCCTACGACACCTGCGCCGTTGTTGCCCGTGGCACCGGCCATCCCTGCGCATTGGGTGCCGTGGCTGCCGCTGTACACGTTGTCGTTGTTGCTCGGGGTGTTCCAGCCCCGGCGGTCGTCGATGTATCCATTGCCATCGTCGTCGATGCCGTTGCCCGGGATCTCGTCGTAGTTGATCCAAGCGTTGGCCGTGAGGTCAGGGTGCGTGAGGTCGGCGTTCTCGATGATTGCCACCACGATGGTGTCGCCAGTGGCCGTGATGCCCCCGGTGCTGATGTCCCAAGCGGCCTCGCTGTCGATGTTCTGGTGGTGCCATACCTGACTGTACTGAGGGTCGTCTGGCACCGCGCGCTCCTTCACGATGTGATTGTTCTGCGCCAGCTGCACGGCACCGTGGCTGCGGACGGCGCGGAGCATGCTCCATTGCGATTGCCGCTCGGGATCGAATCGCAGCAGCCAGGCGCGCATGGGTGCGCTCACCTCCTCCATCACGATCAAGCCCGTAGGGCTGCCATCCAGCGTGGCCAGGTCCTCCGCGATGCGCCGTGCCTCCATGCCGGGCTTCAGCATCACCAGGATGTCGCCGGGCACGTATTCGGTCTCGTTCAGCTGCGCGCTGGCCGAGCTCCAGGAGAGCAGGGCGATCGCGCACAGGGTCAGGGTCTTCTTCATGGTTCCAAGGGCAGGTTCATCACAAATTTAGGGGACCAGCGGTTCATGGAATCGGTTGAGGGACGGACCCTTGCACAAGGATGACGCAGGGCCTTGGAAGGCCGATGGATCACCCCCGCACATGCACCCGCTTCACCCGCTGCGGGATGCTCGTGAGCACTTCATAAGGGATGGTGCCCAGGTCCCGCGCAAGCTCGGTGATGGGGTGCGCGGGGTCGAAGAGCACGGCGGCATCCCCGACCGAGCAAGGGATGCCGGTGACATCGATCATGCACATGTCCATGCACACGCTGCCGATGATGGGCGCTGGCCTGCCGTGGACCCAGAGGCGGCCTGCACCGTTGCCCAGCCTGCGGGAGAGCCCGTCCGCATAGCCGAGCGGCACGGTGGCGATGATGCGGTCGCCCTGCACGATGCCCCGACGGCCATAGCCGATGGTGGTGCCATGGGGAGCGCGCTTGAGCTGGGCAAGGACGGTGCGCAGGGTGGACGCGTGCTGCAGCTGCCCGGTCTCCTGGGCATCCACACCGATGCCATGCAGGCCGATGCCGAGGCGCACCAGGTCGAAGTGCGCCTCTTTCCAGCGCGTGGCGCCCCCGGAATTCGCGATGTGGAGCAAGGGTCGGTACCCGAGCATCGCGATGAGCGCCTCGGCCATGCGGGTGAACGCGGCGATCTGCTCCCGTGTGAATTCATCGTGCTGCGGATCTTCGCTGGCGGCCAGGTGCGATAGGATGGAGGCGATGCGCACGCGCCGCTGCCCCTTCAGTGATTCCAGCAGCCTGGGCAGCTCCTCCTCCGTGAATCCGAGCCGGCGCATGCCCGTGTCGAGCTTCAGGTGTATCGGGGGCGCGTCGGCATGCAGCCTGGCGAACCGCATCGCCTCTGCCAAGGAACGTTCGTCGTACACCTCGGCCTCCAAGCGGAAGCGGTGCAGCACGTCCATGGGCACAGACTCGGGATTCATCACCAGGATGGGCGTGGCGATCCCGTTCTGCCGCAGCTCGATGCCCTCGTCGGCATAGGCTACGCCGAGGTAGTCGACCTGTTCGTGCGCGAAGAGCCGGGCCAGTTCCAAGGCGCCGCCGCCATAGCCGAAGGCCTTCACCATGGCCATCACGCGGGTGCCGGGGGCAAGGAGCGCCCGGTAATGGTTCAGGTTGTGCCGGATGGCCTCCAGGTCGATCTCGAGCACCGTGCCATGGACCTGTCTCTGCCAGCGCTGCGCGATGCGCTCCAAGCCGTACGCCCGGGCGCCCTTGATGAGCACGGCGTGCTGCTCGAGCGTGGCGGGGGACACGGATTCCGCCAGCTCCTGCGCATCGGCATAGTGCTCCACCCGCGATGCGAAGCCGAAGCTGCGCCGGCTGAGCTCGGGGCCCACGGTGAGCACCGTGGCGACCTGCGCACGCTGAAGCAGCTCCTCCACCTTCGCATACTTGGCTTCCGCCTCGCCCGCCCCGCCCACCAGGTCGGAGAGGACCACGGCTTTCCGGCGGCCAGCGGCCAGGGCATCCAGGTGCTCCAGTGCAATGGCCAGCGAGGCCGTGTCGTTGCTGTAGGCGTCATTCAGGAGCGTCATTCCGTGCACGCCTTCCACCGCTTCCATGCGCATGCTCACGGCTGGCAGGTGCGGGGTGCGTTCCTGGATCCACGCCGGTTCGCAGCCCAAGTGCAGCAGCAGCGTCACGCAATGCAGGGCGTTCTCCGCTGAGGCATGGTCACTGAAGGGGATGTCGAAGGCGAAGTCGAAACGCTCGCCGGCCACCCGAAGGCGCATCCCATGGGGAAGCGCCTCCTCGCGCACCACGTGCAGCCAACCGTTGCGCTCGCGCGACCAGCCCCTCAGGGCCGCGCCCCGTCCGGCACCGCTGGCATGAAGGGCCTCCGCCACGGCCGGGTGGTCGGCGCAGAACACGACGGCCTTCGCCTGGCCGAACAGCTGCGCTTTCTCCAGTGCCTTGGCCCGGTCATCCGTGAAGCCCTCGCCGTGGGCCGGGCCGATGTTGGTGAAGATGCCGATGGTGGGGTGGATCATCGACCGCAGGCGGTTCATCTCCCCCGGCCGGCTGATGCCCGCCTCGAAGATCCCCAGCGTGTGCTCGGGCCTGAGCGACCATACGCTCAGCGGCACGCCTACCTGCGAGTTCCAGCTGCCCGGGCTGCGCACGATGTGCTCGCGGTCGCGCAGCAGCTGGAAGAGCCATTCCTTCACCACCGTCTTGCCATTGCTGCCTGTGATGCCGATGATGGGCGCGGTGTGCAGCCCGCGGTGCCAGGCGGCCATGCGCTGCAGCGCGTCCAGGGTGTCTGCCGCCACGAGCACATTGGCTTCCTCCAGCCCTTCGGCATGGCGCGGCTCGCTCACCAGGAAGTTGCGGATGCCGCGGGCGTACAGCTCGCGCAGGAACCGATGTCCATCGTGCCGCTCGCCCCGCAGGGCGATGAAGAGCGTATCAGCGGCGGAGAAGGGCTTGCGCGAATCGATGCTGAGGTGCGCGATCTGCGGGTCGCTGCAGCGCTGAGCCCAGTGGGCGCCGGCGGCTTCGGCCAGCTGCGATAGCCTGTGGCCGATGGCGGTCATCGGCGCTCGGCGACGGGTTGGGCCAGCGCTTGGTCGAAGCAGGCGCGGCAGAGCGGCTGGTAACTGTCCTTCTCGCCGAGCAGCACCAGTTCCTCGCCGGTGCTGATGCGATGGCTGAAGTTGGCAAGGCCCCCGCAGCGCATGCAGATGGCATGCACCTTGGTCACGTACTCGGCCATGCTCATCAGGCGCGGCATCGGCCCGAACGGCCTTCCCATGAAGTCCATGTCGAGCCCGGCGGCGATGACGCGCACGCCCGAGGAGGCCAGCTCGCTGCATACCTGAGGGAGCCCCTCATCGAAGAATTGCGCCTCGTCGATGCCCACCACCTCGATATCGCCAGCCAGCAGCAAGAGGTTGCTGCTGCTCGGCACCGGCGTGCTGCGGATGCTGGTGCTGTCATGGCTCACCACTTCCGCCTCCGCGTAGCGGGTGTCCACGCTGGGCTTGAAGATCTCCACACGCTGCCGGGCGAACTCCGCGCGGCGCAGCCGCCGGATGAGCTCCTCCGTCTTGCCGCTGAACATGCTGCCGCAGATGACCTCGATCCAGCCCTTGCGGGGTGCGCGGCTGCCGGTATGCTCCAGGAACATCGCTTGGGCGGAAGCGCCAGCGGCGCATGCCGAGGCGTTTTGCGGGTGCGGCGAAAATAGGGATCTTCGTCCGGGACCTGCGGGAACGGTCCGATGCACATGAGCGACGACAAGGGATACCGGCCGATGACGGCGTTGATCGCATCGCTGCAGCGAGCCGGGGAGGGCCTGCAGAGCGGTTCGTTGGGGCTCGATGGCCTGGATCGGGCCGTTGGCGATGCGCGTGAGCTCTACGAACGGCTCGTGGGGCTGCGCCACAAGGCCCGGGAGAACGCGCACCTCAAGGCGTCGAAGGCGGCCCCTCCGCTCGAGCCCGCTCCGGCCCCGGCTGCGCCGCCAACGCCGTCGATCCGGCTCGATACCCGTCCGGCTGACCCCCGGCAGATCTCGCTGATCGAGGCGATTACCGACACCGTGGAGGAGAAGCCGCAGCCGCCGCAACCCGCGGCCAGTCCTGCGCCGCCGGCAGCGGCTAAAGCGCCGGAGTCCCTGGCCGAGCGCCTGGAGAAGGCGCGTATAAACGACCTCGGGAAGGCCATTTCCGTAAGCCACAAGTTCTGGTTCACCGCAGAGCTCTTCGGGGGCGACAAGGGCGCCTACGAGTCCGGCATCGCCCGTCTCAACGCCGCTGCGGATGCGCAGGTCGCAATGGCCATCCTTGAGGGCGAACTGCTCGCCAAGCTCCAGAAGCCGCCCGCTCCGGAGGCCCTGGAGACCTTCATCGAACTGCTGCAGCGCCGTTTCGCATGAATCGGCGCTGGTTATCCGGGGTGCTGGGCCTCATCGCTTCAGCGGCGATGGGCCAGGATGACGTCACGGCCCGTGCGCGCGCCTGGCTCGATACGCTTACCTCGCCGGCGTTCCATGGCCGCGGGTATGTGCAGGATGGTGATGCGCGCGCAGCGGAGTGGATAGCCGCGCAATTCGCCCGCTTCGGACTGAAGCCGGTGAAAGCCGATTACTACCAGCCGTTCCAATTCAATGTGAACAGCTTCCCCGACACGCTCTCGGTGGCCATCGATGGCCGGCGCCTCGCCCCGGGCAGCGAGTTCCTGGTGGATCCCGAGAGCGGCAGCGTGCAGGGCACCTATGCCATCGCGCACATCGGTCCCGGCGACCTGGGTGCGCCGGAGCGCCGGCGCATGACCATGGGCGTGCTCACGGGCAAGGCCGCGTGCGTTCAATGGCCGGCAACGCGCAATGCGGATTCGCTCCGCCTCTTCAGGCAATGGGAGCGTGACCTGATGGCCCGGGGTCCCGTGCTCAAGCGCGTGGAGAAGCTCACTTGGAGCGTCGCGCAGGATGCAGAGCCCTTCCCCCTCATCGAGGTGGCCGGCGATGCGCTCACGGACTCCTCCGCGAGCGTCACCCTCCGCGTGGCCAACAAGCTGCTTGCCCGCAGGCCGGCGCGCAACGTGATGGGCATGGTGAAGGGCAAGGGCCGCAAATGGATGGTCATCGGGGCCCACTATGACCACCTGGGCCGGATGGGGCCGGACGCGCTGTTCCCTGGGGCCAACGACAACGCCAGCGGCACGGCCATGCTCCTGAGCCTCGCCGAGCACTTCGCGGCCAAGGGCAAGGCTCCGCGCCACAACCTGCTCTTCGTGGCCTTCGCCGGCGAGGAGGCCGGCCTGGTGGGAAGCGAGTGGTGCGCGGTGGATCGCCCCATCGACTGGAAGCAGGTTCGCATGATGGTCAACCTCGACATCCTGGGCACCGGCGATGATGGCATCATGGTGGTGAACGCGACGGAGCAGCCGAAGGCCTACGACCGCCTGGTGGCCATCAACGGCGCCAAGGGCTACCTGAAGGAAGTAAAGGCAAGGGGGCCGGCATGCAACAGCGACCATTGCCCCTTCGTGCGGCGCGGCGTCCCCGCCATCTACATCTACACGCTGGGCGGCATCGGGCACTATCATGACATCCAGGATCGCGCGGAGACGCTCCCGCTGACCGAGTTCGCCGATCTCCACGCCCTGCTGCGCGACTTCATCAAGGCCTGGAAGTGAGCGCCACCGTCACCAGCCTCATCCTCGTCCCCACGCCGATCGGCAACCTGGAGGACATCACACTGCGCGCGAAGCGTGCGCTCACCGAGGCGGATGCCGTGGTGGCCGAGGACACCCGGGTGACGGGGCGGCTGCTCCAGCACCTGGGCATCGCCAAGCCGCTGGTGAGCTTCCATGTGAACAATGAGCACCGCATGGTGGAGCAGCTGGTGCGGCGGATGCTGGGCGGTGAGCGGCTTGTGCTGGCGAGCGATGCCGGCACGCCAGCCATCAGCGACCCCGGCTTCCTGCTCGTGCGCGAGTCGCTACGCGCCGGCCTGCGGGTGGAATGCCTGCCGGGTGCCACGGCCTTCGTGCCGGCGCTGGTGGTGAGCGGCCTTCCCTGCGAGCGCTTCGCCTTCGAGGGCTTCCTGCCGCACAAGAAGGGCCGCCGGTCGCGCATCGATGCCCTCAAGGCCGAGGAGCGGACCATGGTCTTCTACGAAAGCCCGCATCGCCTGCTGCGCACCTTGCAGGAGTTCGGCGCGGCCTTCGGCCCTGAGCGGCGCGCGAGCGTTTCGCGCGAACTGAGCAAATTGCACGAGGAGACCATCAGGGGCACGCTCTCCGAGCTCATCGCGCATTTCGCCGCCCATGAGCCGCGCGGTGAGTTCGTGGTGGTGCTCTCGGGCGCAATACCGCAAGCATGAAGGCCTGGACGTTGTTACGCCACGGAGAGCCGGCATCGGCCTTTGCGCTACGCGAGCACCCGGACCCTCAGCCCGGGCCCAGCCAGGTGCTGATCCAGTGCGAGGGCTTCGGGCTCAACTACGCGGATGCGATGGCCGTGCGCGGGCTCTACCGCGAAGCCCCTCCGCTGCCCAGCATCATCGGCTATGAGGTGGTGGGCCGTGTGACGCAGGTCGGCGCGACCGTCCCCGATGGCCTCCTCGGCCGGCGCGTGGTGGCCATGACGCGATTCGGCGGCTATGCGGAGCGCGCCGTCACGGACCATCGCGCCTGCGCGGTCATTCCTGAGGGCCTCGCGCTGGGGGAGGCGGCGGCGCTGGCCACGCAGGGCTCAACGGCCTGGTATGCAGCTCGGGTGCTCTGCCCCCTGCAGGCCGGCGAGCGAGTCCTGGTGCACAGTGCGGCCGGCGGTGTCGGGCACCTGCTGGTGCAGCTGGCGGTGAGCGCGGGCTGCGAAGTGCATGCGGTGGTGGGCAGCGCTGCGAAGGCCGATTTCGTGCGCAGCCTCGGCGCCGCAAAGGCGGTGGACCGGTCCACTGGCGACTATGCCGACCAGGTGAACCGCAACCTCGGTCGGCACCGGCTCGATGCCAGCTTCAATGCCGTTGCTGGAACGACCTATCCGCGCGACATGCGCCTGCTCGGCAGCGGTGGCCGCTTGGTCCTTTTCGGCGGCGCTGAGCGCGGAGCGATGGGTGCGCTCGGAACGGCCCGCTTCATCTGGCGCATGGGCCTGCTCATGCCCATCTTCCTCATGATGAAGAGCAAGAGCGTGCTCGGCGTGAACATGCTGAAGCTGGGCGATCACAAGCCCGACCTGGTGGCGCGCTGCCTGCAGGAAGCGGTGCGGGCCCATCGGGATGGGCTGCTGAGGCCGCACGTCCATGCCGAGTTCGAGGCGGGTGAGCTCCCTCGTGCGCATGCCTTGCTGGCAAGCGGTGCCACCTCGGGCAAGGTGGCGCTGCGCTGGTAGCGGGCAGCGGCGCTGGTGTGGTACATTGGCTGTGGCGGAGCCCATCCATCACCGATCACCATGGCATTCATCCCGAGGACCATCCAGACACGCTGCGCGTCCATGGCGCTGATTGCCCCGGGCTACATCGAGCAGCGTTTCCGGAATGATGTCACGCTCGATCGGGCCGGTTTCGAGGAGAACCGCAGGGTGCGGGCGGAACTCGGCGGCCAAGGGCCCTACGTAATGCATACGGTCATCCCGGAAGGCATCGACTTCGACCTGGACATCACCATGCAGAACCACTTCGAGCCGGAGCGCGGCAGGAGCGGCCTGGTTGCGCTGGCCGTCACCGCCTCCGATGCAATGGGCGAGGCCGTGGCCAAGCTCTATTTCAGCTACTTCCCGCCGGATTTCCAGATCAAGGTCTTCAGCACGGAGGCACAAGCGAAGGCCTGGCTGGCGGAGCGGCGGCCGGATGAGCGCCGCCCTAAGGGCGCAGGATGAGGGTGCTCGGCACCTGCTCGAGCCATGAGGCGCGCTGCTCTGCGGCACGGCTCCAGCCCTTGTAGCTGGTGAGCAGCAGGTCCTGCTCGGAGAGGACGGCCCCATCGACCGATCGGTGCAGGAGCAGAGCGACCCGGTCGGGGCCGATCTGCGACAGGCGTTGCGCTCCGTTGCGGAACGAAGGGTCGCGCTGCGTCAGTCCGGTCGCATCGAGGATGGTGAGCCTTGCTTCGGGGTCCGTGAGCAGGCGCTCCGCGTAATGCAGGAGGAAGAGGTCACCTGGGGCCCCGAGTGCGAGCAGCACGCGACGGGCGCGGTCGAGGCCTTTGTCCATGAGCACGCCCACGCTGCACTGCGCCTCTTCGATGAGCTGGCGCACCTTGGGGTCCAGCTGGTCATCGGCAGGGATCAGGCTCTCCTTGCCCGTGAGCGATCCAATCAGCTTGCCAGGGTCGATGACCCGCGTCGTGAAGCCGAGGAGGTCGCCAAGGAAGGTGCCCTTGAGCAGGGGCTTCCCGGCGCCGACCAGCAGCAGGTCGTAGCCCCCGCTGTTCGCGGTGCGCAGTATATCGGCGCCGACATCGCCGCTCACGTGGTGCTCGGCATGCACCTTGAGCTCAAGGCGATCGGCTTCGCGGAGCACGGGCTTGAAGCCCTCCCGTTCGAAGGCATGGCTGTCGATCGGGTTCACATCGGCGCTCGGCGTCACATGCAGGGCGGTGACCTCTGTGCGGCCATGCTCCCCGCCCGCCAGCTGCCGCAGCAGCCGAAGTGCGCGCCTCCCGCTCTCGGGCTGGCCGAAGGAGAGGAGCACCCGCCAGCCGGGCGCAGGTGCTGCAGGCGCTTCGTCCGCGGGCCCGCGGAAGACACGGTCGATGAGGCTGAGCGCAGGTCCGGTCATGAAGGTGCTCACGAGCGCCATGATCACCAGGATGGCGAAGAGCTCCGCACTGATGACCCCGAGGTCGTAGCCGATGTTGAGCACCACGAGCTCCATGAGGCCGCGCGTATTCATCAGGGCGCCGATGCTGAGGCTCTCCTTCCAGTTGTGGCCGGTGATGCGCGCCGCGATGGCTGCGGCCAGGCTCTTGCCCGCAACGGCCACGACCACCACCAGTGCGCAGGTCCACCACAGGTGCTCATTGGTGAGCAGGCCGATGCGCGTGCGCAGCCCGGTGAACACGAAGAAGAGCGGGAGCAGCAGCACGACGCTCACGTCCTCGAGCTTGCCGATGAGGAGCTTGCGGAAATTGAGGTTGGAGGGCATGATGGCCCCGGCAAGGAAGGCCCCGAACAGGGGGTGGATGCCGATCGCCTCCGTTGTCCAGGCGCTGGCCAGCATCACCAGGAACATGCCGGCCACGAGCGGACGGCCCATGGTACGGCGCTCGCCATGCGCATCGCCCACACGGCGCAGGAAAGGACGGAGCACCCCGAGCATGAAGGCCACGTAGAGCGCCGATGCCCCGATGGTGTAGAGCGCGCTCACCATCGTGCCGGCCTTGACAATGGCGATCACGGCGGCCAGGATGCACCATGCAGCAACATCATCCGATGCGGCGGTGGCCAGTGCCATGGCACCCAGACGCGTGCGCGTGAGGCCCCGCTCCTGGATGATCCGCGCCAGCACCGGGAAGGCTGTGATGCTCATCGCGATTCCCATGAAGAGGGCGAAGGAGCGGAAGGCGATGGTGGGCGGCGCGAAGTCGAGGTAGAGCGCGTAGGCCAGCGCCGATCCGATGGCGAACAGCGCGATGATGCTCGAATGGCTGATGACCACCGCCGTGTGCAGGCGCCCGCGGAGCACCCCCAGGTCCAGCTCCATGCCGATGACGAACATGAACAGCACCAAGCCGATCTGGCTGAGCAGGTGCAGGCTCTCCAACGACCCCTCGGGGAAGAGCACCTTGAAGGTCCCGGGCAGCCAGTAGCCCAGTACGCTCGGGCCCATCACGATGCCAGCCACGATCTCGCCGATGACCGATGGCTGGCCCAGCCGGGCGAACAGGTAGGCGAAGAGCCGGGCCAATGCGATGATGGCCACCACCTGCAGGAGCAGCACGGCAAAGGGGTGCCGGATGTTGCCGGCCAGCGTGCGTCCGAAGAGCCCCAAGGGCTCACCCGGATCCGCCGGGGACAGCGTTTCGGCCAGTTGGGGCCGAAGCAGGGCGCCGCGGTCAAGGAGGGTATAAATGATGCCCCCGAAGACCACCAGCGCGATCATATAAAAGATGAGGCTGCGCCTGTCGGTAGACATCCTGGAGGTAGCGAGTGACCCGGGTTTCGGCGGGTAAAGCTATCGGGGATGCTCCACGAACCGTTGCCGCTGCTTATCCGTTACCCGATACCTTTGATCACCGTGGCGAATGCCCAGCTCACCCCCGCCCCATTGGTCGAATGGGGACTTGGACTCGATCGTCCCTTGGTCGTGGCAGGCCCCTGCAGCGCTGAGAGCGAGGGCCAGGTGCTGGCTGCCGCCCGGGCCCTCAAGGCGGACGGTCGCGCGAAGGCGTTCCGGGCAGGCCTCTGGAAGCCCAGGACCCGGCCCGGTACCTTCGAGGGAGCCGGGGATGCTGCCTTGGACTGGCTGCAGCGCGTGAAGCAGGAGACGGGCCTCCTGGTCGCCACCGAGGTGGCAACACCCCACCACGTGGAGGCCTGCCTTCGGGCGGGGGTTGATATGCTCTGGATCGGTGCGCGCACCACGCCGAATCCGTTCAGCGTCCAAGCGATCGCCGATGCACTTCAAGGGGTGGACATCCCGGTGCTGGTGAAGAATCCCATCAATCCCGATCTGCACCTGTGGACGGGAGCGCTGGAGCGGCTCCAGCGGGCAGGCCTGCGGCGCTTGGCTGCCGTGCACCGGGGCTTCAATTGGTTCGAGCGAACGCCCTACCGGAACAGCCCCATGTGGGAGTTCCCGATCCGGCTGAAGGCGGCCCACCCGGAGCTGGAGCTGCTCTGCGACCCCAGCCACATCGCCGGCAATGCGGAGCGCATCGGGCAGGTCGCCCAACAGGCATTGGACCTGGGCTTCAGCGGCCTGATGGTGGAGGTTCATCCCGACCCCGCTTCCGCACGCAGCGATGCGGACCAGCAGCTCACGCCTGAGGGCTTCGCCCGTATGCTGGATGGCCTCATCTTCAGGCAGGCCGCACCCACGCCGGGCATGCGGGACCGGCTGGATGAGCTGCGCGACTTGATCGACCAGCTGGACGAGGAGATCGCCCAGAAACTCGGGGCACGGATGGACATTGCAGAGCGGATCGGAGACCATAAGCGCACGCACCAGGTCGCCATCCTCCAGCCGGAGCGCTGGGAGCGCATCATGCGCCGCCAATCGCGCTTGGCCGCGCACCTGGGCCTCAGTCAGGCCTTCGTGAACGAGTTCATGGACGCCATCCACCGCGAGAGCATCAGGCGCCAGACGGGCGATGCACAGGCCTCGGCCGCGGTAGGATCTCCAGCCAGCGCAGCGAAGGTTTCCGGTGAATGACCCGGCTTCCCCTACCTTGGGGCCGCCTGCAAGCAGAATTCAACCGGAACCACAACCACCCCTTCCCATGATCGGACGTTCGACCCTTTGGGCGGCAGCGCTTGCGTTGGCGCCAGCCGCGCTCCATGCCCAGCTGTCCTTCACGAACTCCACCTCCTTGATGAGCGCCAGCGTCAGTGGCGGCTGCATGGGCGTGGTGGACATGAACGGCGATGGCCTGGATGACATCCTCAAGCTGAACAACGCACGCCAACTGGTGGTGGACTACCAGAACGCCGATGGCAGCTTCACTTCGGTGGGCTACGGCAACATGAGCGGTAGCGGGCAGTGGGGCTTCGCAGCCGCCGATGTGGACAACAACGGCCACAAGGACGTGATCAGCGGTGGCAGCTACGACGGGGTGCATTACATGAGCATCGCTTCCGTCGGCAATGGCACGCTCACCAGCCTCAACAACGGCAATCTGTTCACGCAGTGCGTGAACATCGCCGATATCAACAACGACGGGCACAACGATTACTGGTCGTGCCACGATGACGGGGCCCCGCGCCAATGGCTCAACAACGGCAGTGGCGCGCTCAGCTATGCGGATATCATCGATTACACCACCAGCCCGAGCAGTGACATGAGCGGGAACTACGGCAGCGTGTGGACCGATTTCGACAACGACGGCGACCTCGACCTCTATATCGCCAAGTGCCGCCAAGGGGTGAACAACCCCGACGACCCCCGCCGCTGGAACCGCCTGTTCGTGAACAACGGCAGCAACCAATACACGGACCAGGCCGCTGCCTACGGCGTGCAGGTGCGCAACCAGAGCTGGTCGGCTGATTTCGGGGACATCGACAACGACGGCGACTTCGACCTGGTGATCACCAACCACGACGCTACCATCCAGCTCTTCGAGAACAACGGCGCCGGTCAGTTCACGGAGATCACGGCCGGCAGTGGCCTGGAGTTCGGTGGCTTCATGCTCCAGAGCAAGTTCGCCGACTTCGACAACGATGGCTTCGTGGACATCCTGATCAGCGGCGGCGTGGAGTACTTCTTCAAGAACGACGGGGACGGGACCTTCACACGCATCACCGGGCTCATGCCGGCGAACAAGGCCCTCCACAGCTTTGCCACGGGCGACCTGAACAGCGATGGCTTCGTGGACGTGTTCGCGAATTACGGCAGCAACTACATCACGCCGGACAACGCCAATCCGGATCGCCTCTGGATGAACAACGGCAACAGCAACCATTGGTTCGGCGTGCGCCTGCAGGGCACGGTGAGCAACCGCGACGCCGTGGGCGCCAGGATGACGATCACCGGGCCCTGGGGCACGCAGATCCGCGAGGTGCGTGCCGGTGAGAGCTACGGCATGGTGACGACCTTCGCCGGCCTCTTCGGGCTCGGGCAGCACACCACCATCCCCACGCTCACCGTGCGCTGGCCCAGCGGTCTGGTGGAGACCTTCAACGATCTCGCCGCCGACCAGTACGTGACCATCATCGAGGGTACCTGCATCGCACCGGTGGCCACCATCACGCCAGTGGGCGATCCCGTCCTATGTGGACTCGGCGATGCGGTCACCCTTTCCGCCGATGCCGGCTATGATTACCTGTGGAGCAATGGCGCCACCACCCAGACCATCGAGGTGACGGCTCCTGGCAGCTACAGCGTCACGATCGACGATGGGGGCTGCACAGCCACCGCGAGCTTCTTCGTGGAGGAGAGCCCCGATGAGACTCCTGCGGTGACGGCCGATGGCCCTGTCACCTTCTGCGAGGGCGGGTCGGTGACGCTCGCCAGCACTGCGGCCAGCGCTTACAGTTGGACGGGCGGAGGCACTGGCCAGAGCATAACCGTGAGCGCCAGCGGCAGCTACACGGTCACCATCGAAGGCACCTGCGCGCTGTTCACCAGCGCCCCCATCGAAGTGACGGTGCTGGATGCGCCGGATGCCCCCCAGGCCGATGATGTCTCGCTGCCCTCGCCGGGCACCGCGGACCTGATCGCCACGGGGACGAACATCAACTGGTATGATGTCCCGGTGGGCGGAGCGCCCGTTGCCAGCGGCAACGGCTTCACCACGCCCTTCCTGAATGCAAGCACCACCTATTACGTTGCCGCTGGCACCATGCATGGCGGCGGCGAGTGGTACGGCGGTCCCCAGGACCGGCTCTCCACCGCGGCCCCTGGCCAGTTCCACACCAATGCCGACAACTACCCCTTCTTCACGGCTTATGAGCCCTTCACTATCGTGAGCGTGAAGGTGTATGCCAATGGCGCCGGCAACCGCACGATCGCTTTGGTGGATCGCAGCAATGGCAGCACCGTGGCCTCGCAGGTGGTGGCCATCCCGAACGGCGAAAGCCGCGTCACGCTCAATTTCGGCGTGCCCGCGGCAGGCGACTATGGCCTCCGGGTAGTGGGCGGCAACCCGCAGCTCTGGCGCGATGGCAACGGCAGCAATCCGCAGTATCCCTACGCGTTGGGCACCGTGGGCGCCATAACCAGCAGCAGCGTTACGGGCGCGAACGCGCTCAACTTCTACTACTTCTTCTACGACTGGGAGGTGGAAGCGGAGGGCGTGATATGCGAAAGCCCGCGCACCCCGGTGGAGGTCACCGTGGGCGGCGTGGGCATGGAGGAGCGGGACTCGGCCGGCCTGCGGGTCTATCCGAACCCTGCGGTGGCGGCCATCACCATCGATCTCGGCCGCCTCGCCCAAGTGTCCGGCATGGAACTTTTGGATGTCACTGGCCGCATTGCCCGCTCGATCGGGGTCAACGCCAGCAGGCACACCGTGATGGGGCTGCAGGGCGTAGCGCCCGGTGAGTACGTCCTTCGTGTGGCCCACGCAGGAGGCTACGCCATGCAGCGCGTGGTGGTGCAGTAGTCCTTGGTGCCTTGCCCGATCGGCCCCCGGGTTCCGCAAGGTGCCCGGGGGCCCTTGCTTCGTATCCTTCCGGAGCCCGGCCGCGTTAAAGCCCCCGCCCCGCAACAGGGGGCCCACGCCATGCGCATCCATCATCCCTTGCACTTCCTGCTCGCCGCCGCTCTGCTCACCGCCTGCCTCAAGGATTCCGAGGACCTCGCCCGTGACACCGGCCTGCTGCCGAGCACCTGCGGCAATGACGGGGCGCGCTTGCAGGCCCAGGTGAACGGTTCCGATTACTGCGCAGGCGCCCAGGTGCTGGCCACCGGCGACGGGTCGTCCGTGGTGGTCACAGGCGTGAGCCTGACGGGAACCTCCTTGGTCATCCAAGTGGATTCACTCGCCACAGGTACCCAGGCCATCACGGAGGCCTCGAACGGCATCCTTTTCATGGAGAACGGATCGTCCTACGTGGTTGCGCCACAGCAGCCGGGAGCGATCACCATCACCCTGGTCGATACCGCCGCCCATGCCCTCAAGGCGCAGTTCAACGCGGTGCTGTACAATGAGTTGAACGGCACCTCCCGTTCGCTTCAGGGCAACCTGGACGTGGTATGGTCAACTGGTGAATGATCATGCTCTGGCATGGTGATCGCCATGCCCGGGAAAGTCAACCGATGAGACCGCTCCCTGCGCTTCTTGCTTGTTGCGCCCTGCTCTTCCATGCCTGCGGCAAGGACGATGCCCCGGCCCCTTCCCTGGAATCGCCCGCCAACTGCGGCGTGAGTGGATTCAGGCTCCAGGCCACGATCGGTCCCGATGACTTCTGCGCCAATGCCTCGCTCTTCGCTGACCGGGCGGTGGTCCTCACCGTGAACGGCATACAGACCAACGGCGCCACGCTCACCTTGGAGCTGGATTCCACGTCCGTCGGCACGCATGCCGCCGGAGAGAGCATCAACCATGTGCTCTACACCGACCGGCTCGGGCTGGCCTGGCGGTCGAACGACTCCGATCCCGCCAATGTGGCCATCACCGGCCACGACACCGGCTCTAATCGCATCAAGGGTACGGTGAGCGGTAGACTGCACGCTCCCGTGGGCGGTGCCACGCGCACCATCAGCGCCGCATTCGAGCTCGCCTACACGGAATAGCGCTCGTCTACCTTCGCCCGCATGGAGAACGCTGCGGCAAGTGCGGGCCTAGCAGTGGTCGGTGCAGGGGCACTGGGCTGCGCTGTCCTGCAGGAGCTGACATCCCTGCCCGGCATCGGGCTCACCATCATCGACGGAGACCGGGTTGAGGCCGGGAATCCCGGGCGGCAGCCGCTCTACGACGTTGCGGACATCGGGAGGCCCAAGGTGGAGGCGGCCATTTCCCGCTTGATGGCCAAAGGGGCCAGTGGCCTTCGGCCCGTGGATGCGTTCCTTCATGACGGCAATGCGCGACAGCTCCTCAGGGGACATCGATTTGTGCTGGATTGCACGGATGACCTCCATGCGAAGCGCGTCATCGATGAGGCTTGCCGGGACTTGCGCGTGCCCTTGATCTCCGGTGGAGTCCATGCCGCTCAAGGACAAGTGGTCTGGCTGCACGGCCCTGGACCGGGGGAGGGTTTGATGCGCAGCGACCTGTTCGCGGGCCGTATCACCGAGGAGCAGGATGGCTGTGACATGAGGGGGGTGCCGGCCGAGGTGATCAGTGCGGTTGCAGTGCGGATGAGCGGGATGGCAGAGGCCTTCCTGCGGGGTATTGACCCCCGCAATGCGGAGCTCGCCGTTTTCGACCAGCGCACGGGGCACTGGAGCACCTTCTGCATCGCTATGCCCGCCTGATCCCAATGGCGCCTTGCCGGCGGTCATCGCCTGGCATTTCGCCATGGCCGGTTCGCTGCGGTCCAGTCTGGCTCAGACGCTTTGCGCGGGTTCACGGGGTGTGCCTTGGAGCCAGGTACATCCTTGGGCGCTTCTCCGGCCGCGTTTGCGGCCGGATGCTATGGGTGCGGCGGGGTAGGTGCGCCAATCAACCTCGGGGATGGCGCGACGGCAGGGCGGGCCACGGGGTAAAGCACCTCACACGGACATCGCGCCGTGGCTTGGGCATGTGGCGTCATCCCGGGCTGCTCATCTGGGTGATGGGCCCGATGGCACCCGGGCGCCGGATGCCGGGCGCCCATGCTCATCTTCGCTGGCACGAAGCCATGACAGGTATGATCACGGTTGAAGAGGCCAAGCGGATCCTGATGGCGCATATCCGGCAGACGGCCATGGAGTTCGTGCCCTTGGGTGACGCGTGGGGGCGGGTTCTCGCATCAGATGCCTATGCGCAGGATGATCATCCGAGGTTCGACATGAGCGCGGTGGATGGCTATGCCGTAGGTGATGGACCTGGGCCTTGGCGCATCCGTGGCGCACTCCAAGCGGGCCAGTCCCTTGGCAGCGTCGTCACCACAGGTGAGTGCGTGCGCATCTTCACCGGGGCGGAGGTCCCCCCGGGCACCTGGGCGGTGGTGATGCAGGAACACGGTCGCGCTGAGGGCGGCACATTCAGGCTCGAAGGAGCGCAGGTCGGGCAAGGCGCCAACATCCGGCGGAAGGGTGAGTCCTTCATGCGCGGTGAGCTGCTGCTGACGAAGGGCTCGCGGATAGACCCAGCAAGCGTGGGTTTGCTGCTGAGCAGCGGGCTATCGGAAGTGCCTGTTTCCCGAGGACCCTCGGTTGGCGTGGTCCGCACCGGTGGAGAGTTCATCGAGGAGGGCATGCCTATCGCGGGGCGAATCCACTCGAGCAACGAATGGATGTTGATCGCAGCGGTGCGCGAGGCCGGCTGCGATGTGGAAGGAGCCGCCTATCCCGCCGCTGACGAACGCGGGGAGATCCGGGACGCGCTGATGCAGGCGATAGCGGTCAACGATGTGGTCATCAGTACAGGCGGTGTCTCCGTCGGGGACCACGATCTGGTGCGTGATGTCCTGGTGGAGCTCGGTGCAGCGATCCATTTCCACGGTGTCCGCCAGAAGCCGGGCAAGCCCATGCTCTTCGCTACGCTGCGCGGGAGGCCGGTTTTCGCTCTGCCGGGGAATCCGCGGGCCGTACTGGTCTGCTGGTATGCCTATGTGCTGCCCTACCTGAGAGCGATGCAGGGGCAGACGGACCCATGGCAGAGGATGGAGCAGCTACCGCTCGCCCATGCCGTAACGCTCAAGGGCGAGCGATCGGAGTTCCGTGCCGCGCTCATACGCAGCGGCAAGGTGGAGCTCCTGCCGGATGAGGGGTCGCACATGCTCGCCACGCTGGTTCGCGCCGATGCGCTCGCGATCTTGCCGGCCGGAGCTCGTGATCTGGAACAAGGTGCATTGGTTGAGGTTCAATGGATCGCACGCGCATGAGCTGGACCGGCGTGGTGCTCGCAGGCGGCAGGAGCTCCCGCATGGGCCGCGACAAGGCCTTGATCGAATGGGCGGGACGGAGCCTGCTGGATTGCGCGCTTGACAGATTGGATGCGCATTGCGCTGAGCTGCTCGTGATCGGCGAGCCCGAGAAGTACGGCCATGTGGGCCCGTTCGTGATCGCGGATGAATGGCCCGGCAAGGGGCCCCTCGGAGGGGTCACCACCGCCATGCGCTACGCCAGCAACGATAGGCTGCTGGTGATCGCCTGCGACATGCCGGCCCTGAATGACCGGCTATTCGACATGCTGAAGGCGCAGCTCGGAACCTCCACCGATGCGGTGGTGCCGCGGCATGAAGGCTTGATTGAGCCTTTGGCCGCCGCCTACCACCGAAGCGCCCAGCCCGCCTTCCGCCGTTGCGTGGAGCTGGAGGTGCTGAAGATGGGCGATGCCCTTTCGCAGGTCCGCACCAGTTTCGTGGAAGTGATTCCCGGCCGCGATGGCTGGCCCGGCGACCTGTTCCGGAACATCAACGCGCCGGGCGATCTTTGATCCATGAGGGTCCTCTTGTTCGGCATGATTGCGGAGCGCGCCGGCACCGATTGCTTGGAGCTGGTAGCCGCGGACACGGCCGAGCTGAAGGCCTTGCTCGCTGCACGCGTCGAAGGGTTGAATGAGCTGAGCTATGCTTTGGCCGTGAACCGCGTGATCGTGAGCGGGGAGGTGTCCTTGTCGGGAGATGAGGAGATCGCCGTGCTGCCACCATTCGCAGGAGGATGAGTCCCGAGAAGAAGCACAAGGCGAAGGACATCTTCGTGGAAGGGCCGATCGATCCGGCCTTCATCGCCACGAGCATCGCCAAGCACGCCACCCGCACGGACATCGGTGCCCACGAGATCTTCCTGGGCCAGGTGCGGGCAGACCAACGTGATGGACACGGCGACGTGAACGTCGCCCGTGTCATCGCCATCGAATACACCGCCTACCGCGACATGGCTCTGGAGCGCATGACCGCCATCCGCGAGGAGGCCTTCACGAAGTGGCCCAGCATGACCTGCCTGCACGTGCACCACAGCCTGGGCACGATCAAAGCCGGCGAGCTGTGCTTCATGGTCTTTGCCAGTGCCCCGCACCGTGCTGCGGTACGTGAGTC
Source organism: Flavobacteriales bacterium UBA2426 (assembly GCA_002342985.1). Lineage (GTDB taxonomy): Bacteria > Bacteroidota > Bacteroidia > Flavobacteriales_F > PHOS-HE28 > PHOS-HE28. Next base: position 37,042 of record DDRC01000132.1, read on the forward strand.
CGTCGCCTGGGTGGTGGACCGCATCAAGGCCGAGCTGCCCATCTTCGGGAAGGAGATCGTGGAGGGTGGTGGGCATATTTGGAAATCCAATGGATAGGGTGAATGGTCATTGGCGATTAGCGAATGGTGCCGATCCTGGTTCCATTCACCAATGACCATTCACAATTCGCCTGCATTCATGATCGACATCACCCACAAGCCCACCACCCTGCGCGAGGCCACGGCCACGGCGCTGGTCACCGTGAGCGACGCGGCCACCATCACGGCCTTGAAGGAGAAGCGCGTACCCAAGGGCGATGTGCTGGAGAGCGCCCGTGTGGCGGCCTTGTTCGGGGTGAAGAAGACCCATGAGCTGATCCCCGATTGCCATCCGCTGCCGATCGAGCATGCGGAGTGCACGTTCGCGGTGGGGGAGATGGAGGTGATCGTCACCATGCGGGTGCGCACCATCTACCGCACCGGCGTGGAAGTCGAGGCCATGCACGGTGCCAGCTGTCTCTTATACACATCTCCGAGCCCCCGAGACCGTACTA
>DDRC01000150.1:0-7807 GCA_002342985.1 Flavobacteriales bacterium UBA2426
GGCGTGAGGCGGTGCAGATGGGCCGCTCGGTGAGCTCGGTGTTGCTGCTGAGGAACTCCTTGTAGCACGGGCTGCCCGGCCGTCCCTTGGCGATGCGGGCCAGCCGTTGCTGCTCCGAGCTGCTCGGCCTGAAGTTGTGGAAGGGCACGCCCAGCGGTGAGGCGTTGCTGAGGAAGAAGTCCTCGGGACGGGCGTGGGTGAGCTGGTGCAGGGTGGCCTCGTCCACGTTGGTGGCCTCGGGCACCAGCAGGAAGGGACTGCCCCACCCGGTGCCGTCCACGCCGTAGTGCTCCAGCAGGAAGCGGTCCTCCGCCGACGTACCGATGCCGCCCTGTGCGGTGATGCGCTGCGGCGGCAGTTCTAGGAACACCGCCTTGCCCAGGCCCGCCAGCACCTCGTTGCAGGTGGTGTACAGCTCCTGGGCCAGCGCGTTCCGGTGCTCGGCAAAGTCCTGCAGGATCGGCCCCATCAGCAGGCCGTCCGTCGCGAAGGCATGTCCGCCGCAGTTGAGGCCCGATTCGATCCGGAACTCGGACACCCACACGCCCTTCTTCGCCAGCAAGCGCCCTTGCACCTGGGCCGAGCGCAGGTCGCTCACCTTGAGGATGACCTTCTTGCGCAGCTTCCCTTCCGCATCGGGCAGGAAGTCGGCGAACTGCGCGATGTAGTTGTAGAGCCTGGGGTTGTAGCCCGCGCTGAGCACCACGGCGGAGCTGAGTGTGCTGTTGGCGAACCCGCGGAAGGCGGCCATGGCATCGCAGAACGCATCGGGCAGGGGCACGCCATCCGGTCCGTAATTCGTGGGATCGATCTTGGCCATGATGTTCACATCGATGGCGCCCGGCGTGATGCGCGCCCGCAAGGCCTCCTCTGCCATCTCGCGCTCGGGGCCCGGCGCCATGGCCATTACCTGCTGGTACCTTTCCTGCAAGGGTGAGCCCGGTGGCAAAAGCTCGAAGTACAAGCCGCTCTCCGCGCCGGGTGCCAGCGGCGTGGCCCGCACCCGCGCCGTGTTGCGCTCCACCAGACGCTGCAACAGGTCGAGGTAGGCCGTGATGCGCCGCGCGCGGTGGTCGGGGGAAGGTTTGGGGATGGCCTCGTAGGGCTCGTCGTTCAAGGCCGCGTGGTGCGCACGCATCCGTTCGATGAGCTCGTCCTCGATGATGGACACCACGGATGAGATGCCGAGATGGGCCACCTTCAACGGGGTGTCGATGGTATAGCCCAGCCCCATGACGGGGATGTGGAAGGTGTGGGGGCCGCGCACGGCCGCGGTTTCTGGGCTGCGCATCACGCGAAGTTCCTGGGGAGCTTCATCACCGGAACTGATTCGCATCATATTCCTGCGATCATTCCTGATGAGAATCGCCCCGCACCGGCGGGCACTGTAACCGCACCATGCCCCGCAATGGCCGGCTCTCCCCGTGCCATCACAGCTCAACGGGCTTCCGGTCCACCAGGTGATGGGTGCCTGCGCTGACAGGCTCTGCCAGGGCTCCTTCGAGCACCGCTCGAGCCACTGCGGCCAAATCCCGCAGATTGATGAGCTCCAGCGACCAGCGTCGGCGCACCCACATCGGCCCCAAGGCACGCTCGCACCTGGCCACCATCCGCATGGCCATCGCCAGCCCCTCGGGATCGCGCAACGTGCCGGCATGCATGGACATGGCATGACGCAGCGCGGAAATGGCGCGCAGTGCGCCCGTTGGCGCCGACCTCGACAGCTTCGATGGCCATTGGCGCCGTGGCAGCGAGCCTCCCTCGCAATGCGGTGCTTCACGGATGGCATCGGCGGCGCGGCGCGGGATGACGAGCGCTTCGAGCAGCGAATTCGACGCCAGGCGATCCGCACCATGCAGTCCGGTGCCAGCGCATTCCCCCAGTGCGTAGAGCCCGCTCAGGGCGGTACGCCCGCTGTCGTCGGTGGCGATGCCGCCGCAGAGGTAATGCGCTGCCGGCATCACCGGAAGCGGATCGCGCCCGGGCACCAGGCCGATCCGTCGGCAATCGCGGTCGATGGCAGGGAACTCCCGCATGAAGCGGGCGGTGCCGATGGGACCGGCATCGAGCAGTGCATACGGCAATCCCGATCGCCTCATCTCCTCCTGTATCGCGCGGGCCACCACATTGCGCGGCGCAAGGTCGCCAGATGGATGCACGCCATCCATCAGCGGCCGGCCATCGTGGCGCAGCAGGCGTGCGCCCGCACCCCGCACCGCTTCGCTGATGAGCGGCACCTGACCCTGCGCACCGGTGTGCAGCGCAGTGGGGTGGAACTGGACGAAGGCCATGTCGCGCACCGGGACGCCGGCGCGCACCGCCATCGCGATGCCATCACCCGTTGCATCCGGCGGATTGGTTGTGTGCATGAAGACCTGTCCGATCCCTCCGGTGGCCAGCACCACCGCATCAGCGAACCGGTCGTGCATGTCGCCCGTGGCCAGGTCGATGGCGCGCACACCGATGCACCGCCTCTCGTCGCCCTCCCTCACCAGGAGGTCGACCACGCGCTGCCCTTCCATCAACGTGACTGAAGGCTCATCGCGCACTTGACGGCGCAGCACCCTTACGATCTCCTCACCGGTGCGGTCGAGATGATGCACCACGCGGGCAGCGCTGTGCCCACCCTCCCGCGCCAGAAGCAGGTGGCCATCGGCATCGGCATCGAAGCGCGCCCCTTGGGCGAGCAATTCCCTGATCACCGCCGGCGCCTGGCGAACCACGAGCTCCACGATCCTCCGGTCATTCCGCCCCTCACCCACCCGGAGGGTATCCCCGATATGCCGCTCGAAGCTGTCCCCCCCGTCCATCACGGCCGCCACCCCCCCTTGAGCGGCGTAGGAGCTGCTACCCTGGACCGGTGCCTTGGTGAGCATCACGATGGACATACCGCCATGCCCGGCCGTCAGTGCCAGTCGGGCCGCGCAAGCCATGCCTGCGATCCCGCCCCCCACCACGATCACCTCCCTCGGTCTCATCCCAGCGCGAGCATCCGGCGCAAGGCCCGCTCAGCTCCGACCCTGACGGCTTCCGGCAATATCACCTCCGGACGCAATCCGAGCAGCGCATCGCGCATCTTCCGCACCGTATTCAGCTTCATGTAGGGGCATTCGCTGCAGGCGCAGGTGTTCTCCGCGAAGACCGGTGCCGGTATCAGCAACTTGCCTGGCACAGTCTTTCGCATGCCATGAAGGATGCCCGCCTCCGTGGCCACGATGTAGGCGTGCCCCCCGTCTCGCCGCACGAAGTCGAGCATCGAGGCGGTCGAACCCACGTGATCCGCCTCGGCGAGGATGTCATGCGGGCACTCCGGGTGAGCGATGAGCTTGGCCTCGGGGTGCTTTCCCATCAGCAGCCTCAGCTTGTCGGCGCTGATGGCCTCGTGCACCTCGCAGCTTCCGTCCCAGAGCAGCATGCGCCTGCCGGTGATGCGCTGCACATAGGCGCCCAGATGCTTGTCCGGCGCGAAGATGACAGGGCGGTCCGCCGGCAGGCTGTTCACCACGCGCACCGCATTGCTGCTGGTGCAGATGATGTCGCTCATCGCCTTCACGGCTGCGCTGCAATTGATGTAGCTCACCACCAGATGATCGGGGTGACTGTCAAGGAACTGCGCGAAGGCCTCTGCAGGGGCGCCATCGGCCAGGGAGCATCCTGCGGCGAGGTCAGGGACCAGGACCGTCCGCCCAGGATTGAGGATCTTGGCCGTCTCGGCCATGAAGTGGACGCCGCAGAACAGGATGACCTCGGCGCGAGCGCGGTCGGCAGCCTGCGCCAGCGAAAGGCTATCGCCGACGAAATCCGCGAGCTCCTGGATCTCCGGGGTCTGGTAGTAGTGCGCAAGGATCACCGCGTTGCGCTCGCGCTTCAGCCTGATGATCTCTGCACTGAGGGCCCTGTCGGGCTCAGCGGCGACCCTTGCGGGAACGGCAGTGGCTTCCATTGTCATGGCCTTGATTCCCCTGTGCGGGCCGCCCCCTGCACGAGGGGTTCATGCTGAGCGCTCTGGAGGAGGCGTGGCGACCAGGCCGCGCGGAGCAAGGCCACGGCCACGGCACCCAAGCCGGTCATCACGCCGACTCCCGCCACGGCGAAGGCAATGAGCAGCGGCTGCAGCGGCTGCATCAGCGCTTGGTGATCGGTGATGCCCAACGCCGTGGATCGCCAGCCCTTGATGGCCCCTGTCGCGAGCAGCGCCAGCCAGAAGATGAGCAGGCTGCCCATGGCCAACCGGCGTCCGAGGTCGATCCATCGCTCCCCAACCCCTCTGACGCCGGCATGCAGCAGGTGGGCCAGCGCGCCCAGCAGGATCATGGTATTGATGCCGATGGTCGCTCCCATGGCATGCGCCACAGTGATGTGCGTGCCGTGCGTGTAGCGGTTGATCGCGGGAATCGACATGAGGAGCGCGAGGAAGAGGTTGAGGAACACCCACACCTCCGCCGCGAACAGGAAGCGATAGGCGACCCGGTGCCCAAAGCGGCCGCGCTCGGCCAGCTTGGCGCGGAACCCCCGCACGATGCCGATGAGCAGGACCCATTCCGCCATGCTGATCCCATAGGCCAGGTGTCGTATCCACGAGGCCGTGGGCGCGTTGTAGATATGATGGCCCCAGTTGAACATGAGGTTCGAGAGACCGAGGAACCAGAAGGCGAAGGCCCGCGGGCCACGCGCCAGGCCCTCATCCCCGCTGATGCGCACCATCAGGTAGAGCGCCGTGCCGTAGATCATCTGGTTCCAGGCGCCCACCATGGCGCCGTTGGACTTCCATTGCACGATGAGCTCACGCATGTAATTCTCCCTGAACCAGGGGATCTGCCAGAGATTCTGCTCCACGAAGGTGATTAGGAAGAACACCACTCCCGTGGTCCACATCCATACGTAGAGCGGCGGGTCGGAATCACGTCGGTGCCAGCTCCTCAGGTAGTCCAGCAGCAGCAACAGCCAGGCCCCCAGGAGCGGGAAAGCGATCATCGGCGGGAACTCCCAGTACTCGCGTCCGCCGAAGCGCATGGCGCCGTAGGAGCCGAATACCAGCACAAGCGACACCGACCAGACGACCAGGAAGGCCGTGTGCAGTGCCGTGGACCGAGCAGCTCCGAAAGCATCGTCCTTGAAGCGCAGCACCACGGCTGACGCACCGGTGATGATCCAGAACAGCGCCGCTGACACATGCATCGGCCGTAATTGCTGGAACGGCAGCACAGCAGCCGCCTCCGGCGACAGGTAAGCGAGCGCGGCCACCACCCCGAGCACGAGCGCCACAAGGAGCATCGCCAGGGCGAGCGTGACATGCCAGCGGACAACGCCCGTCATCGCGGCTCCAGGATATAGGTGCCCGTCCAATGCACCGCCTCAGCCGGGACGCGGTTGCGGCCCGACCGGTCCACCCAGGCCAGGAAGGCGACCAGGTCATCCAGCTCACGGTCATCGAGGTCATGCGCCGGCATTCGCCCGGTGCCGTAGCGGACGAAGGTCCGTATGCGCTCGGGGCCTTGGTCGCCGTGCGCATTGGTAAGGTCCGGGCCCATGTATCCACCGAGCCCGTAGAGCTGGTGGCAGCCCACGCAGTTGCTCTCCTGCCACACCCGCATCCCGGACCGGACCTCCGCGCCAGCGATGTCGCTCCGCCCGCTGCCCTGGTAGGCGAACCATGACCCGGCGCCATAGGCGACGAGCAGACCGATGAGGACATGACGCTTCCACATGGCGGTGATGCCCGCAAATATCGGACTTTACCATCCGTATATGATGACCGATATCAGTCTATCCGCACTTCGTGCTCCCGCAGCTCCGGCACTTCAGGCAGCCCTCCTCGTAGTAGAGCCCCTCCGTGTCGCCGCAATCCGGACAGGTCCGCCCCTTTGCCTGCGTGCCATCGGGGATGTAGCGCTGCAGCGCCCTCACCACCCCGTTCTTCCAGGTGTTCAGCGTGGCATCATAGAGATGGAGATTGGCCACCACGTCCACCACCTGGGGCAACGGCATCCCCTGCCGCAGCATGCCGCTGATGAGGATGGCGTAGTTCCAGAACTCCGGATTGAAGGTCCGGCTCAAGCCCTGCACTGTGACCCTGTAATCGTCCGCATCGGCGTACTCCAAGTCGTAGATGCTCTTGTCGCGCTTGGGGTCGCGGCGTTTCACCACCCATCCGCGGCTCACCCATTTGGGCAGCTCGAACCCGCCATTCGCCTTGCCCGTGAATATCTCGTAGGGCTTGCCGTCAAGGAGCCCCACCACGGCGATCCACGGCTCGGTCTCGTTATGGAAGCGCAGCACATCGGCCTCGAGGCGCTCGGGGCGCTTCACCGGCTGGTGCGCCGCGTCCTTCTTCTCATCGGTGGAGACGAGGACACCGCTCCGGCTGCCATCCCTGTACACCGTGATGCCCTTCAATCCTTGATGCCAGGCCTCCAGGTAGATGCCGCCCACCTCCTCCACCGTCGCCGTTGAAGGCAGGTTGATGGTGCTGCTGATGGAATGCGTGGTGTACTTCTGCACCACGGCCTGCATCCTCACGCGCCTGTGCCAGTCGATGTCGTTCGCCGTGGCTCCGGCGTAAGGGCTCTCCTTTCCATCGGTCCTTCCGGTCGCCTTCATCCAGTCCAGCAGCCGAGGGTGGTGCACCGTGAACTCCTCCCACTGGTCCCCGAGCGCATCGGTGAAGCTCACCTTGGCCTTGGGATCGCCCGGCACCACCTTGCGGCGCCGCGTATAGCCCAGCATGTACACCGGCTCGATCCCGCTGCTGGTGCGCGTGAGCAGGCTCAGCGTGCCCGTGGGCGCCACCGTGCTCAGGCTGATGTTCCGCCTGCCGTGCCGCATCATGCGGTCATGCACCTCCGGCAGTTCACGCTCCAGCATGCCGACGAACTCCGAGGTGCGCTCGATGGCGGGATCGAAGCCCTCGAAGGCGCCCCGCTCGATGGCCATATCGATGCTGCTGTCGAACTCCGCGCGGCATTTGGTACGCATGATGTCCTCCGCGGCCTCGATGGCCGCGTCGCTGTCGTACTTCAGGTTGAGCGCCGCCAATGCATCGGCCAGCCCCGTGAAGCCAAGCCCGGTCCGGCGCCCCTTGCGCCCCGTCTCCCGCAGCAGCTGCCAGGTCTCGCGCTCCACGCGCTTCACATCATCGGGCTCGGGGTCGCTCTCCACTTTGGCCAGGATGCGGTCCACGGCCTCCAGCTCCAGGTCCACCAGGTCATCCATCAGCCGCTGCGCCTCGTAGGCGACTGCGGCGAAGCGCTCGTGGTCGAACCAGGCGCGCACCGTGAAGGGGTCGTTGACGAAGCTGTAGAGGTTGATGGCCATGAGCCGGCAGCTGTCGCCGCCCTGCATGGCGATCTCGCTGCACGGATTCGTGCTCTCATTGCGGAACCCCGGATACACTGAACTGGTGGAGTACCGGTGCTGGCGGTCCCAGAGGATGATTCCGGGCTCAGCCGTGCGGTGCGCGCATTGGATGAGCGTGGCCCACAGGTCGCGCGCCTTCACCGTGCGGGTGACCGACGGCACAGCTGCATCGATCGGCCACCGCAGCGCGAACTCCCCATCGGCCTCGACCGCCCGGAGGAACTCATCGCTGACCCGCACGCTGATGTTCGCGCCGGTCACCTTGCTGAGGTCCTGCTTGATGGTGATGAAGCGCTCCACATCCGGATGCGCGATGTCCATGGTGAGCATGAGCGCCCCTCTCCTGCCCTTCTGCGCCACTTCCCGGGTGGTGTTGCTGAAGCGCTCCATGAAGCTCACCGCGCCCGTGCTCGTGCGGGCCGCGTTGCTCACCACGGCGCCCTCGGGGCGC
>DDRC01000150.1:7929-11291 GCA_002342985.1 Flavobacteriales bacterium UBA2426
GGCGCCCTCGGGGCGCAGGGTGCTCAGGTCGAACCCGACGCCGCAGCGCCGCTTGAAGAGCTGCGCCAGCTGCTGGTCGTTGCGGAAGATCCCCCCGTAGCTGTCGAGCGGCGATGGGACTACGACGCAGTTGCTGAGTGAGGCCAGCCGGTAGGGGTCGCCCAAGGAGGCCATGACGCTGCCTTGGGGGACCACGTCGCCGAATCCATCGAAGAGGCGGAAGATGCGGTCCTCATCGAGCCGGTGGCGCCGCTGCCCGTAAGCGGAGAGCAGGCCGCGCTTGGCGGCTGGAACCGCTCCGTAGGCGGCTTCGATGCGCGCGAACTCCCTGGCCATGCGTCGGTGCATATCCGCCGGCGTGGCCTCCAGGAACCGGCCCTCCGGGTCGCGGAGCGCGTACTTGTTGGCCCATGTGCTGGCCGCCAGGTCATCGCCCTGGAAATAGGCGAGCGCCCGCTCCTGGACCTCCTCCTTGCTCAACGGGGCTATCGGCTGCTCTGTCATGGCTAGGCGCTGCGGGGCGGTGATGGTCTGCATGATCGGAAGGTTGAAGGCCGGCAAAACTCCCGGCGGCCCCGACCCACGATCATGATTCATGTCATATTCACCATCTCATCCATCAACAGGGTTTTCAACGTGCGCGCGAAGCCCCAGCGGTTGCGGCCATCCGGTCAGGAATGGCGGATACGCCGCGCAGGACGGGGCTCCGGCCCGGCACTGCCAAGTTAGATGCGGCATGCACGCGCACATGCGCATGGTGCAAGAACCGGGGTGTTGAAAACTACGGTCTCCCGGCGAACCGCACCGAACCAGCGAAGGCGCCCCGTGGGGCGCCTTCGCCGACTTTCACCGCTCCGGGATACCACTCACGGGAACGGCGTTTGCGATCCGCTCACTGCGGTGGCAGGAGCACCTTGTCGATGACAACGACAAGCCCATTGGCCGCTTCCGCGGTGCCCAGCACCTTGGCGTCGTTGATCATCACGCTGCCATCCTCCGCCACGGAGAACTTCGTGTCCTTGAGGTTGGCCATGTTCAGCTTGCGGCCGTTGGTCATCCTCTCGGGGGAGAACACACCCAAGGCAACATGATACTCCAGGATGTCCTGCAGCTTCTCCTTGTTCTCGGGCTTCAGCAGCTCATCCAGCGTACCGGCAGGCAGCGCATTGAAGGCAGCATCCGTAGGCGCATACACGGTGAAAGGCCCTGCATTGGAGAGCACATCCTCGTACTTGACATGCTGCACCGCCGCCACCAGCGTCTTATGGTCGGGTGACTTAACCGCCACCCCGACAACAGTAGGCTTGCTGGTCTCGTCTACGACAGCGCTCTGGCCCGCAGCTGGGGCTCCGGACTCAACAGGCGCAGCGGCCTCCTCGGCGGGAGCTCCGCACGCGGCGAACAGGAGCAACCCCATCAGGTGCAAGGGAATTCGGTAGGTCTTCGGTTTCATGGGTTCGGGTTTGGTGACTGTCTGATGCCACGAATATCAAGGGACCCTTCTATCCGTTTCATGACTCATATCAGCCTACGAGGAAAAATGCTCGCTCAGGCCCGGACCAAGGAGCCGTGGACCAGCAAGGCCACGGCCAGGGCGGTGACCAGGGAGATATGCACCGCATGGCCGCGCAGGCGGTCCGGAGTGAGGCGCGGGATGACCCGCAGCCGGGCATGGGTCCCGACAAGCGCGGTGGCCGAGAGCAGGAGGATCTTCGCGGCCACGATGGCCTGGACCCGGTCGCTGAACGTGAAGGCATTGATGATTCCAGGCACGTAATGGTGCGCAAGCATAAGCCCGGTAACCGCCTGAACGATCAGCGCCGGGATGCCGATCCGCTCCTACCCCGCTCGAAGGCCAGGATGCGCTCCGCATCCCTCGCCTTCAAGGCCCCGGGAAGCACCGTGAGCAGCAGCACCAGGTGCCCGCCCACCCAGATGGAGGCCCCGAGCAGATGCAGTATGAGCAGCCAGGTATGGGGCATGCCCTAGAGGTCCTTCTTCCCGAATACGCGGAAACCGCCCCATGCGGGGAGGACCACCCATAGGGACAGGATGGCCGCAGCCATGGCCATGCCTGCGGCGCTGCCGAAGAAGCTCTTGTACACGGCGCCGCTGTAGCCCATCATCGCCGCCAGGTCGATCTCCAGCATCACCATGATGCGCGCCAGATCGACGGGATTGAGCGCTGCGAGCGGAACGACGAAGGGCTCGATGGGGTATTCGCTGGTGACGAACATCAGCCACATCAGCACCGCATCGTAGACCAGCACGAATCCGAGCCAGAGGACAAGCGCCAGGCCCACCCCCCGGGCCTTCTCGCGCTGCCTGAGGGCGATGAGCGCTCCCAGCGCGGCGAAGACGAGCACAAGCGCCGAGCCCGCCAGCGAAAGGACCACGGCCGACGGCCCGGGCGCATTCACCAGCAAGGGGAGCCCCAGTCCGAAGCCCTGCGCCAGCAGCAATGCCGTGGCCAAGGCCATCAGCTGGCCGGCCAGGATGGCCTTGCGGCCGATGGGCTGCACCGCGAGCAGCTGCGTGAACTCCTGGATGTCGTAGAGGTAGACCACCGTGAAGATCAGGGCGATGAGCGGAACGAGCACGAGCACCACCTGCACCAGGCTCAGCATGGCCTTCATGGGATCGTCCTCCAGGACGAAGAGCCCCTGTGAAAGGGCGAGCAGCAGCAGTGCATAGCCCATTACGAACCGGTTCCGCGCCAGGTCGATCAATGTGTACTTGTAGACCTTGCCCATCGCCGGTCAGGGATTCACTTGGGCGAGCCGCCCGGTGTTCATTTCTTCCAGCAGCCTAGGCAGGCCCTGCGACAGCCGTTGCGCTCCCGTGCGTTGCAGGATGGCCTGCACAGGGAGCAGGAAGCGCAGGCGCCCATCCTCGAGATAGGCCACCCGGTCGGCCAGGGCCTCCACCTCCTCCATGAGGTGCGAAGTGATGAGCACGGTGCCTCCGCGATCGCGGAGCGCACCGGCTTCCTTCAGCACCCTGGCCGCGCTCACAGGGTCGAGGCCGGCGGTCGGCTCATCCATCACCAGGATGGATGGGCGGGCCCGGAAGGCCAGCACGGCGCTCACCTTCTGGCGTGTTCCGCCGCTCAGGGCGGAAAGCCGCTTGTCCAGCTGCGCATCGAGCCCCAACTCGGCGATGAGCCGGTCGTCCAGCCGCTCCGGGGCCAATCCGCGAACATCGGCCATCATCGCGAACAGCTGCTCAATGGTGAGGGAAGGCGGGAACTGCGAGATCTGCGGCATGTACCCGATGCTGCTCCTGTACGCCGGATGCGGCGAACGGCCTCGCGCGTCGATCACGGTGCCTTCCACGGTGAGCCGCCCCTCGGTGGGGTGCAC
>DDRC01000150.1:11383-26736 GCA_002342985.1 Flavobacteriales bacterium UBA2426
GCCGCCCCTCGGTGGGGTGCACCAGGCCGAGCAGGCATTTGATCAGCGTGGTCTTGCCGCTGGCGTTGGGGCCGATGAGCATGACCACCTCGCCGGCCTGGAAGGAGAGGTCCACGTTGCGCAGGGCCCAAAGGCGGCCATAGCGCTTGCCGATGCCGGAGCAGGTGATGCGCTCTTCACCCATGACCGGCAAGGATAGGAACTGGGGCCCCGCGGCCAGCACGGGCATCGCCGGAAAGAAGGGGCGTGGGCGGCCGCATCAAGGGGCGGTCATCCTTCATGGCCTCGGGGGTGAGGGACGGCAGCAGGCGCTCCGCCCGGTCAAGGAGCGATACGAAGAGGCTCCGCGAGAACACCATGGCGTAGGGCTGCCGCTCCACGAGCAGGGCGAAGAAGCCCAGCGGCCGGTGAGGCACATCGCCCGTCCCATCACGGTCCAGGTCGTAACCGGTGTAGCGGTCCCAGTAGTTGCCCTCGAGCGTATTCAGCATGATCGACCCGTTGGTGCTCATGTCGAAGGTGTTGCCGGCGAATGAGTTCCCGGTGAAATGGCAGGCGGTCGCATTGGCGAACAACCGCAGCGCCCAGCCGTTGGTGAGGAAGAGGTTGGAGCGCACCTGCAGACGGTTGCAGCCGTCCACCATGATGCCCGTGGTGTTGTCGGTGAAGAGATTGCCCTCGATCTCCCCGTCGTTGATCTCCTTCAGCAGCAGCCCGTAGGCGCTGGCGCCCCGATTGGCCAGGAAGCGGTTGCGCTTCATCACGATCTCCTTGCTGAACATCACCGCCACCCCGGCGCCGTTGCTCTCGAAGTGGTTGTCCGTGTATGCATCGTTATTGCTGAACATGAAGTGCAGCCCATAGCGGAGGTTGTGGCGCGTGGTGTTGCGCTCGATCGTGGAGCCGGTGACGAACTCGAAGTAGATGCCGTCACGGTGGTGCTCCACGCGGTTGTTGCGGATGGTGGCCCCGCTGCACTTCCACAGGTGGATGCCGTTGGCCATGGACTCCTCCTCGCCGGGGCGGCCCAGTACGATGTTGCCCTCCACCAGGGCGCCCTTCGCGCCGCTGAGGTAGATGGCGAAGAAGCAATGATCGAACCGGTTGTCCATGATGCGGGCGCCCGTGCAGTTGGTCACCTTGAGCGCGGCCATGTCGTCGAGGTTGCTGCGCCGAGGGTTGCGGAAGATGAGCCCGCGCACTTCCACGCTGTCGGCCTTCACCAGAAGGGCATCGTTCTCGCTCAGGCCATCGATCACCGCACCGGCACGGCCCAGCAATACCAGTCGCTTGTCGATGACCAGGGCGCCTTCCGCCACGGTGCCATCGATGATGATGGTGTCACCGGGCGATGCGCCGGCCAGCAGGCTTTTCAGCGTGGGGCTGCCGCCTCCGCGATGCAGCCAGGTGCGCGCTTTCAAGGGCACCGAAAGGGCCAGTACCGCCAGGAGCAACAGCAGCTTCCGCATCACTCTTCCAGCAGCGCACGGGCACCGGCCCAGTCCAAGGGGTGTGCATCCTGTCCGGCGGCGGCCCTGTCCCGGTCGCCATCGGTTGCGAAAGCCGCCACATCACCCCGCATGGGGCTGCGGAAAGACGGCCCGTGCAGGTAGCGCGCCGTGGTGGCATCGATCAGCGCACCCGGATGAGCATGGTCGCAGACGTACCAGCCGGCCACCTGGTCCTCGGCCACTGTGCCCTTGGCCACGAAATGCACCATGCACGCGATGTCATCGAAGACGTATTGCCGGCCCTTCATCGTGATGATGGCCGCACCGAACTTATCGTCCACGACATTCATCCGGCAATGGGCGCATTCGGCCTTCCCGAAATCGATGCGCGGAGGCTGCTGGCCGCATGACCAAAAGGTCAGCAGCAGCAGGAGCAAGGAAAGCGAACCCGACCGCAGCCTCATGATGCAGGGGATGCTTTGGCGCGCGCCTTCAGCTTGCTGCGGAGATCGCGCACCTCCAGGAAATAGACCCCGGCCAGCAGCGCCATCACCCCGAAAAGGATCCATCCGCCGATATCAGGGGTGGACCATGCGTCGAAGTTCAGCAGCTGCTTGTGCCCGATGAGCGGGGGCTGATAGGCCATGCCCTCCACCTTGATCGCGGCCTTGGGGTCGAGCTCATGCCCGTACTTGTAGCCCCAATCCCACATCCGCCAGAGCGCCCATGCGCCGAAGAGGGACAGCGTGACCAGGCCGCCCACGAGCAGGATGCGCCGGCCCCAGGCCGCGGCAACGATGCCCAGTGCAGCGAGCACCATGATCACCTTGGGCAGGATCCTGAACTCGGTGAACATCTCGTCCTTGATGTGGGCCATGCCGATGTAGTGGTTGAGGCCGTTGATCTTCTCGGTATCGCCGGAGAAATGATCGGCCCAGATCTGCATGTACAGCCCCTCGGGGTATTGCGGGGCCGCCAGGTCTATGCGCCAGATGGGCACGAACAGCAGCGCCAGCAGCGCCAGGGCCGAAAGCGCGATCATCACTCTGGATATGGGTCTCATGATGCGGTTGTCTTCCATGGGCGCCCTCCTTCAGCGGCACGGCCCCGGCGCGATGCCGGGGCCGTGCCGCTGTTCACCGGAGGAACGTCCGGGTTGGTTCAAAGTTCGGCGTCCACGCTCAGCGTGTAGGCCTCCAGGGACACGTTGCTGTTGGCGGGCGATACGCGCACATAGCCCTGCATCTCCTGGTGGAGGGCCGAGCAGAAGTCCGTGCAGTACATCGGCCACACGCCCACGCGCGTCGGGATCCACTTCAGCGTCTGGGTCTCACCCGGCATGATCAGCAATTCGGCATTGGCGGCACCCTTGATGGCGAAGCCATGCGGCACATCCCAATCCTGCTCCAGGTTCGTCACGTGGAAGTACACCTCGTCGCCGAGCTTCACGCCTTCGATGTTGTCGGGGGCGAAGTGCGAGCGGATGGTGGTCATCCACACGTGCACCTCCTTGCCGCGGCGCTCCACGCGGGTCTCCTTCTCGCCCTTGGCCACGAAGGGGTGCTTGTTCTCCTCGATCTTGAAGAACTTCACCTCGCGCGGCTTCACCAGCTCGGCTGGGATGGCCTGTGCGTAGTGGGGCTCACCCGTGGTGGGGAAGTCCAGCAGCAGCTCCATCTTGTCGCCCTCGATGCTGTACAGCTGGGCGCTCTGCGTCAGCTCCGGGCCGGTGGGCAGGTAGCGGTCCTTGGTGATCTTGTTGTAGGCGATCACATACTTGCCCCAGGGCTGCTTGCTGTCGCCGCCTGGCACGCACAGGTGGCCGATGCTGTAGTAGGTGGGTACGCGGTCCACCACCTCCAGTTTCTCCACGTTCCACTTCACGATCTCGCTGCTCACGAAGAAGCTGGTGTAGGCATTCCCGTTCGCGTCGAACTCGGTGTGCAGGGGCCCGAGACCGGGCTTCTTCACCTCGCCATGCAGCACGCTCTCGTACTTCAGCACCGGGATGCCGCCGAAGTCGCCTTCCACATCATTGGCGGCGATGGCCTGCTGGATCTTCTCGAAGCTGAACACGGGGATGAGCGCGGCCAGCTTGCCGCTGCCCACGATGTACTTGCCCGTGGGGTCCACGTCACAGCCGTGCGGGCTCTTGGGGCAGGGCATGAAGTAGAGCAGGCCGGGGTGGTCCTTGGGGTCCAGTTGCAGGACGTCCTCGTAAACCGTCGTCTCGGCGCTGTGCGTTTCCTCGTTCCACCAATTGCTGTAGTGCTTGCCGGGCACGCGCTTGCCCTTGCCGTCCTTGGCCAGTTGCTCGGCCAGCTTCCAGTTCACGGCCATGATGAAGTCCTTGTCGCGCTGGCTGGCGTTCACCTCCAACAGGCTGTAGGCCTGCTCGGTGTTGTAGCAGCTGAAGAAGAACCAGCCTTCGCTGGGGCCTTTGCCGGCGTGGCTCAGGTCGAAGTTCACGCCCGGTGTGGCGATCTGGAAGGCGATGCTCATCCTGCCCGACTCGGGATCGGGGTGGATGAAGCTCACGTTGCCCTTGAAGTTCTCCTTGTAGGTCTTGATGGACACATCGCGGGAAGCATCGTCGCCCATGGGCACGCTGAAGCGGGTGCCGGCCACCACGTACTCGCTGTTGCCCGTGGTGAATGGTGAGCTGTGGTTGCCCGCGCTGTTCGGGATCTCGATGATGCTCTTCGTACGGAAGGTCCCGAGGTCCACCAAGGCGATGCGCGGCGTGTTGTTGCCGTTGATGAAGCACCATTTGCCATCGGGAACGCCGTTGCTCTGCGAGAGCTCGGGGTGGTGGCTGTCATCCCAAGGGATGAAGCCGTAGCTGGTCATCAGCATGCCCTTGGTCTCCTCGCTGTAGCCATAGCCGCTCTCGGGATCCACGCTGAACACAGGGATCTCGCGGAACAGGCGGCCGCTGGGCAGGCCGTACACGGCCAGTTGCCCGCTGAAGCCGCCGCTGACGAAGTTGTAGAACTCGTCGTGGGTTCCGGGCTTCACATAGACCTTGCTCGCGGCATCGCCGGTGACCATGGTCTTGGTGGTGTTGGGCTTGCAACCCGGCATGGTATTGATGGCCAGGAAGGCGACCCCGGCTGCGCCGAGCAGGGCCGCTGTCATGGAAAGTGGACGTTTCATGGATGGTATGTTGGTGATGGGGGCGGGTTCAGGTCTCAGAGCGTGCGCATGAATTCGAGCACCTCGCGGCCTTCCTCCTTGGAAAGGCCTTGGTTGGGCATGCGGACGAGGCACTCCTCCAAGGCCTTCTGGGCCTCCGGATCGCTCTCGAGCATCGCATCGATGTTCAGGATCATGTTCATGATCCACTCCGGCTGGCGGCGCTCGGTGATGCCCTTCCAGCCCGGCCCGACCACGCGGTTCGGACCTGTGCTGTGGCAGGCCTGGCACTTCACATCGTATGTGGAGCGGCCCTTCTCCACCATGCCCTGGTCGATATCACCCAAGGTGATGTCCGCAGCGGTGAACAGCCCCGCCTCGCTCTTTCCCGGGGCCGCTGCGCCCGGAGGGGATCCGGCTGCGCCCGGAGGGCCGGCATTGGCATTATCGGCACCGCCACCGCAGGCGGAGAGCAGGGAAATGACAGCCATCAGCAGGCCGCCAGCGATCAGGTTCGTCTTCATGGTGTGTTTGTTAGTAGGAGCCCTTTCGGGGGCCAAATATCCACGGATGCGTTTGTCTGGTTTATGACGAGCGTCAGGACCTTGGTCAGGCTGCCGAAGCTACGTTGCAGCGCGCAATCAACCATCTTCGCGAACGCATCAAGGCATGAGTCGCTGGTTCCGCATCGCTCTTCTCAACCTGCTCGCGGCAGGCATCATCGGCGCCCTGCTCCGCGTGGTGTACATCACGGAACTGCCGTTCATCCGGTTCAGGCCCTGGCTCCATGGCCATTCGCACACGGCACTGCTCGGCTGGCTTTTCATCGGCGTGGCGGTGGTGCTCCTGCACGATGGCGGCCGCGGCGGCCTCTCGCGCGGCGTGCGCTGGCTGCTGACGGGCCTGCAGGCGGCGGTGGCGGCCATGCTCATCAGCTTCCCGCTCCAAGGCTATGGCGCGGTGTCCATCACCGCCAGCACAGTGCACTTGGTGCTGGCCTTCGCCCTCCTCAGGCACATCTGGCACGCTTCGGCGGAGTGGCCCGCGGCCGGCAGCCGGCTGCTCGCGCGCATCGCCATGGCCATGTTCGGCCTCTCCACCTTGGGCATCCTGGCAATCGGGCCCATCATCGCGCTGGGCCTGCAGGGCAAGGAGATCTACTACTGGTCCGTGCAGTTCTTCCTCCACTTCCAGTTCAACGGCTGGTTCTGGTTCGCCGCCATGGCCATCGGCGCTCGTTGGGCCGAGCGCACAGGCTTCTCCCTTCGCCTCGATGCACTGACCATCCTGCTGTGGGTCGTCTCGGCCGTGCTCACCTATGCGCTCGCAATCGCCTGGAGCGAGCCGCACCCCGGGGTCTTCGCCACGGTATCGGTCGCCGTGGCGCTCCAGGCATGGGCGGCGGTGCGCACCCTGCGCATGCTCCAGCGCCTGCGATCACAGGCTTACGAGCGCTTCCCGCCGTGGGCGCGGATCCTGATCGGCGTGGCCTTGGTGAGCATGGCGATGAAGGTGCTGGTGCAAGCCGCCGTGGCGGTGCCTGCCGTCGCCGTCATGGCCTTCACCATCCGCCACTACGTCATGGGCTTCATCCACATGAACACGCTGGGTACAATGACCACGCTGCTGCTGGCCTATGCAATCACCTATGGGTGGTGGACGACGGACCGGCCGATGGTGCGGGCCGGTCTCTTCCTGCTGGTTGCGGGCATCATCGGCAGCGAACTGCTGCTCTTCGCGCAGGGCACCCTGTTCTGGGCCGGCTGGGGAATGATGCCCGGCCACTACTGGCACTTGGCCATCGCCTCAGCGCTCATGCCCGCAGGAGTCGCGCTGTTGCTGGCCGCACGCTCCAGGCGGTCCACCGGGACCGCTGCATCCTGAAGGCTTCAGCGCCTGCTCGTCACCACTGTCGATCGGGGCGCTTGGTGGCGCCATTCACCCGCACCCGTTTGCTCCGGCTCGCGTGCCCGCTGAGCAAATCCACCTGCCGCTTGGGCACCCCGAAGGCCCCGGCCAGGAAGGTGATGAGCGCCTCGTTGGCCTGGCCATCCACGGGCGGCGCGGCGAGACGGATCCTCAAGGCATCGCCGTGCACGCCGGCCACCTCGGTGCGCTTGGCGCCCGGCTGCGCATGCACGGAGAGGATGATGGCCCCCTCTTGCTCGGCAATCCAATCCGGCATGCCCCCTGTGCGTTTGCTGATTAAAGGAAGCGAAGATGGCTAGGGCACCCGATCAATGCTCATGCCCGCCCTCATTCTCCAGCATGCTCCACAGGTAGTACACCTTGTCAGCCGCGAATTCCGCATGCTGCGGCAAGGGTTCCAACGGCGAGACCGCCGTGTACCCATCGCGGCTCACGCCGGGCACCACCTCGGTGCGCTGGAAGACAGTGCGGCCTGGCTCCCTCTCCATCAGCAGGAAGAGAAATCCCCTGTCGCCGCTGCGCTGCAGGGCCGCATCGGGCACCACCAGCTGCTCGGCGGCGCCCGTGGGCACGAAGGCCACCACGCTCATGCCCTCGATGAGCTGCTCGCTGCCCTCCTCCACGTGTGCATGCACGGGAATGCTGCGGCCATCGGCATCGAAGGTGCGACCGATGCTGAAGAGTTCGCCCTTGAACCGCTTGCCCGGCATGTTCAGCACCTGGAAGTCGAAGAGCACCCCTTCCTTCAGCAGCGCCAGGTCGCGCTCGTAGGCGTTGAGGTGCACGTGGAAGTGGTGCAGGTCGATCACCTCCAGCAACACGGTGGTGGGCTCCACGCGAGCATCGAGGAAGATGCGGATGCCGTTCACGCGGCCATCGATGGGGCTGCGCAGGGTGAAGCGGTCCTCCAGCCCCGAGGCGATCAGCTTCTTCAGGTCCACCCCGAGTGAGGTGAGCTGGTGCCCCAGCGACTCCCTGCGGGCCTGCATCACCTTGAAGTCCGCCTCCGCCTGCTCCAGCTGCTTCTGCGCGGTGGCCTCGCCGGCCAGCAGGGTGCGTTGGCGGCGCAGTTCGGCGTCGGCGCGCTCGGCCTGGGCGCTCACGGCCACATACTCCTCCTGCATCTTGATGAAAGCCATGTCGCTGAGGGCCACCAAGGGTTGGCCCTTGCGCACGTGCGCGCCTTCGTCCACCAGCACGGCCACCACCTTGGCGCCGATGGGGCTGGTGAGCTGGGCCTTGCTCACGGGTGAGGTGGTGACGCGCCCGGTGAGCTTCACTGTGCCCTCCATGCTGCGGCGCTCCGGCCGGATGGTGGTGATGCCGAGGGTGGCCTGCTGGGCGCTGTCGAGCACCACTTCATCGGCATGTGCATGGTCGTGGGGATGTTCTGCGGTGGCAACCTCCGGTTCGGGCGTGGAGCATGCGGCCAGTACGAGGAGGGAGAAGATGAATGCGATGCGCTTCATGGCTGTGCGGTGAAGGGGAACAGCGTCCCGGTGAAGTGGTCGAGTTGGATGAGCGCCTCGGCGTAGGCGGCGCGGGACTGGATGCGTCCGAGACGCAGGTCGGTGCTTTGGGTGATGAGCGCGGTGAGCTCCACATAGCCGATCTCGCCGGCGGTGTACGCGGTGGCGGCGCCGCGTTCGATCACGGCGGCCTGTTCGGCCAACGGGCCTTCGTAGGCCTGCCAGGCCTCGCGCGCCTGTTGGGCCCGGGTCAGCACGGACCCGTAGGCGGCGCTGAGGTCGGCACGCTGCTGGTCGGCCTGCTCACGCGCGATGCGCTCCTGCAACGAGGCGCCCTTGATGCGCCCGCGCTGGTCCCAGAAGGCGATGGGCAGCCCGATGGTGAGGCTGTAGCCGCGGAACTCGTCGCTCACCCCGTAGATGCGCTGATTGAACCACCGGCCCTGCATATCGGGCAGCGCCCGATTGCCTTCCACGCGCTTCAGCTGATGGGCCAGCAGGACCTCGCCTTCGGCGCGATCGAGCAGGGGGTGCGCGGTGATGGTGGCATCCGGAAGGGACGCATCCACCGGATGGGGGGATGCGGGCAGCAGCGGGGTATCGGTGCGCAACAGGCGCTTCAGTTCCAGCTGCGCGATGGCCACGGCGCGTTCGGCGCGCTCACGCTGCACGGCCACCTGCTGCCTCCGCGCAAGGGCTGAGGCCTTCTCCACCAGGGGCACCTCACCGGTGGCGTGCCGCAGTTCGGCCACGCGGCCCAGTTCGGCCACCAGGCTGTCCAGGGAACGCAGCACGGCGGCCTCTTCCACGGCCTGCGACAGCGCGTTCCATGCAAGGCGCACATCGCGCTCCAGATCAAGGGCGGCCAGCGAAAGTTCCGCATCGGCCAGGCCAATGCGTGCCTTGGCGGCCTGGCTGCGAGCCACATACACCGTGGGGAACTCGATCCGCTGGCCGATGCCCATCTTGAAGATGCCTTCGGGCGTGGCGGGTGACACGTCCTCGTTCTCCACGAAGAAGCCGGTCTTGTCGATGTTCCATGCGCTGCCCTTCGCCACTTCGGCCTGCTCCACCGCCAACTCGGCGGCCCGCAGCATGCCGTTGTTGCGGAAGGCCATGGCCAGTGCGCTGTCCAGCGGGATGGTCGGTGCCTGCTGTGCGTGCGACAGGCCCGGGACCAGCAGGGCCAAGAGCACCAAGGCGGCGGGTGCCTTCAACGGCCTGGCCTTGATGAAGAGCACGTAGAGCACGGGCAGCACCACCAGCGTGAGGAGCGTGGCGCTCACCAGCCCGCCGATCACCACGGTGGCCAGGGGCCGCTGCACCTCGGCGCCCGCGCTGCCACTCAGGGCCATGGGCAGGAAACCGAGCGAGGCCACGCTGGCGGTCATCAGCACGGGGCGCAGGCGCATCACCGTGCCCTTTCGCACGCGCTCCACCACATCGTCCACCCCTTCCTTCGCCAGTTGCTGGAAGGTGCTGATGAGCACCATGCCGTTGAGCACCGCCACGCCGAAAAGGGCGATGAAGCCCACGCCCGCGCTGATGCTGAAGGGCATGTCGCGCAGGTACAGCGCGGCCACGCCACCGATGGCGCTCAGCGGCACGGCGGAGAAGATCAGCAGCGCATCGGGCAGCGAGCGGAAGGTGAAGTACAGCAGCCCGAGGATGAGCAGCAGCGCCAGGGGCACCGCGATGGCCAGGCGTGCCTTGGCCTCCACCAGGTTCTGGTACTGCCCGCCGAAGGTGAGGTAGTAGCCCGCAGGGAGCTTCACCTGGGCGTTCACGCGCTGCTCGATGTCGGCCACCAGGCTCTCCACGTCGCGACCGCGGGCATTCACGCCCACGTAGATGCGGCGCTGCGCGTTCTCGTGTGTGATCTGCGCCGGGGCGTCCTCGTAGCCCACCTGCGCCAACTGCTCCAAGGGCATCAGCTGCCCCGACGAACCGCGCACGAACAGGCGGGCCACATCCTCCAGGCTGCGGCGTGCACCGGTGTCGGCGCGCACCACCAGGTCGAAGCGACGCTCGTTCTCGTAGATGCTGCCGGCCGGTTCGCCCGCGAAGGCCGCACGCACCGTACCGTTCAGTTCGTCGATGTCGGCGCCGAGCATGGCCATGCGATCGCGGTCGTAGCGCACCGTGATCTGCGGCAGACCGGCCACGCGCTCCACCTGCGGTGGGCCCGCGCCCGGCACCTCCTGTACGATGGACGCGATGCGCTCGGCATACTGCAGCAGGCTGTCCAGGTCGGGGCCGAAAACCTTGATGGCAATGTCCTGCCGCACCCCGGTCATCAGTTCGTTGAAGCGCATCTGGATGGGCTGGTTGATCTCGAAGAGCACGCCGGGTATGGTCTGCAACGCCTTCAGCATGGTGTCGGCGAGCGTCCAGTAGTCCTGTGTGGTGGTCCACTCCTCCTTGTCCTTGAGCATGATCAGCATGTCCGTCTGCTCCGGGCTCATCAGGTCCGTGGGCACTTCGGCGGTGCCGGTCTTGCCCACCACCATCTTCACCTCGGGGAACTGCAGCAGCTTCTGCTCCACCAGCTTGTTGTTCGCCACGCTGGCGCTGAGCGAGCTGCCCTGCGGCAGGATGCTGTGGTAGGCGAAGTCACCCTCTTCCAATTGGGGGATGAACTCACCGCCCATGCGCAGGAAGCCGAACACGCTCACGGCCAGCATGGCAAGTGCCGTGATCACCACGAGCCACCGGTGCTGTAGCACGCGCTCCAACGTGGGTTTGTATCCCGCTTCCACGGCGGCCATCATGCGGTCGCTGAAGTTGGGCTTCTCCACGCCGGTGCGCCGCTTGATGAACAGGGCGCTCATCACCGGCACATAGGTGAGGCTCAGGATGATGGCCCCCAGGATGGCGTAGGCCACCGTTTGCGCCATGGGACCGAACATCTTGCCTTCCACCCCGCTCAGCGACAGGATGGGGATGTAGACGATGAGGATGATGAACTGCCCGAAGGTGGCCGCGTTCATCATGCGGCCGGCCGCCGTGCCCACCTCCTGATCCATCTCCTTCCTGCTCAGCACGGCGTGCTCACGTCCGTGGTGCAGGCGGTGGAGCACGGCCTCCACGATGATCACGGCACCGTCCACGATAAGGCCGAAGTCGATCGCGCCCAGGCTCATGAGGTTGCCTGTGACGCCCGTGAGGTCCATCAGGATCAACGCGAAGAGCATGGACAGCGGGATCACCGAGGCCACGATGAGCCCCGCTCGCAGCTGTCCCAGGAACAGCACAAGCACCAGGATCACGATGAGCGCACCTTCCAGCAGGTTCTTCTCCACCGTACCGATGGCCCGGCCCACCAACGCGGTGCGGTCCAGGAAGGGGTCGATCATCAGGCCCTCGGGCAGGCTCTTCTCGATGCTCGCGAGGCGTGCCTTCACGGCGGCCACCACATCGTTGGCGTTCTGGCCTTTCAGCATCATCACGATGCCGCCCACCACCTCGCCCGCCCCGTTGCGGGTCATGGCGCCGTAGCGCGGTGCATGGCCCAGCCGTGGTGTGGCCACATCGCTGATCCGCACCGGTGCGCCTTCCTCCGGTGTGGCCACCACGATGCGGCCGATGTCCTCCAGCCCTTTGGCAATGCCCACGCCCCGGATGTAGTAGGCGCTGCTGCCGCGCTCGATGTAAGCCCCGCCGGTGTTCGCGTTGTTGCGCTCCAAGGCATGCAGGATGTCGCCGATGCCAAGCCCCATGCCCTGCAGGCGCACAGGGTCCACCGCCACCTCGAACTGCTTCAGGTAGCCGCCGAAGCTGTTGATCTCCGCCACGCCGGGTGTGCCCATCAACTGCCGGGCGATGATCCAGTCCTGCACCTCGCGCAGTTGCATGGCATCGTACCTCCCTTCGTAGCCGGGCTTCGGATGGATCACGTACTGGTAGACCTCGCCCAGGCCGGTGCTCAGCGGTGCCAGGTAGGGCTGTTCCACTCCGGGTGGCAGGTCGTTGCGCACCAGTTGCAGCCGCTCGTTCACCAGTTGCCGCGCCAGGTAAGTGTCGAAGCGGTCATCGAACACGATGGTCACCTGGCTCACCCCGAAGCGCGAGATACTGCGCAACTCGTGCACCTCGGGCAGGTTGCCCAGCGCCTGCTCGATGGGGTAGCTCACGAACTGCTCCACCTCCAGGGTGGCCAGCGTGGGCGCGATGGTGATCACCTGCACCTGGTTGTTGGTGATGTCGGGGACGGCGTCGATGGGGAGCTTCTTGAGCTGAAAGAAGCCCACGGCCGCGACCACCGCCGTGAGGATCACGACGAGCCAGCGGTTCTTGATCGAGAAGTGGAGGAGGGATTCAAGCATGGGGTGGGGCTCCTATTGCGGCGACGTGGTTTAGTGCTCGTGCGCCGCGGAGCCCTTGCCGAGCTCTGCCTTGAGGATGAACGTGCCGGCGATGACGAACCGCTCGCCCTCAACCAGGCCGGAGTGGATGGGGACGAGGCCGCCCACGGGCTTGCCGACCGTCACGGCCCGCTTGGCGAAGGTGTTGAGTTCGTTGGCGACGGGGACGAAGACGGCGGGGCCTCCCTCGACGGTCTGGATCGCTTCATCGGGCACGGCGACCGTCGGCGCGGGGTCCGCGCCGCCGGGCATCGACGCGACGATCTCGGCCTGCGCGAACATGCCGGGCTTCAGTGTCAGCCCGCCATCGAGCGACGCGGGCACGTCGATCCGCACCTGGGCCGTGCGCGTGGTCGGGTCCACCAAAGGGGCGATGAACGAAACGGTGCCCTCGAACCTCGGAGTGGCGGCGCGGTCGCTTTGGCCCGTCGCCGAGCCGATCGTGATCCAGGCCTTCGCGCCCACGGCGATGCCCGTCAGTTTGGCCTCGGGCACGTCGGCCAGCACCCAGAGCAGGCGCGTGTCGGCCAGGATCATCAGCGCCTCGCGGTCGGGGCCGACCAGTTCGCCAAGCGTCACCTCGCGCTGGACGACCTGCCCATCGATCGCCGCCTTGATCGCGTGGCGGGGCGCGATCTCGCCGGTGCTGGCGAGCGTCGCGACGTCCTCCTGTTTCATGCCCAATAGGTGCAGGCGGTTCTCGGAGGCCGTCACCGCGGCTTCGGCCGCCTTCACGTTTGCGATCGCCGCCTTGTGCTCGGCTTCGCGGCGCTGCACCTCGGTGAGCGAGATGCCCTGGGACTGCTCGTACAGCCCCTTGGCCCGCTCCCAGGCAACCTTTGTGAGTTCGACGGCGGGCCCCGCCGTGAGCACGGCGGTCCGCTTTTGGAGGTAGTCGGCTTGGGCCTCGCCGAGTTCGGGGCTCTCGATGATGACCAGTTCCTGCCCGGCCTTGACCGTCTCGCCGAGGCGAACCTTGACCTCGACGGCACGCCCCCGCAGCGGCGAGCCCACGTGGGCCATCGCTTCGGTGTTGAAGGCGACGCGCGCGGGCGTGACCACGGTGGGCTTGAGGACCCAGAACTGCGCGGCCTCGTCCTTTACGCCGTAGCGCTCGACCGCCTCCGCTGTGAGTGTGACCTCGTCGGCGTGGGCGCCTCCGCCTTCCTCGTGACCGCCCTCGCCGTGGTCGTGACCGGCGTGATCGTCGTCCTTGCCCTGGGGCTTGGCACCGTGGTCATGCCCGTCCCCTTCGGAGTGCTTCTTGCACCCGCCGAGGAGAGTGATCGCTGCGATGGCGATGGCGAGCGCCGCCGATGCCGCGAAAGGCCTGTGTCGGCTTGCGGGGGCACTGATGTGTGGAAGTGTGTTCATGGTTGATCTCTGGTGATGGCGACTGGATGATGCTGGGGGGGACCGGACGGGAGTGACGAGGGAATCAGGGTTGGGGACGCGGGGCCGAAGCGGTCCCCTGGCCTGGAACTTGGCCGGACGGCAGGGACTGCGGTGGCGGAGAAGTCGTGAGCGTCGAAGCGACGCCGGGTCCGCCAACGGCCCGCTGCAACCGGACCAGCGCCGTCGCCGCCTGTCGCTCGACCTCGATGGCCCTCGCCTGTGTCAGCCGAAGGTCCTGCTCGGCCAGGAACAGGGCCGTCACGTCGCTCTGGCCGGCGCGGAACGCGGCCTCGGCGAGCTGGCGGCGTGACTCCTGCAAGGGGATCAGCTCGTTTCGGATGCGCTCGAGGTTGGCGCTGCTCGCGGAGAGGGTCTGGTACGCGAGGCGAACTTCCTCGACGACCTTGCGGCGAGCGAGCGTGAGGTCGTGACGAGCCTCGAGCTGCTCGGCGGTGACTCGGGCTCTGCGTGCCTGCCCCATATCGAAGATCGGCACTGGAGTGGAGACGGAGGGACCGGCGAACAACTCGTCGTCGCGCTGTGCATCCACTCCGACACCTGCGCTTTCCCAGGGCAGGAGCCGCGCGAGTGCCTCTTCATCGCCAAGCGCGAGGAGTCTCCATGCGATCGACTGGATCTCGGGACGACGCTGGAGGGCCGTGTCAACCCACCGCACCTCGGGTTGGAGTTCAGTCGTCGGCGAGGTCCAGGCATCGAGCGTCCATGTGGCGGCCGAGGAGGGCTGGCCGATCAAGCGGGCAAGGCGAACGCGCTCTTCCCGTTCGGCGAGGACAGCCTGATCGATATCCACGCGGAGTTCGACCACCTGCGCTTGCAGGGTCGCGAGATCACTGCGTGTTCCCTCTCCGGCGTCCAGCCTGGACTTGGCTACACCAACCAGTTTCTCGAGCAAGGCCAGACGGTCGCGGAGCAGCGGAACGAGCTCAGCCGAAGCCTGCGCGGCCGCGTACCGCTCCTGCAACTCGCTCGCGACGTCGATGGCGACGGTGACCGCCTCCGCCGCAGCCTGTCGCAGCTTGTTGTCGGCGGCGCTGGAGCGCCGGGGGATCTGCAGCGCCTGCACGAAATCCTGGGTGAGTGACGCCTCGATCTGAGGCTTGCCCGGTCCCCAGCGCAGCACGAAGTTGAGCACCGGATTCGGCAGCAGACGCGACTGGTCTGCGTCGGCCATCGCGATCCGGACGCGGGCCATCGCCGCTTGGACACCGGGGTCGGTGGTGACCGCTCGGCGGAGAGCCTCCGCCAAGCTCAGCGAAGCGTCGATGGCGGCAGGCTCGTCGAGCGGGGCCCCTTCCGGACCAATGGCGATGAACTCGATGGGCGCGGAGAGCCCGGCGGCGTTCGCCGCCTCGCGGGACGCGTCGATGTCGGCCCGGGGGGTGGATTGGCAGCCGACCATCGCTGTCGTGGCAATGGTCATCGCCAGGCCTAATCCGACACGGCAGACGTTCGATGAATGAATGTGCATTGGATCCGCTTTCATGGATTCGCGAGCGGTCGCTCCGGTCAGGAGGACCCGACGGCGGCGAGTTCCCAAGTCGGGAATCGGAGGGATACCTCGCGTGAGGGCGACCGCGCGGAGGGGGGCC
>DDRC01000067.1:0-174 GCA_002342985.1 Flavobacteriales bacterium UBA2426
CGCGACCTGACCGACAGCACCGTGACCCGCAACATCGGCGTGCCGCTCGCCCACACCATGCTCTCGGTGGACTCCATCCGCAAGGGCCTGGACAAGCTGCTGCTCAACGAAGCCGCCATCGAACGGGACCTGGACGCCCAATGGCCCGTGGTCGCCGAGGGCATGCAGACCATC
>DDRC01000067.1:350-995 GCA_002342985.1 Flavobacteriales bacterium UBA2426
TCAAGGACCTCACGCGCGGCAAGGACCGCATCACGGCGGGGGACATGCAGGCCTTCATCGATGGCCTTGAGGTGGCCGAAGCGGTGAAGGACCAGTTGCGGCGATTGAGTCCGCGCTCCTACACAGGGATCGACCTCCTCGGCCGCGTGATGCCGTGATGCGCATTCGATGATGATGCCAGCGCACCGCCGATTCCTGCGGAGGCTGCTTCGACTGATGCCCCTTGCCGCCCTGGTCCTTGCGTTCATCGTCTGGGCCTGCGATGCCCATGTGCGGCGCAGCGCGGCCCCCCACCTCTTCAACGAGCCGGATTCCATACCGACGAACGATGTCGGGCTCGTGCTGGGCACCTCGCACCGGCTGCGCAGCGGCGCGCCCAACCCCTACTTCAGGCATCGCATGGAAGCAGCCGTGCGGCTCTACCGATCGGGCCGGGTGAAGTACCTGCTCGTGAGCGGAGATCACGGCACGCCTTCCTACAACGAGCCGCGCCGCATGCAGGAAGCCCTCATCGCGGCCGGGGTGGACAGCGCCCGCATCGTGCTCGACCATGCGGGGTTCCGCACCTTGGATTCGGTGGTGCGGGCCCGCGAGGTATTCGGCCAGCAGCGCATCACCATCATCAGCCAGCGCTTCCACAACGAG
>DDRC01000067.1:1151-1648 GCA_002342985.1 Flavobacteriales bacterium UBA2426
CGCTTCCACAACGAGCGCGCCGTCATCATCGCACGCGGCATGGGCATCGATGCCGTGGGATTCAATGCACGGGATGCGCAGGGTGGCCTTGACCTGCGCACCTGGCTGCGTGAGCGCCTGGCGCGGGTGAAGCTCGTCTTCGACCAGGCCGTGGGCACAGCTCCCCGCTATCTGGGCGACCCTGTGCCGATCGGGCCTTCATCCGCCGATCAGATGCCGAACTCCATCTGGAACATGGCGGTCCATGAATTCCCCGGAGCGGAAAGGTCCATTCGCCCATCCTGCCATCTGTAGCCGGCGTAGGCCTGCAGCTTGATGCGATGGCCGTTCAGGTACTTGGTGCACCCGAGCAGGGCCTCCTCCGTGCGCGGCCGGAGCGCATCCACCTCGCCATCGGGATCGACCATGGTCCACCTTGCCGCCAGCTCATAGTTGGAGCGCAACAGCTTGCTCAGCTGCGCGTTCGCTCCGGTGCCGGTGGTGACGTACCGCACGGC
>DDRC01000067.1:1829-11407 GCA_002342985.1 Flavobacteriales bacterium UBA2426
TCCGCGATGAAGGTGCCCATGTCCGAGCTTCCATACAGGTCTGCTCCCAGCTGGCCGCCCGTGCGCACCGCCCGGTCGTTGAAGCTGTAGCCCGCCGCCAGCGATAAACGCGGCCGCTCCTCCCGCTCGAGGTCGCCCTCGCTGTAGTCCCCGCTGTTGGCGAATGGGCCGAAGGGCAGCCACTCCAGGCGGCCGGTGCAGGCGAGGCCCTCGTTGACGGGTACCGCGCCGCGCCCGTCACCGGTGGAGACCGCGCCCTTCAGCTGCAGCTGCTGGCTTCCGAGGGGGATGGTCCAATACCCGAACAGCCCGAAATCGCGATCGAGCGTGAACGCCGAATTCGCGATGGACCGATCGGGGAACTGCAGGTTGCCGCTGCTGGTTACGCGCTGGCGGTTGCCCGGCAGCTTGCTCTGGCCGAAGCCCAGGTAGAAGCGCGGACTGAAGTGGTAGTAGACCATGGCATCTCGGATGGGCTGCGCCACGAACTCGGTCTCCAGGTCGAGGTCCTGCCGGGAGAAATTCAGCTGCAGGTAGTAGCGCAGGCGATCGTTCAGGACATACCCATCGAGGCGCAGCCTCAAGCGCCGCACCCGCGCCTCCACGGCCTTGACGCTCATGTCATCGCCGCTCACCGTGGTGATTCCTGCGCGATTCTGCATGCGGAACCGGAGGTTCAGCAGGAAAAGTGAATCCTTGCTGATGCGGATGCCGTCGTGTATCTCGATCAAGGCGCGCTCATCGCTCTCGTTCTGGCCGATGGCCGCGACAGGCAGCGCGAGCAGCAGGAGCAGCAGCGGCAGTGCGATCCGGAAGCGCATGGCCCAAAGGAAGCCCGTCCCGGCGAGCCATCAAACCGAATCCTTCAACGATCGTTGATAGACGATCAGGTCGTTGGCCAGAATGCCGTCAAGGCCGAGGCCGCGCATCATGGTGATGAGCTGCCCGCGGTGCTGGGTGCTGTGGTTGTAGCAGTGCATGAGCATGCGCCATGCGGCCGAACGGTGCTCGTTCCCCTTCAGGTCGCGGTAGGTGCGGATCGATAGCAGGTCGGCTTCGTCCATGGCGGACACCAGCCCGTGCAATTGGCGGGCGTGATCCATCAGCGTGCGGGGATCGAGGCTCGGCTCAGCGGGCCAGCTGTGGCGCTCACCGGTCAGCCGGCAGCGCCACACGTGCTCCGCATCGCGGATGTGCAGGAGGGTGGAACGGAGCGAAGGGAAGCTGCTGCTGACGGGTGCATCCAGAACCGCATCGGGCTCTGCTGCCAGGCGGTCGACGAAGCGCGCGTTCGCCCACAGGTCGTAATCAGCGTATTCGCGGAGGAGGAGGGTGATGCTCATCGGGTGGATAACCTTGTTGAAATCAGGACGAAGGTGCGGCGTGGATCGGCACGGAGACCCTTGGATCTTCGCGGGAACCAAGATCGACCATGATCTCGACACTATTCGGCAAGAAGAGGATCAGTGAGGACAAGTTGGCGAATGTCTTCGTCAACAAGGTGCTGGAGATGTGCTCGGAGGGCTTCCCACTGGTGGCGGCCGAGGTGAACGAGTCGCCGGAATTCGAGACCGCGCCCGGGCTGAGCCCAGAGGACGATGAGCGTTTCCTGCTGATCGTGCTCGCAGCCAACCTGATGGAGATGCAGCGCGTGCTCAACGCAGGCCAGGACAAGCGCATGTTCGCGCTCTCCATCTCGAAGTTCGCGCAGGCCGTGGGCCGCGGATGCACCGACATCGAGCGGGAGGTGCGCGCGTTGCAATCCCGCATGGAGCGCCTGAACGCCCCGAGCAAGAACGTGGTGTATGCCATGGGCCGCGCCTTGTTCACGGAATACGACCTGTTCCGCTTCCAGGACAGCTATTACCGCGAGATCCGGCAGCCCCATCCGATCCCGCTCAAGCGGATCTTCGGCCTTATGGGCTACTTCCTCTGGAACTGGAGCGAAGTGCAGGAGCAGTACCGAATCGGCTAAGCGCCGCCTTCCAGCCCGAATTCACGGGCCGCCATCTCCGTGATGTGCCCTCCTATGGCAAGCGCCGCCGTGGCGGCAGGCGATGGGGCATTGAGCACATGGATGCGGTTGCCGATGCGCTCGATCCGGAAATCATCGACCATGTTGCCGTCGGTGCCCAGCAGCATGGCACGCACCCCTGCGCGACCCGGCTCGATGTCGTCCATGGTGAGCGAGGGAATCAGCCGCTGGAGCGTCCGCAGGAAAAGACGCTTGCTGAAGGCCCTGCGGTATTCGTTGATGCCGTAGCCCATGTTGCGGAGGAACAAGCGCCAGGTGCCCCCATAGGAAAGCGCATCCAGGGTGTCCCTCAGGTCGAAGTCGGTCTTGCCGTAGCCCTCGCGCTTGAAGGTGAACACGGCATTGGGGCCGCACTCGATGCTGCCATCGGTCATCCGCGTGAAATGGACCCCCAGGAAGGGGAAGCGCGGATCGGGCACCGGATAGATCAGGTGCTTCACCTTGTGGTGGCCCTGCTCGGAGAGCTCGTAATAGTCGCCCCTGAAGCCGACGATGCGCTCGGGGAAGGAAACGCCGTCGCGCTTGGCCAGCCGGTCGCTCTGCAAGCCGCCGCAGAAGATGGCGAACCGGGTGCGGCAAGTCCCTTTCGTCGTGCGCACCGTGCTCCCTTGGTCGGCGCTGGCGATGTCCAGGAACTCCTCACCCAAGGCCACGCGGCTCTCCGGTTGCAGCTTCAGGGCCAATTCAGCCATGCGGTTGGTGGCCCCCCTGAAGTCGATGATGCCGGTGCACCCGACGCGGATGCCCGCGATGCCGGTGCAGAAGGGCTCTATCTCGCGTATCTCCGCAGCCGTCACGCGGCGCATATCCTCGATCCCATTGGCCTCGCCATGCGCCCAGATCCTGTCCAAGCGCGGCAGCTCGGCCTGATCCGTGGCCACGATGAGCTTCCCGCAGATGTCGTGCTTCACGCCGTGCTCACGCGCGAAGCGCACCAGCTCGCGGCGCCCATCCACGCAGTTGCGCGCCTTGTAGCTGCCCGGCTTGTAATAGATGCCGCTGTGGATGACGCCGCTGTTGTTCCCGGTCTGGTGGTCGGCCAGCGCCTTCTCCTTCTCCAGGAGCAGGATGCGGAGATGCGGGAACCGCACTTGCAATTTGTAGAGTGTGGCCGCCCCCACGATGCCTCCCCCTACGATCACAACGTCCCAGATGCGCTCGTCGCTCATGCACTGCCCGCCGGTCGATGGTGCTCCGAGCGGGCCGGAGGCGAAGGTCGGTATTCAGCCCTCAGCCGGCAGCGGCCGTTCCTCATCCGGGACCCTCAGCAGAAGGCCGCCACCGACGATGAAGAAGAGGCCCAGGGCCACCGCCGTGTTGCGCAGGTCGCCCGTGACCTGGTAGACCGCTCCGTAGACCAGCGTGCCGAGCACCGTCCCCAGGTAGAAGCTCACATCGTAGAAGCTGAAGAAGGAGGCGGTATCCTTGGTCGCCGGCAGGAACTTGGCATAGGTGCTCCGGCTCAGGGCCTGGCAGCCGCCCATGATGGAGCCCACCAGGGCCGCCAAGCCATAGAACTCGTGCGTCCATTGCACGCGCCAGGCGATGACGCAGGCCAGCACCCATGCCATGCAGCCGATGAGCAGGGTACGGACGTTCCCGAAGCGGCGGCTGAGGCGCACGAATGCCATGGCACCCAGTGCAGCCAGCAGCTGGATGATCAGGACGCTGATGATGAGGCTGTCGTCGGCGATGGGGCTGCCATCGGGCTGCTTCACCTCCTGCTTGGCAAAGCTCACGGCGAGGTACATCACCGTCTGGATGCCCATGTTGAAGACGAAGAAGGCGCCGAGGTAGCGCTTCAGCCTCGGCAGGTGCGTGAGCTGCTGCCACACCTTGCGCAGCTCCTGATAGCCGCTCCAGATGACGTGCTTCTCCTCCGGGGGCTGACCGACCCTGTCGGGCAGCACGCGGAAGGGCCACTGCGCCCAGCCGACCCACCAGAGGGCCACGCTGATGAAGGTGAGGCGCGCAGCGTAGCCGGCTTCATCACGGATTCCGAGGAGGGTGGTCCCATCCCCATCGGGGTCCATCACCATGAGCAGATTGATCACCAGCAGGATGACGCTCCCGATATAGCCCATGGTGTAGCCGCGCGCGCTGATCCGGTCATGGTCGCGCTTCGCGGCGATCTCGGGCAGGTAGGCATCGTAGAAGACCAGGCTGCCGGAGAAGCCGGCGCAGGCGAGCACCACGCAGGCGAGGCCGATCCAGAGCCGGTCGACGCTGAAGAAATAGAGCCCGGCGCAACTCGCAGCGCCCAGGTAGCAGAAGAACTTGAGGTAATTGAGCTTGTTGCCCCGGCGATCGGCGATCCCGCTGAGCAGCGGAACCACGAGCGCCACCAGCAGGAAGCCCGCCGACAGCGCATAGGAATAGAGGGAGGCCGCGGGCGCCCCGAACCGCTCGATGAAGCGCTCCTCGCCATAGGCGCCGGTGATCCCCACGTAGAACATGGGAAAGACCGCGCTGGTGATGGTGAGCGAATAGGCGGAGTTCGCCCAATCGTACATGGTCCAAGCCCGCACGATCCGGGCATCCCCCTTGTTGCGCATGGCTGGGATGATTCGAGGACCGGGCCTTCGGTGCGCCCTACCGGTCAGGCTTCATGTGAACCGCCGACGGCTTTGGCCACGGCCAGCTTCCGGTAGGTGGCCCGCACCTCCATGCCCCACCCGAAGATGAGGATGGGGAGCACGATGAACGCCATACGGTTGTAGCCGGCCGCTGTCTCGAACTCTCCGTGTATCATGTGCTGGCAGGCGCGTGTCATGCCGCAACCGTAGCACTCCTGGTCGAACAGGATGACGGACAGGCACATGGGCGGACCGTCATCAAAGAAACTTGCCGGTAGCGCAAGCAGCGCTACCGGCAAGATCAGCAGAACGGCAAGCCTGGCCTTCAGCCAAGCAGGCCCATCAAAGCGTTTGCGAGTACCGGCCATCCTTCGGCTCCAGCGTACCCATGATGATGCGGATGAGGTCGATGAGCGCCCACACACCGCAGCCACCAGCGGTCAGGAGCTGTACCACGCCCTGCCAGATGTAGCCGAGATAGAAGCGGTGGATGCCCAAGCCGCCGGCGACCAAGCAGAGGATCAATGCGATCAGCTGGCTCTTGCCACCGCCCTTGGCGGCCTTGGCAGGAGCGCCCACGGCGGACCAGGCCTGGCCCTCCTCGTCGATGGACTCCATGCCCACCGTAACGGCAGCCGCATTGGTGCTCATCACCTTGTTGGCGGCACGGGCAACGCGCTTCGAGCCGGTAGCCACAGCAGCCTCCTTCACCACCTCAGCGGTGATCGAGGGCGCTGCCTCCATGGCCTCCACAGGCGCCACGCGCTCGGCGGTCATCTCGTAGGACGCAGCGGTCACCTTGGGAGCGCTCGCATCCTTGCGCTCAACCGGGCTGGAATGCTTGCGCGACCATTCGATGGTGCTGCCATTGACGTAGGCCGTGCGCTCCACGGAGCAGGAAGCGAGACCCACAGCGATTCCCAGCAAGGGGAGGTACAAGGAAGAGAGCTTCATGTTTAGGGGGATTGATTTGCGACAAATATCACACTTGTCGCCATCCGTGCAAGCTCAGGACGAAAAAAGTGCGTGCCTGCGCCCAGCCCTATTTCTGTACGACCACCTCCACCCTCCGGTTCTTGCTCATGCTCACCTCGGAACCGCCATCATCGGCGGGCTCGGAGGCATCTCTCCCGGCCACCGTGATCCGCGCGGCCTCCACCCCGCCCTCCACCAGCGCATCGCGCACCGCCTCCGCGCGCTCCTTGCCCAGCTCCAGCAGATCGGGACGCACGCGCGTGCGGTCCAGCTCCGTGGCATCCACATGGCCGATGAGCTCCACCTTGAACGCGGGATCCGCCTTCATTGCGGCGATGAGGTCATTGAGCCAGGTATCCATGGAGGGATCGAGGGAGCGCTGGAAGCGCTTGAAGTAGAACACCTGCATATCGGCCTTCTCCACCGGCTTCATGCTCGGCGGGGTGACGCCCTTCCTGCTGAAGATGAACTCGCTCTCGGCGTCCTTCAATTGCTCGCAGGAGCAGGAGGTGCGGTTCTTCACCGGGTAGACCTCCACATTATCGATGTAGTAGTAGGCGGAGAAGACCTGGGGACGGGTCTCGCCCCGCGGGCGCTTGGCCTTCTCGTTGGGGGTCTTCTCGTTGCCGGCGAAGTTGCCGATGATCATCCACTCCTCGTTGCCCTTGCTCTCGTAGGTGCCGCACACGCCCTGCCAACTGAACATGTCGTTGTATACACGGGTTCGAACGGGGGGCACGGTCACGTCGAAGGTGAGGCTGGCGGGGTCGTCCTTCTGCACCATGTCCTTACCGAACCACGCACCCAGCTCGCCGGTGGAATACTTGCTGAGGTCGCCGAGGGTGACGTAGAACCGCACGCAGTAGAGCGAGTCCTTCTTCATCTTGTGCTTGAGCTGCGTCTGGATGTAAGTGCGCGGCTCCTTGTTCTGGTAGCTCCACCAGCGCACCCCCGCGTAGTTCGACCCGCTGAGCGCCATCTGCTCCCCGGCGAAGTTCTTCGGGGCGCTCACCGTGCTCTCCACCGTCGCGTTCTCGCTGAAGAGATCGGCCTTCTTCGCCGTGGGCGACGACCAGCCTTTGGCATACTGGATGCCGCCGGGCCGCTTGAGCTTCTTTCCATCCATCTGCTCGAAGTCGCCGTTCACCACCCAAGTGCGGGCGGTATCGATCGCCTGGCCCATGAGGAGGGTGCTGGCGGAGAGGGAAAGCAGGAAGAAGAAGGTGCGCATGGTCACGGGGATTGATGATGCCGGCTTCCCGGCGGCGGGGAAATTAATCGGTGCTGGTCAGCCAAGAGCGTGCCAGCCCTGAAAAGACGGCGGCGGGACCCGAAGGCCCCGCCGCGCAAGATGAGGTGTCGCGGATCAGTCCTTGATGAAGGCGTAGCCAACGGAGACCTGAATCACGTTGGCATTGGTCTTGACCGTGTAATTGGTGCCACCGGGCAGGTCAATCTCTGTTTCTGAGTTGAAGGTGTTCAGGCCCCTCCAGTAGCGCAGGCCGAAGCTCAGGCCGTTCTCCAACTGGTAATTGCCGCCCACGGCCAAGCCGAGCTCCATGCCGCGGATGCCTTCCGTGGAGCTGTTATCGCCGCTCGACTCGCTGGTGGTGGTGGTGGTGGTGCTGCCCGTGGTGGTGGTCGTTGTCGACTTGGAGTCGAACTTCGACTTGTAGCCCATGAGGAAACCAAGGCCCGGACCGGCTTGGACGGACAAGCCTTCCGTAGCCTGGAAGTTCAGCAGGATGGGCAGCTCGATGTAAGAAGCCGTCGCGGAGCCATCGGTCTCGGTCTTCGTGGTGATGGTGGTTCCGAGAACGGATGTCGTGGAAGTCGTCTCATCCGAGAAAGAAGTGCCGCGAGCGCTGTACAGCAACTCCGTGCGGACCCCGATCCTATCGGAGAAATTGTAGTTCACGAAGCCACCGACGTGAAAGCCGATGCCACTATCGCTCTCAGGCTTCTCCTCCGGTTCGGGGTCGACCTTGGTGCCGTAGATGCTGTAGTTGAGACCGGCTTTCGCTCCGATGGTGAGCTGGGCACTCACCGTGCCAGCCAAGAGGAAACTCGCCGTCGCAAAAAGGATGTGCTTGATGTTCATGTCGTTTCGGTTTGAAGTGCGGGGCCGTTGTCCGACCACGGGCGCAAAGGTCGAAGGACCGGCAGCCTGCCGAACTGACATCCCTCAGCCTTTCTGCTGTGCGCGGATGATGTTGAGCGCACCGCCGGCCTTGAACCACTCGATCTGCTGGGCATTGTAGGTGTGGTTCACCTGGATGGTGTCCTTGGACCCATCCTTGTGGTTCAGCACCAGCGTGAGGGGCTTGCCCGGCGCGAAAGCCGTGAGGTCCGTGAAGTCGATGCGGTCGTCCTCCTGGATCTTGTCGTAGTCAGCCTCGTTGCTGAAGGTGAGGGCGAGCATGCCCTGCTTCTTCAGGTTGGTCTCGTGGATGCGCGCGAAGCTCTTCACCAGCACGGCCTTCACGCCCAGGTGGCGCGGCTGCATGGCGGCGTGCTCGCGGCTGCTGCCCTCGCCGTAGTTCTGGTCGCCCACCACGATGCTGGGCTGGCCGGCCGCCTTGTACGCGCGCTGCGTCGCGGGCACGGGGCCATAGATGCCGTCGAGCTGGTTCTTCACCTCGTTGGCCTTGCCGTTGAAGAAGTTGATGGCGCCGATCAGCGTGTTGTTGCTGATGTTGTCCAGGTGGCCGCGGTACTTCAGCCAGGTGCCGGCCATGCTGATGTGGTCCGTGGTGCACTTGCCCTTGGCCTTGATCAGCACCACCGCGTCGGTGATGTTCTTCCCGTCCCATGCGGGGAAGGGCTCCAGCAGCTGCAGGCGCTCGCTGTCGGGCTTCACGTTTACCACCACACCGCTGCCGTCCGCAGCGGGGGCCACGAAACCAGCATCCTTCACCTCGAAGCCCATCGGGGGCAGCTCGATGCCCTTCGGCTCGTCCAGCTTCACCTTCTTGCCCTCCTCGTTGACCAGCTCATCGGTCATGGGGTTGAAGGTGAGGTCGCCGGCGATGGCCAGGGCGGTCACCACCTCGGGGCTGGCCACGAAGGCGTGGGTGTTGGGGTTGCCGTCGTTGCGGGCGGCGAAGTTGCGGTTGAAGCTGGTGATGATGGAGTTCTTGCGGTTGGGGTCGTTGCTGTGACGTGCCCACTGACCGATGCAGGGACCGCAAGCGTTGGCCAGCACCACGCCGCCCATCTTGTCGAAGGTGGCCAGGATGCCGTCGCGTTCGGCGGTGTAGCGCACCTGCTCGCTGCCCGGGGTGATGGTGAACTCGCTCTTCGCCTTCAGCTTCTTGTCCACGGCCTGCTGCGCGAGGCTGGCGCTGCGGGTGAGGTCCTCGTAGCTGCTGTTGGTGCACGAGCCGATGAGGCCCACCTCCAGCTGCGCGGGCCAGCCGTTCTCCTTCACGGCGGCGGCGAACTTGCTCAGCGGCCACGCCAGGTCCGGGGTGAACGGGCCGTTGATGTGCGGCTCCAGTTCGCTGAGGTTGATCTCGATCACCTGGTCGAAGTACTTCGCGGGATCGGCATACACCTCGGGGTCGCCCTGCAGGTGCTCGGCGATGGCGTCGGCCAGGGCGGCCACCTCGGCACGGCCGGTGCCCTTCAGGTAGCGGCGCATGCTGTCGTCGTAGCTGAAGGTGCTGGTGGTGGCCCCGATCTCGGCGCCCATGTTGGCGATGGTGCCCTTGCCGGTGCAGCTCATGCTCTCGGCGCCTTCACCGAAGTACTCCACGATGGCGCCAGTGCCGCCCTTCACGGTGAGGATGCCGGCCACCTTCAGGATCACGTCCTTGGGGCTGGCCCAACCGCTGAGCTTGCCGGTGAGCTTCACGCCGATGAGCTTGGGCCATTTCAGTTCCCAGGCCAGGCCGCTCATCACGTCGCAGGCGTCGGCGCCACCCACACCGATGGCGATCATGCCCAGGCCACCGGCGTTCACCGTGTGGCTGTCGGTGCCGATCATCATG
>DDRC01000147.1:0-1793 GCA_002342985.1 Flavobacteriales bacterium UBA2426
GCATCGTTCAAAAGTAACGTCTGCACTTCGGGGCCAAGGTGCCTTTCCAATGCCTCGGAAAGCTTCTTCCGGGCCCGGTGCAACCGCACTTTCACATTCGACGCCCCCAGCCCGGTGATGGTTACGATCTCCTCCACGCTGAGTTCCTCAAGGTAGTAGAAGCTCAGTATCGAGGCATCATCGGCCGGAAGCAGCGCCAAGGCACGGTCCAGCTGTTCGCGCAGCATATGGCGCGCATCAGCCGGATTTGCTGCTGCGGGAGGGTGATGCGCCAGGTCCTCGAGCGAACCGCCGTCCGTCCGTCGCCGCCGGCCGTGACTGATGGCGGTGCGGTAGGCGATGCTGAACAGCCAGGTGCTGAACTTGGCCGACCCGCCGAATCCGTCCAGGTTCTGGTAGGCCTTCACGAAGGCATCCTGGGTGGCTTCCTCAGCATCCTCCGCATTGCGAAGCACCCGCATGCACACGGTGTGCACCATGTGCTGGTACAGGCGCACGATCTCCCCGTAGGCGCGGGAATCGCCTTCCAGGATGCGTGTGATGAGGTTGGCGTGCTCCACCGGCGCCGATGGGACGAACCGGATGGCCCCATCGGTTACAAAGTCACTCCCTCTTCACCGAACCGGGAGCGGGCTTGGGATGAACGGCCACTGCCGCTCACCGGCGGCAGGCCAGCGTTCGGCGACCGGATCGTAACCGGCCTTCCGGGAGGCGCGTCAGATGAGTGCGCACCGGGAAACGGGCGCTCCATCCCGATCCACGAAAACCAGCAACCGACCATGGAAGACCTCATCCCCCTCTTCGGCATCATCATCCCATT
Organism: Flavobacteriales bacterium UBA2426; assembly: GCA_002342985.1. Classification (GTDB taxonomy): domain Bacteria; phylum Bacteroidota; class Bacteroidia; order Flavobacteriales_F; family PHOS-HE28; genus PHOS-HE28. The sequence continues at coordinate 821 of DDRC01000147.1, forward strand.
CCTCACGGCCTTCGGCATCGTCTACCTCGTGTTCAGCACCCGAAACCGCGAGCGCATGGCCATGATCGAGCGGGGCATGGATCCGCACATGGCCAAGCCCGCCCCCGATGGCCGCCGGGCAATGAAGAACGGCCTGCTCCTGCTGGGCATCGGCCTGGGCCTCCTGCTGGGCTGGGTGGCGGCCGCCGCCCTCCTCGGCCCCGAGGACGACAATCCCCTGCCCTACTTCATCGGCGTGGCCGTGTGCGGCGGCCTCTCCCAAATGGCGTACTACCAGTTCTACGGCCGCAAGCACGAGGGGTAGGCGTCGATTCGGCCTTGCTGGAGGGCTGGTCCGTTGGGCCGGCCCTCCTACTTTCGCCCCGCCTCAACCCACTCGGGCCGTGATCAAGCGCTTCCGCTCGGCGATGGCCCTCCTCGCCGCTGCCGTCCTCTGGTTCGTCGTCATCACCGCCTCCTGGGTCGGCCTGATGGGGCTGGTGAACCCGCCGGTCACCTGGGTGATGGCGGCCCAGGCGCGCGAGCTGGGCGGCATCCAGCGCACCGACCGCGCGCTCGAGGAAATGGCCAGGGCCATGCCCCTGGCAGTGATCAGCAGTGAGGATCAGCGCTTCATGACGCACTACGGCTTCTCCACCGAGCAGATCAAGCGCGCACTGGGAATGAAGGAACCGGGCTTCTCCCTCATCGAGTTCCTCCAGGCCCTCTTCGACGATGAACGGAAGAGCAAACGGGGGCGGGGATTGAAGGGAGCCAGCACGATCAGCCAGCAAACGGCGAAGAATGTCTTCCTCTGGCCCGGCCGCACCAGGCTGCGCAAGGCGCTCGAGGCATGGTTCACCGTGCTGATCGAGGCACTCTGGACCAAGGAGCGGATCCTGGAGGTGTACCTGAACGTGGCCGAGACGGGCAAGGGCACATTCGGCGCGGAAGCGGCGGCTCAACGCTGCTTCGGTCGCTCCGCCGCCAAGCT
>DDRC01000147.1:1994-2611 GCA_002342985.1 Flavobacteriales bacterium UBA2426
GGCGCCATCCGGTTACGTCCAGGGCCGGCAGCAATGGGTGCTGCGGCAGATGCGGAATGTGGGCGATGTGCTCGACCCGGAAGTGCTGCGCCGCCGCAAGGAGAAAATCGAACAGGAAGAGGCCCGCGAGGCAGAACGCGAGGCACGGCGCCGCAGGAAACGCGAAGGACGATAGCCGTTGCCACGAGCCCGAACGGGCTCCCCGCCGCCGTTACGGCTTGTACTCGCCAGCCAGCTCAACGGCCGTTGGATAAGCGAAGGAGAGGCGCTCGTCGTTGAACCGGCGCAGCACCTCCAGGTGCACCCGCGATTGGGTCTCGAAGATGTCCGCGCCCTTGCGGACGTAATAGATGAAGAGGATGTTCAGGGAATACTCCTTGAAGGCATTGAAGCAGACCAGATGCTCCTCCTCCAGGACCTGCTGGTTCGCCATGACCACCTCACGCAGCACTTCCAGTGCGCGCTGCATGCGGTCGGGCGAGGTCTCATAGACCAGACCCAGTTCGTGCCGCACCCTGCGCGCGGGCTCCTGGGTCACGTTCTCCACGATGCTCTCCGTGAACTTCTTGTTCGGGATCACCACGATCGGCCCTTCGAGCGAGCGGATGCGGGTGCTG
>DDRC01000247.1:0-4433 GCA_002342985.1 Flavobacteriales bacterium UBA2426
CGCCGATGCCTTCCGTGATGTAGGGGTAGATCTCGTTCTTGTCGAACTCGCCGGTCTCCTTCAGCTTCTTGAAGACGGATCCGTAGGTGTCGATGCCCCAGATCTTCACGTTCGGGTTCTTCTCCTTCAGGTAGCGGCCGGTACCGCAGATGGTGCCACCGGTGCCCACGCCCACCACCAGGTGCGTCACCTTACCGTCCGTCTGGTCCCAGATCTCGGGGCCGGTGCTTTCATAGTGCGCCTGGCGGTTGCTGAGGTTGTCGTACTGGTTGGCCTTCCAGCTGTTGGGTACCTCCTTCACCAGGCGGCTGCTCACGCTGTAGTAGCTGCGCGGGTCCTCGGGGTCCACATTGGTGGGGCACACGATCACCTCCGCCCCGAAGGCGCGCAGGGCGTCCACCTTCTCCTTGCTCTGTTTGTCGGTGGTGGTGAAGATGCACTTGTAGCCCTTGATGATGGCCGCGATGGCGAGGCCCATGCCGGTGTTGCCGCTGGTGCCCTCGATGATGGTGTACCCGGGCTTCAGCAGGCCGGCCTTCTCGGCGTCTTCGACCATCTTCAGGGCCATGCGGTCCTTGATGCTGTTGCCGGGGTTGAAGGTCTCCACCTTGGCGAGCACGGTGCAGGGCAGGTCCTTGACGATGCGGTTGAGCTTCACCATGGGCGTGTTGCCGATGGTGCTGAGGATGTTCTCGTGGATCTTCATTGCAGCACGAAGGTAGGAGCGCCCCGCCGGTTGCGTAGGGGCGGATCAGGATCCGCCCCTACGCGAACCGGATGGCCTTGGCGGGCGCGATGCGGGTCACCAGCATGCTGGGGAGGATGAGCGCCAGCACGCACACCAGCAGGGTGCCTGCGTTCAGCGCCAGCACCGCGAGGGGTTCGATGTCCACCACCACGGCATCCACGTAGTAGGTCTCCACGGGCAGCTTCACCAGGCCGAAGCGCTGCTGCACGGCGGCGAGGCCGATTCCCAGGGCATCGCCGAGGAGGATGCCGGCGCCCAGGATGTAGGCGGCATCGATGAGGAAGATGCGGCGGATTGCGCCGTTGGTGGCCCCCAGGGCCTTGAGCGTGCCGATCATGGCGGCGCGCTCGAGGATGATGATCAGCAGCGCGCTGGTCATGTTGATGATGGCCACGGCGATCATGAGCGCGATGATCACCACCACGTTCTTGTCCAGCAGCTCGAGCCAGGCGAAGATCTCCGGGAAGCGGTCGCGCGCGCTGAGGGAGCGGAGGTCGGGGGGCAGGTAGGCGGTGTACACCAGGTCGTCGAGGCGCTGCATGTCCTCGAAGCGGTCGAGGATCACCTCGAAGCCGCCGCAATACCTGCGGTAGCTGCCGCCGCTGCCGCTGCGCTCCACGCGCACGCCGCCCACGATCACCTCGGTGCCCAGGCTGGTGGTCACCCGCACCAACGAGTCGGGGATGATGCGCACGACGGCCGTGTCCGGGATCGTGCGGTCGGCATCGTGCACGACGAGCGTGAACGCGGTGTCCTTCGGGGCCTTGCCGATGGCGCCATACGGCACATCAGGCACGTAGCGGTCGTAGAGCAGGGCGCGGTGCGGGCCAGGCCCCTTCCAATCCGTTCCGGGCCATTCGTAGGTGTAGAGCCGATCCCCCCCGAACGCGAGCCCGGTGATCTCCACGTAGCTGCTGTAGCGGAGCGGGCTCACATCGATCTCGGCTTTCAGCCCCCATTGGGCGAAGCGCTGCAGGTGGTCGATGTCCACGAACACCAGGTTGTGGTCGATCTGCTCCAGCCCGGTCTGGTACACGCCGCACACGCGGAAGCGCCGCGGGCGGATCTCGTCGCGGCCCCGGACGAGGTAGGTGGTGATGGTGTCGTCCACACCGATCCGCAGGCGGTCCGCATGGTGCTTGGAGAGGAGCAGGTCGATGGGGCGTGCGCTGTCGCCGATGGCCGGGAGCCCGCCCTGCAGCAGGTGCGTGCGGAGGAATCGGGTGTCGTAGTCGGCACCGATGCCCTTGAGCACCACGCCCTCGATGTCGCGCTCCGTTTCGATGATGCCCGGCCGTGTGGCATACACTTGGATGTGGGCGATGCCGGGAACGGTATCCAATGCGGGGTAGAACGGCTGGCCGATGGGTATGCGCAGGGTCTCCTTGGGGTCGGTCTGGCCGATGGCGACGATCTGCAGGTGGGCCGCCGCCCCGGTTACTTTCGCCCGCACCTCGCGCTGGAAGCCCCGCGTGATGCCCACCGTCAGGATCATGACCGCCATGCCCACCACGATGCCGAGCACCGCGATGAACACGATGGGCCGCGAGAACCCGGCGGTTCCGCCGCGTACGATGCGGCGGGCGATGAAGTGCGCGAAGCCCACGGCGAAGGGGATGCGGGCGAAGATAGCCGCGCTGCTGCTGGCGCTCCCGGTGGCGGCGGCAGCCCAGCAGCCGGTGGCCGTGGCCATCGGCAGGCCCGAGGTGACGGTGGGCGCGGCGCGCACCGAGGCCTACCTGCCACTGCTACGCGGGCGGCGGGTGGCGGTGGTGACCAATCAGACCGGCATGATCGGCGGCACCCACCTGGTGGATTCCCTGCTCACCCTCGGCGTGCAGGTGGTGAAGGTGTTCGCCCCCGAGCACGGTTTCCGCGGCGAGGCGGATGCCGGTGAGCATGTGAAGGACCAGCGCGATGCCCGCACCGGCCTGCCGCTCGTCTCGCTCTATGGCGCCAACAAGAAGCCCACCGCCGCGCAGCTCGCCGATACGGAGGTGCTGCTCTTCGATATCCAGGATGCGGGCGTGCGCTTCTACACCTACATCAGCACGCTGCACTACGTGATGGAGGCGGCGCAGGAGCAGCAGCGCAAGGTGATCGTGCTGGACCGTCCCAATCCCCATGGCTTCTACGTGGACGGTCCCGTGCTGCAGGAGGCGTACCGCTCCTTCGTGGGCATGCATCCCGTGCCCCTGGTGCATGGCATGACCATCGGCGAGTATGCCCGCATGATCAACGGCGAGGGCTGGCTCAAGGAAGGGCGCCGGTGCGACCTCACCGTGGTGGAGTGCGTGGGCTACGACCACGATGCCTTCTACCAGCTGCCCGTGCGCCCTTCGCCCAACCTGCCCAACATGGCGGCGGTCTACCTCTACCCATCCTTGGGGCTCTTCGAGGGCACCATGGTGAGCGTGGGGCGCGGCACCGACCAGCCGTTCCAGTGCGTGGGATACCCCGGCAATCCCATCGGCGCCTTTGCCTTCACCCCGGTGCCCAAGCCGGGCGCCAAGGACCCTCCGCACAAGGGCAAGCGCTGCACGGGGATCGACCTGCGGGACTATGGCGCGTTCAGCACGCGGATGGACCGCCGCATCAACCTGCAATGGCTGATCGGCCTGTACGAAGCCTGCCCGGACAAGGCGGCGTTCTTCACTCCCTTCTTCGACAAGCTGGCCGGCGGGCCTGAGCTGCGCCAGCAGGTGCAGGCCGGCGCCACGGAGGAGGCCATCCGCGCAGGATGGGCCAAGGACCTGGAGGCCTTCCGCCGGGTGCGGGCCAGGTACCTGCTCTACCCGGATTTCACGCGGTGATCCCGCTCGGGGGTGCGCGGGTCGTGCCCGCCCTCGTAGCGCGGGCGTGGCCTTGGCTGCCGTTCTCCATGCGCCCTGCTCCGCGCCTTTCATCGGCCGGTGCAGAGGGCTTGGCACGGCGGACGGCGCATGATTGACCGTGGTGCGGTGCACCGCCCGGCGATGGCTTGATGGAGGCCTGCCGCGGGGCGGGATGCCGTTGCGGCCCAGGGGGCATCCCGGGGTTGGCCCAGGCCCTGAATGCAGCGGCCCCCACCGTTTCCGATGGGGGCCGCGCACAAAGGCCGGTTCAGGCGGTGCTTACTTCTGGATCACCAGGCGCTCGTTGTAGGTGGCTTCACCGGCGGTGATGCTCACCATGTAGAGGCCGTTGGCCAGGGCGCCGTTGAGGTCGAGCACCGTGTTGAGGTAGCCATCCTGCACCGCGATCGTGCGAGCGGTCACCCGCTTGCCGAAGGCGTCGTAGATGTCCACGCTCACGGTCTCCACGCCGGCCGCCACGCGGTCGAGCGCGAGGGTCAGCTGGTCGCCGCGGTTCGGGTTGGGGAACACGCGCAGGGCGGCCGCGGCATCCATGCTCTCGCTGCCCGTGGGCTGCGTGGCCATGGAGGAGCAGCCGGAGATGAACACCGTGCAGACCTCGCCCCAGGGCGTCAGGTCCGCGTAGGGGTCACCGCCCACGCACCAGGTGGCGCCATTGTCGAAGCTGGCCCGGGCCTCCACTTCGTAGAGCTTGCAGGCCTGCAGGGTGGCGTTCGAGGGCAGGGGCGTTCCCACCAGGTTGTTCATGTTCAGGTAGGTCCACGGGTTGTTGCTCACGCCGGTCTTCACGATCACCACGCCCTCGGCGGGGAGGCGGAAGCGGAACTGGT
>DDRC01000247.1:4574-5325 GCA_002342985.1 Flavobacteriales bacterium UBA2426
AAGCGGAACTGGTAGCGGTTCGCGGGCACCGACACGCAGTTGGCGTTGAGGCGGGTCTTGCCCTTGGCGTAGACCAGGTTGGCCTGGCCGTTGCCCAGCGCCTTGGTGACGCCGCAGGAGTAGCGGAAGTCAGACGGGTCGTCGTTCAGCTTGGTGGCCTTGCACTGGCCCGCCACGTTGTCGATCATCATGCGCGTGGCAGGGCCCCACTGGCGCCATACGCCCGGGCTGATCTGCGTGCGCACGCGCACGTTGTAGAGGCGGCCTTCCACCAGCGAGGGCAGGTTGAACATGTTCAGCTGGTTGGGGCCGCCGGTGTTGGCGGGGTAGCGCAGGCTGAGCGTGCCGTTGGGGTCGTACACCCAGAACTGGTACACGTTGCCGGTCACGTTGTTGGTGTTGTTGGCCAACAGCCTGTCCGAGCAGGTGCCCGAGGCGCCGCGGCGCAGGTCGAGGCGGTCCATGTCGTCCACCACCAGGCGATCATTGCCCATGGGGATGGTGAAGCCCTGGCCGCCGGAGATCTGGCTGATGCAGCCGTTGAGGAAGTTCGACGTGTTGTCGATCACGCGCTTGCCGTCCACGCGCACCACGTAACCGCCGTTCACGATGCCGTTGCAGTCGCCGTCCTCGATGGTGAAGTAGTAGTTGCCATCGGGCAGGCAGGTGGTGTAGGTGTAGTTGGGGCTCGGCGGCGGGTAGTCGTAGGCGGGGTAGCCGGGCGAGCTCTGCACCAGGATGTTGGTGCCTT
>DDRC01000247.1:5555-5918 GCA_002342985.1 Flavobacteriales bacterium UBA2426
GACGTCGAGCACCGTCAGCGGGTTGCCGTCATCGCAGGCCTGGCCGGGGCTGCCGTTGTTCACCGTGGGGCAGATGTCGCAGAAATCGGGCACGGCATCGCCGTCGCCATCGGTGAAGTCATTGCCGCCGGGGCAGATGTCGCAGGCGTCACCGTTGGTGTCGCCATCGCTGTCGGTCTGGCTGGCGTTGGAGTCAGCTGGGCAGTTGTCGCACACATCGCCCACGCCGTCGGCATCGGCATCGGCCTGGTTGGCATTGGCCGTGCTCACGCAATTGTCGCAGGCATCGCCCACGCCATCGCTATCGCCGTCCACCGCGGTCACGTTCAGTACGGCGTTGCCGCCGGTTCCGCCCGACCAGTA
>DDRC01000219.1 GCA_002342985.1 Flavobacteriales bacterium UBA2426
CTGATCGGCTTCGCCGGCCCGCGCGTGGTGAAGGAGACGATCGGCCGCGACCTGCCCGAGGGCTTCCAGACCAGCGAATTCGTATTGGAGCACGGCTTCTTGGACAAGATCGTGGAGCGCAAGGACCTGAAGGCCACCCTGAGCCGGCTCTTCACCCTATTCCGGAGCTGATACCCAGTATTTTACGCCGGAGCGGTGGCGGGTAAGGCTCCTCCGCTTATCTTCGCGGCCTGTTACGAATGACCATGTACCTGACCACGGAGGCCAAGAAGGCCATTTTCAAGGAGCACGGCGGCAGCGAGACGAACACCGGTGGGGCCGAGAGCCAGATCGCGCTGTTCACCAAGCGCATCGACCACCTGACCGGGCACCTGAAGCAGAACAAGAAGGACCACGGCACCGAGAAGGCGCTGATGGACCTGGTGGGCAAGCGCAAGCAGCTGCTCAACTACCTGAAGACGCACGACATCGAACGCTACCGGGCCATCATCGGCAAGCTCGGGCTGCGCAAGTGAGCCGGCACATGGCCGCCCACGCGGCACCGGCATCTGTATCCTGATCGAAGGGGGGCGATCGCGAAACGGTCGCCCCTTCTCTTTTGGATCCACCGGCCGCCGAGAACGGGGGCCTTATTGAGGAGAAACACAACCACAAAACCGGCGCGAAAGGCGCGCCCAAGAACATGAGACCACAAGGCATCACCAAGACCATCGACCTGGGCGATGGCAAACCCCCGATCATCATCGAGACCGGCGTCCTGGCCAAGCAGGCGGACGGCAGCGTAACGGTGCGGATGGGCGACACCATCCTGCTGGCCACCGTGGTGGCCACCAAGGAGGCCCGCGAGGGCATCGACTTCCTCCCCCTCCAGGTGGAGTACCGCGAGAAATTCAGCGCTGCCGGACGCTTCCCCGGCGGCTTCTTCAAGCGCGAGAACCGCCCCAGCGACCACGAGATCCTCGTGAGCCGCCTGGTTGACCGCGCGCTGCGCCCGCTCTTCCCCGACGATTTCCACGGGGACACGCAGGTGCAGGTGATGCTGATGAGCACCGACAAGAAGAACCACAGCGACGCCCTGGCCTGCCTGGCCGGCGCCGCCGCCCTGGCCGTGAGCGACATCCCCTTCGGCGGGCCGGTGAGCGAGGTGCGTGTGGCCCGCATCGATGGCCGTATCGTCATCAACCCCGATATGGAGGAGGTGGCCAAGGCCGACATGGACCTGATCGTGGCCGCCACCGAGCGCGACATCCTGATGGTGGAGGGCGAGATGAAGGAGGTGCAGGAGGCCGACATGATCGAAGCGATCAAGGCCGCCCACGAGGCCATCAAGGTGCACTGCCGCGTGCTCAACGAGCTCAGCGCCGCTGTGCCCAAGAGCCAGACGAAGCGCACCTACAGCCACGAGCACAACGACCCCGCCGTGGAGCAGCTGATCCACGACTTCTGCTACCAGCGCTTCTACGACATCGCGCTGGTCCCCTCCGCCAAGGAGCAGCGGCATGAGAGATTCAACGCCGTGAAGGAGGAGTGCCTGGCCACGCTGACCGACGAGCAGAAGGCTGACAAGGCCATGCTGGCGCGCTTCTTCAAGAAGACGCAGAAGAAGGCCGTGCGCAACGTGGTGCTCGACAAGGGCATCCGCCTCGACGGCCGCAAGACCACCGAGATCCGCCCCATCTGGTGCGAGATCGACATGCTGCCCGGCACGCACGGCAGCGCCATCTTCACCCGGGGCGAGACGCAGGCCATCAACACGGTGACCTTGGGCAGCAGCATGGATGAGCAGACCATCGACCTCGCCACCCGCAAGGGCAGCGAGCGCTTCATGCTCCACTACAACTTCCCCAGCTTCAGCACCGGTGAGGTGAAGCCCATCCGCGGGCCCGGACGCCGCGAGGTTGGCCACGGCAACCTGGCGCTGCGCGCCCTGAAGCCGGTGATCCCCGGAACGGAGTCCAACCCCTACACCATCCGCCTGAACTGCGACATCCTGGAGAGCAACGGCAGCAGCTCCATGGCCACCGTATGCAGCGGCACCCTGGCCCTGATGGACGCCGGCGTGAAGATCACCGCCCCGGTGAGCGGCATCGCCATGGGCATGATCAGCGACGGCAAGCGCCATGCGATCCTCAGCGACATCCTCGGCGACGAGGACTTCCTGGGCGACATGGACTTCAAGATCTGCGGCACCGCCAAGGGCATCACCGCCACGCAGATGGACATGAAGGTGGACGGCCTGCCCTACGAGGTGCTGGCACAGGCGCTCGAGCAGGCGCGCCAGGGCCGCATGCACATCATGGGCGAGATGCTCAAGACCATCGACAAGCCGCGCGCCGACTACAAGGACCATGCGCCGCGCATCATCACCATCACCATTCCGAAGGAGAGCATCGGCGCGGTGATCGGACCCGGCGGCCGCGTGATCCAGGAGATCCAGGCCGAGACGGGCGCCCACATCAGCATCGACGAGATCGACGGCATGGGCCATGTGGAGATCATGAGCGAGAACAAGGCGAGCATCGACGCCGCCCTGGCCCGCGTGAACGCCATCGCCAACCCGCCGCAAGCGGAGGTGGGCGCCACCTACAAGGGCAAGGTGAAGACCATCATGCCGTATGGCGCCTTCGTGGAGGTGCTGCCCGGCACCGATGGCCTGCTGCACGTGAGCGAGCTGGACTGGAAGCGCATCGAGCGCGTGGAAGATGTGCTGAAGGAAGGCGACATGGTCGAGTTCCAGGTGGTGGGCAAGGACCCGCGCAGCGGCAAGCTGAAGCTGAGCCGCCGCGTGCTGCTGCCCAAGCCCGAGGGCTGGGTGGACCGCGAGCCCGCCATGGCCGGTGAGCGCCGCGACCGTGGCGACCGCCCGCGCCGCGATGACCGCCCCCGCCGTGACGACCGCCCGCGCCGCGACGACCGGCCCCGCCGCGATGACGGCGGCGAGCCCAGCCACAACTGAGGCACGCCCGGATGATTCCATGCGAAGGCCGCCCCCAGGGGCGGCCTTCGCCGTTCGGCGCAGCACCGGTAACCCTGCCCCGAGCGCCGCCGTTCAAAGCGCCTCATCCCATATCCCACGCCCGAATGGCACGCATGCGTCAGTTGAAGATCGTGAAGCAGGTGACGAACCGCGACACCCCGTCCCTGGACAAATACCTCCAGGAGATCGGCAAGGTGAAGCTCATCACCGCGCAGGAGGAGGTGGAGCTGGCGCGCCGCATCAAGCAGGGCGACAACGATGCCCTGGAGGCCCTCTGCAAGGCCAACCTGCGCTTCGTGGTCTCCGTGGCCAAGCAGTACCAGGGCCAGGGCCTGAGCCTGCCGGACCTGATCAGCGAAGGCAACCTCGGCCTCATCAAGGCGGCCGGCCGCTTCGACGAGACACGCGGCTTCAAGTTCATCAGCTATGCCGTGTGGTGGATCCGCCAGCAGATCCTGCAGAGCCTGGCCGAGCAGGCCCGCATCGTGCGCCTGCCCCTGAACAAGATCGGCTCCATCAACAAGATCAACAAGGCCTTCGCCAAGCTGGAGCAGGAGCACGAGCGCCCGCCCACCGCCCATGAGCTGGCCGAGGTGCTGGAGATGACCCTTGAGGAGGTGAAGACCAGCCTCAACAACACCGGCCGGCACCTGAGCATGGATGCCCCCTTGCGCGACGACGGCGACAGCGGCACCATGATGGATGTGATGTCGAACGACGACCTCCCCAGCCCGCTGGAGAGCCTGATGACCGACAGCCTCAGGAACGAGATCGAGCGCAGCCTGCGCGCGCTGGCCGGCCGCGAGGCCGATGTGATCCGCCTCTATTTCGGGCTCAACGGCAACCAGCCGCACACCTTGGAGGAGATCGGCCAGAAGTTCGACCTCACCCGCGAGCGTGTGCGCCAGATCAAGGAGAAGGCGATCCGCCGCATGAAGCATACGAGCCGAAGCAGCGTGCTGAAGGCCTACCTGGGCTGAAGGGTACCTCATTGTCGGTTGTCAGTTGCCGGTTGCCGGGGTGTGTTGTACCCGGTAATGGACAGCTGACAACTGCTTTTCAGGGTCCACCTACCTTCGCGCCATGCCCCACCTCCTCGCCCCCTCCCTGCTCTCCGCCGACTTCGCCGAGCTGGGCGCAGCGGTCCGGCTCATCGAGGAGAGCGATGCGGGCTGGCACCACATCGACGTGATGGACGGCGTCTTCGTGCCCAACATCAGCTTCGGCCTGCCCGTGATCAGGAGCATCCGCAAGCATGCGA
>DDRC01000167.1:0-18827 GCA_002342985.1 Flavobacteriales bacterium UBA2426
AAAGCTTGATTTAACCACTGAACCGCCACTTTTGGGTAGGTGCTGTTATGGGGCGTTTTTATTTGCATCTGTCAAGTTTTAGTGTCAACATTTTTCCAACGTCTTCTTGATTGTCATATCCATCTTGTGAGTAGTCCTTGTAGACCCATTTGCCATTTTGTTTTTCTAAATGGTCTTTAATGCTTTCATAGATTGGGGCTTTGTCTGTGGTAAAGTCAAACGAACCTTCGTGAACTCCGAACTGTTTTAAAAGTGTCCATTTGTCATTACATAAAGAAAATATTTTACAACTGTTTACTCTGCTAAAGTCTAAATAGTCAATTACTAAAGCTATTTCGTCTTTGCCGTCAGCATTGTTGTCGCCAATGTTAATTAAGCAATAAAGTCCTTGTACTGTCCCTAAATGTAAAGTGTCTTGGTTGCTTTTATTTAAAGTCAAATACAAGTCAGCTTCTTGATCGTAAAACCATTTCACAACTGTGTCCCACTCGTTTTGAAAAGGGTCTGCTGAGTTGTCAATTTCTGTATTTGTCAGTTTTGAAAAATTGTGCTGAAAAATCGTGTCCTGTTTTCTATCTCCGTCAAAGTCGCCAACTACAAAAAGTTTTTCCAGTTTGTGAAGTTTAATTTTGTCTTCTAAAACTTTATGAACTATAGAATTGTCAACAGTTTTCTCAGTATGCCCTTTGCAACTGAATAGTCCCATAGTTAAAGTCAGTATGTAAAATGTATGTTTCACGGTCGTCTTTTAAAATGCCACATAACGTTGGGTAGACGAAGATCTTCGTTTATCGCCGAAAGTATCGACGCGGGTGGATCTTCGTGCTATTGGTCAATTGGGGAGGGTTTTGCGAAGGTTTTGACAGCAATGTCGTCAGGGTAGGTCAAGCGCGTCCATCGGGTTCACAATGCCTTGTAGGTAGCGCGTGCTCACATGGGTATAAATCTCGGTGGTCTTGCTGCTGGCATGACCCAGCAGGGCTTGAATGTAGCGCAGATCGGTGCCTTGTTCCAAAAGGTGGGTGGCAAAACTGTGCCGCAGGGTGTGCATGGTGGCAGGCTTTTGTATCCCTGCCTTTTCCAGTGCGGCCTCCAATACTTTCTGGAGGCTCCTTGCGCTGTAAGCGCCTCCTCCCTGCCCCTCGAAGAGAAGGGATCGAGGCTGTGTGTGTTCCACGTAGCGCTCCAGCAATTCAGCGGTGCTCCGGCCGAGCAGGGTCGTGCGGTCCTTGTTTCCCTTGGCCCCGCGAATGCGGATCAGCCCGCGGTCATGCAACAGGTCATCAGGCCTCAGTGTCAGCACCTCGCTCACGCGTAGGCCCCCTGAGTACGCCACTGCGAGCATGGCGCGGTGTTTCAAGTTCGTGGGGGCTTTCAATACAGCGGCCACCTCGGCCTTGCTGAGCACCAAGGGAAGTTTGGTCTCTTTCCGTGGCCGCTCGATGAACGTCACCCGCCGTGCATCGCCCACCACGTTCATGTAGTAGTAGCGTATCGCGTTCACGGCCTGGTTCAAGGTGCTGTTGCTCACCTTCCGTTCCGTGGCCAAGTGGTGCTGGAAGGCCTCGATGTCCTCCGTGCGGATGTCGTTCGGGTGCTTCTTTGGAAAGTGCAGGAAGAGCTGCCGGGTGGCACTGAGGTACACCTGGATGCTCCTTGGGCTGTAGCGTGCGATCTCCAGCTTGCGGCGCATGGTGGCCAGGGCTCTCTCCTGTAAGTCGTTCAGGATGGGCTTCTCGGCAACGATGCGTTGGTACTGCGGTGATGCCGGAACCTGCTTGGCCTGGCGTGAAGGCCCAGGGCTCGCAAGTGCAGGTGACGAATGCGGGACAGCCGTGCCGCCATCCGCTTTCTTTCGGAGGCCGTTCATGTCCACCCAGGCCGTCCCTTTGAACGCGGCGAAAATGGCCTGCAGATGCTCCGGGCTGTTGGGTGTCCACCAACACCGCTGCGTGCCGCTCCACTTGGCCCCCGCCTGCTTGGCCGCTTGGATCAAGGCCGAATTGTAGGGGAAACGCAGGGCGATGCACCGCTGCGCCTTGTGCACCAAGTGCTCCAGCTTCACAGCGTGTTCCTTTTTGACGAGGTTCTTGTACATGGGGCATGACCAATTTAGCCATGCGGCGCGTTGGGATGCGCAGCATCCGCAGGAGACCACCGGCTTGCCGTGCGCCCGCAGCACCTACGCCAATTCCAACGGCCGTTGTGTGCCGGTCAGCAGGCTGCGCCTTTCGCCCGATGTTGGTGCGCTGGTTGGCTACGCCCTATCAGGGGCTCACCAGGTGGATGCCCACCTGCGCATACGGCGCGCCACCCAAGCTGTTCAGCATGGCGAAGGGCTGGTCGCCGAAGAAGCCGCGGAAGAATTCGCGTCCTTCGGGCAGTTCGTCCGCATCGAAGCTCCAGTCGTGGCGGTAGCCGGCCTGCACGCTCAGCCATACGAAGCCTTTCAATTGCCGCTGATATTCAGCGCGCAGGCGCAGTTCGCCACGGCGCACCTCAAAGCTGTTGGCGGCGGTGCTGAGGCCCCGGATGCGGTAGCTCTGGCCTTCCAGTTCGTAGCCGGTGAGCAACAGGCTGCGCGGGCTGAAGGTGCGGCGGTAGTGGCCGCGCGCAGGAAGAAGGAGCTCCAGGCCCCACTTGCGGTTGGCCGCCGTGTGGTTGTACATCACCACGGGGATGTAGTTGAGGGCGCCCACGCGGTAGGTGCGGCTCAGTCCCACGCCCCACTGCAGCCGGTCGTGCGGGCGCTTGCCCCAGATGCCCGCTGCGCTGTAACGCAGGTACTGCAGGCCCTGCGGGTCGTCTAGGAAATAGTCGCCGCTGAGGTCGGCACTGGCCTGCACGACGAGGAATAGCGTTTCGTTGAGGGGCTTGAACAGGGTGGTGTTGAGCCCGGTGGTGCGCAGCCCGCGGTCGGCCAATTGGCGCATCAGCCCGGAACTTTCCGGGGCCTCAACACGGTGGGCGATGGCGTAGCGCGTGTCCCAGTACGTGGCGCCCAGCTGCCAGATGATGCTGTTGCGCGACACCACGGGGATGTTGGCCTGCATGCGGAGCCCGCCGGTGTACCTGACGGAGCCCTGCTCCGCGGTGGGTGCATCGGCATCCTCGGCCCAGCTTCCACGAGCGGAGAAGCGCAGGTCGTAAGCGCCCTGTGCGTCCCATTGGACGGAGATGAAGCGCGCGGGGCTTTGATCGAGGATCTTCTGGCTGCAGTAGCGCCTGGCCTGCTCATCCGCGAAGCCCAGGTTGTCGTATTGGCTGTAGTCCTCTTCCTCCTCGGCGGGGATGCTGTCCTGCTGGGCCCGCAAGGCGGCCGGCAGCAGCAGGGCGAGCAGCAGCAGTCGGCCGGTCATGGCGCCCTACTTGGCCTGCAGCCGTTTCCACACGTCGGTGCGGCCCAGGGCCTTCACCCCGATATAGCCGCGGATGTCGAGCGTGTTGGCATCCTTCATGGAGATCACGCAGCTGTAGGTGCTGCCGTTCTCGGGGTCGTAGATGGTGCCTTCGATCCACTCGTCGTTGCCGGCGTAGCTGAAATCCTTCAGCAGCCGGTAGCCGCGCAGGGGTACGGTGCGCAGGGCCTCGTCGGGGTTGTTCTTGTCCACCTTGGGGGTGCCGGTGGCGGGGTCGTTGGGCTCGCGGAGCCACACGATCTTGCCGTAGTACTTGCTTCCGATGCGCTCGATCTTCACGCGGGCCTTGCCATGGCTGGGTTCCCATACGCCGACGAGGCGGTCGCCGGGTTCGGGCGGCGCCTGTGCCTGCAGGCGGGTGAGCGGAAGGAGCAGCAGTCCGAGGAGGAGCAGGGTGGTTCTCATGGTGCGAGGGTGAGTTCCAGGGTGAAGTAGCCGATCACGTGCCGATCGCTTTCCTGATCGGCGGCCAGATCGAGGTCCGCCACTACGGTGATGGCCCCTGACCGGAGCAGTTCGTCCAGCTTGCGCTGTTCGGCCGCCACGGTGAGCTGCGCCGCGGCGGAGTCGGCTGGCAGGGGATTGCGTACGGCCACCTGCTGCATGCCCAGATCCCCGCCCACCCATTGCACGCTCACGCTGCGGATGCCGCGGAGACTGGTGGAGTCGGCGCCGGAGATGCGGGCGCTCACCAGCCGGGCCTCCCGGAGCTGGCCGGTGCTGTAGCCGCGCTCGGCCAGGAAGGCCTCGAGGCCGGCGGTCCAGGTGCCTTGAGCGGTATTGCTCCCTTCGAACAAGGGCCCGGCGGCCACGAGGGAGACGGGGCCACTCTCCATGGTTAGGCGCTCAGGGGCGCCGCACGATGCGAGCCCGAGCAGCAGGATGGCGGCGGAAGGGAGGAGGCGCATGGGGGAAGCGGGTCTGGTTGAAAGACGCTCCAGAAGGCCGGGAGGTTCGGTCCGCTCAGGCGGCGCCGAGCCGTTCCTCGAGCAGCGCCGCCAGGTCCTTGAGCATGGCGCCCTTGTAAGGGTCGGGCTCGGCGGCAATAGCCTTGCGCACGCGCGCCAGGCCCAGCCGCGCCGCCTTCTCGGGCCACAGCTCCTGGTTCTCGATCACGGTGAGGCACTCGAAGCACTCCTCGGCGCTGCCCTCCACGGCGATGGCGATGAAGCGCTCCAAGTGATCGCGAGCATCGAGCCCGGCGCTCCAAAAGGCCGAGAGCACGGTGCGGCGCACCGTACGGAACCGGTCGTCGTCGAGCGCGGCGATGAGGGTGGGCACCGCATCGGCGGCCTTCACCTGGTGCAGCAGGGCGGTGATGCGCTGCTGCACGGCAGGCGAGGGATGGGCGGCCAGGGCCCCCAGCAGGTGGGGGATGGCCCGCGCATCGCCCTGCTCCTCGATGCGGGTGAGGGCCGTGAGTGCGGCGGCGTCGTCGTCGCTCAGCAGCGCCGCGAACGCGAGGTCAAGGCGCTGCTGCTTGGTGGTCCGTTCCGTCATGCCGCGAAGCTACCGGTTGCGCGCTGCCAGCGCCGACCAGGCATAAAGCGCGGCTACCGCCAGCAGCGGAACGCTCACCACGAGGATCCATTGGACGTGCTCGCGCGCCCACCAGCCGTAGGCCACGCTGAGCGCGAGGAATGCGAGGGCTCCCCGCCAGGGCCGCCGCCACGCGATGGCCACCACCAGGAGGCAGGCCAATGCGGGCAGCAGGTGCATGAAGAGGTCCAGCGGGCGCGGGCCGGAAGCATCGGCATCGAAGGCGAAGAGGGCCAGGAAGGCCGCGAAGAGCACGCCTCCCGCGCGTGCGGCCCACCGGGGCCAGGCATTGTCTGCTGCCGAATCGGTCATGCGCTCGGGTCAGCGCTGCGAGGTGGCGCTGCGGTCGCGCTTCATGGAGAGGAAGCTGCGGCGCCCCGGACTGCGCTTGAACTTGTACGACACCTCGAAGTTGAGGAAGCTGATCGTGTCGAGCAGCCCGGGATTGCCGCGTCGGCTCGTGTAGATGCTCTGCTCCCCATTGGTGCCATAGCCGGTGGGGTCGCTGATGTAGCGGGCCAAGGCCTGCTTGTTGGGGTCGCCGGCATAGGCCGCGTCGATCTCGGCATAAGTGGCATAGCGGTCGCTCACATCATCGATGTGGTCGTCCATGAACATGACGTAGCTGAACTCGAGCCCCACGCTCACCTCCTTGGTGACCATGTAGCGCACGCCGGCCCCGATGGGGATGGCCACGTGCCAGGGGGAGAGGCGGTAGCGGCGGCCGGGCTCGCCGGCACCGATGCCGCCCTCGGTCTGCCAGGCGTACAGGTCGGTCTCGTAGCGGCCGTCGCGTTCCACGGCATTGGCGTTGGGGTTGTCGGCATAGGCGGCATCCCGCACGGTGCCGTCGTCCCAGAAGTGGTAGCGGTTAAGGGTGTCGGCCTCGCCGCGGAAGAGGTCGGCCTTGGGACGTCCGTAATAGACGCCCACCCCGATGTGGAAGTACATGAAGAAGCGTTGCTCGAAGAGCGGCTGGAAGGGCTGGCGGTAGGCATTGAGCACCAGGTGGCCCGAGGCGCCCACCAGGTCGTTGCGGAAGCCGAGGCCTCGCTTGCGGTTCTTGAGTTCGCTGAAGTCCATGCCGGGGATGGGCGCGCGCTCGTCATAGCCCACGCGGAACCAGCTGAGCCGGGCCTCGGTGGTGAGCGAGCGGGTGACGTACCGCTTCTTGTTGTTGAGGAAGTCGCGGAAGGTGACCATTACGCCCGGCCGCGCGCTGTTCCACTGCACCTGGCCGTCATAGTTGCCGAGGTCGCCGTAGTAGTGGGTGACCCCTTGGGCGATGCCCACCTCGAGGTGGCGCTGCGCTGCGGCGGTGAAGGACAGCCCGCACAGCAGCAATGCGGAGAGGAGCGAACGGTTCATGGGCAGCGGACCGGACCGAAAGGTATACCCGGAAGACGCGATCCCGACCGGCGGTTGCTTTCAGCCGCGCTCGCCGAAGATGGCGGTGCCGATGCGCACCAGGTTGCTGCCGGAGGCGACGGCCAGGTCGGCGTCACCGCTCATGCCCATGCTCAGCACGGTGAAGCCCTCGGCCAGTTGGCCAATGCCTGCCCGGGCCTCGCGGTGCAGGGCGGCCAGGCCCTCGAATTCACGGCGCACCTGTGCCCGGTCGTCGGTGTTGGTGGCCATGCCCATCAAGCCGCGCGGCCTCACATTGGGCCAGCGCTGCCGGTCCCACCCGCCGAGCAGCTGGAGCGCTTCGTGCGGGGCAAGGCCATGCTTGGTCTCCTCCTGCGCGATGTGCACCTGGAGGAGGACATCCACCGTTCGTCCCGCTGCGGCAGCGCGCTTCTGGATCTCGTCGAGCAGCGGTGCGCCGTCAACGCCGTGGATGAGGTGGACGAAGGCGATGATGTGCTTGACGTTGCTGCGCTGCAGGTGCCCGATGAAGTGCCAGCGGATGTCCGCGGGGAGCAGCGGCTGCTTCGCCCGAAGCTCCTGCACGTAGTTCTCGCCGAAGTCGCGGTGCCCCAGGTCGTACAGGGCGCGGATCTCCTCCGCCGATCGTGTCTTGCTCACGGCCACCAAGGTGACCTGCGGCGGCAGGGAGGCCCTGGCCTGCGCGTACCGTTCCGCCAAGGTGCTGCTCATGCGGTCATTCGCCTTGCCCGCCGAAGGCGTAGCGCACCAGATTGGCGCCCATGCGCAGGGCCTTGGTGCGGGTCTCCTCGCTGTCGCCGTGCACATCGGCGTCCTCCCAGCCATCGCCGAGGTCGCACTCCTGGTCGTAGAAGAGCACCAGCCGGCCCTCCCAGAGCAGGCCATAGCCACGGGGCGGCTTGCCGTCGTGCTCGTGGATCTTGGGCAGGCCTTGGGCGAAATCGAACTTCTGGTGGTAGACCGGGTGGGCGAAGGGCAGCTCCACCAGCTCGAGCTCGGGGAAGACGCGCTTGAGCATCGGGCGCAGGTAGGGGTCCATGCCGTAGTTGTCGCTCACATGCAGGAAGCCTCCGCCGATGAGGTAGTTGCGCAGGTTCTCCGCTTCCTTCGGGCTGAAGGCCACGTTGCCGTGGCCGGTCATGTGCACGAAGGGGAAATTGAAGAGATCCGGGCTGCCCACTTCCACTGTGGGCACATCGGTGCTGATGCCCATGCCCAGCTGGGCATTGCAGAAGCGCACCAGGTTGGGCACGGCGGTGGGGTTGGCATACCAGTCGCCGCCGCCGCCATACTTGAGCACGGCCAGCTGGTAGGTGCCTTGGGCGCCCGCCGGGGGTGAGGCGAACAGGCCGAGAAGAAGTCCCAGGAGGATGCGCGGCATGGGCGGCGAAGTTACCGCTGCTGCGAGAGGCTCATCCATGTGCAGGCGGCGAGCGCTGCGGTCTCCGTGCGGAGCCGTGCGGCGCCCAGCGCTACGCCTTCGGCCCCCGCGCCGCGCAGCCGTTCGGCCTCGGCCTCGGTGAAGTCGCCCTCCGGGCCGATGGCCAGCAAGGCATCGCCATCGGCGCGGTAGGCGGCCATCAGGGAGCGCAGCCCCGGCTGGCACCAGCCGAAGAAGCGCTGGGCAGGGGCGTCGGCCAGCAGGGCCTCGAGGGGCATCAGCGGGGCGATCTCCGGCAGCCAGGCGCGCTGGCTCTGCTTCATGGCGGCCACGGCCACCCGCAGGAGCCGGTCGTGCCGCAGGGCGCTGCGCTCGGTGCGCTCCGTGCGGATCGGGATGATGCGGTCCACGCCCACCTCCACGGCCTTCTCCACGAACCACTCGAAGCGCTCCATCTGCTTGGTGGGTGCCACGGCGAGCTGGATGCGGGCTGCGCGCTCGGGGGGGAGCAGCCGGCGCTCCAGCACGCGCGCCGTCACGGAGCGCTTGGCGAGGCCGATGAGCTCGCCCAAGGCCTTGGTGCCGCGGCCATCGAGCAGGCCCACCCGGTCGCCGGCCCGCAGCCGAAGCACGGCGAGCGCATGATGCGCCTCCTCCGGGGGCAGCTCTACGGCATCGGAGGCAAGGTCGGGGCAATGGAAGAGGTGCATCAGGCGGGGGATAGCCGTTGCATGCCGCGCAGCGTGGCGGCCAGCGCGAGGAGGTACAGGAAGGCGCCCATCACAGGGGAGAAACCGGCCGCCGTGGGCCATCCGGTTGGCGCAAAGGCGCGGCTGAGCACCAGCGGCAGGATGGACTCGACCAAGGGATGCGCCACCGTGGTGGGGAGCGCATAGCCGGTGGTGAGCCGCGCCGCCGCCGCGCAGGCCAGTCCGGCCAGAGAGAGGACGAGAGCGATGCGGGCCGTGCGCCGGTGCGCAGCGATGCCGGGCAGCGCGCGGTAGAGGAGCAGCGCCGGCACTGCGGTGAGGTAGCGCGGGCCGTAGGTCCAGCCGCCCCACCAGGTGCCGTGGGTGAAGAAGGCCAGCAGCAGCACCGCCGCCGGTAGGAGGAAGGGGTCGGTGAGCAGCCCGCCCGTCCGGATGCGGGCGCGCCGGTTCCAGGCCCAGAGGAGCACCGCCACCATTGCCGGGGCGTACACGAGCAGGCCGCGGTACGGGCTGATGGTGAGGCCGACGAAGGCCCGCGGCTGCCAAGTGCCGAAACCGTAGGCCTCGCGCATGATGCCGTAGTTGACCGCATGTGCGCTGGGGAAGGTGAGCGGCGATCCGGTGACGGCGAGGTTGTGCCCCGCGGTGATGAGCGCCCCCGGCAGCAGCCCCAGGGCGAAGCCGACAAGGCCTTTGCGCCCCAAGGCGACCTGGGCGATCCACACCGCGAGCGGGAAGAGCATGGAGGCGTCGCAGGCCACGGCGAGCCCGGCCCAGAGCCCGGCCCGTGTTCGGCGGGCCGCCTTGAGGTCGATGGCGGCGAGCAGGGCGAAGAGGGCCGCGGGCAGGTGGTTGTAGAAGGTGCCGCTGTACACGAAGAGGAAGGAGCCAAGGAAGGGCAGCGCGGCGAGGAGCGCTGCGTCCGGCACCTTGCAGCGCTGCAGCCGTTGATGCACGAGCAGCACGAGCAGGGCGAAGGGCACGCTGCCGAAAAGCAGCCCCCCGAGCACGAGCACGCGGTCATCGACGGGGTCGGCGCAGGGCTCGACCAAGCCCGTCGCGCGGAGCGGTTTCCAGATCAGCGCCACGGCCAGGGTGGGCAGCGGCGCCTTGTCGCTGTAGTACCGGCCATCGGTTACGGCCTTGTCGCCCGTGAGGGCATGGTGCTCGGTGATCTCCAGCCCGCCGGTCTCCACCAGGGCGCGCACGGCGAGGGCGCGGCTCACCGTGTTGTCGTTGCGCCCGGTATCGAGTTGCCAGGCGCCGAGGCCGAGCACCAGGAAGAACAGGAGGGCCTGGGCGCGTGCAGCGGACGGCATGGGTGTGGCTTTGCGCGGGCCGGATTGCCGCGTCACTCCTTGCGCTTGAAGTCCAGCTTGAAGAAGTGGAAGTCGGGGCTGTGCAGGTCGATCCGGAAGCCGGTGACCTTGTGGTCCGTGTCGAATTGGAAGGTGATGTAGCCCGGCTCGAGGAAGGGGTCGGCGTGCTCCCACTTCCACGTATCGAAGTGCCAGTGCACGAGCTCGCCGGAGAGCAGCTCCTTCGCGGGCAGCAGCGACAAGGCGAGCCGGCCATCCTTGGCGGTCACCTCGGCATCGCCATAGATCCTGTCGGCGTAGGTGCCGGCCAGCTGGGCGGGCGTGGCGGTTGGCTTGGTCTTGGCCGCGCGGGCGGCTGCGCGGGCCGCGATGCGCTTGGCCTCCTCTTCCTGGTTGGCCTTCACGCGCGGCAGCATCTGCGCCACGGGGTCGGCCTTGCCATCGCCCAAGTAGAGGTCGAGCACCTTGCTGGTGATGGCGAACACGCTGTAGGTCTCGCCGTTGCCCAGGCAGATCACGGCCAGGTCCTTCTCGGGCACCACGGCATGGTTGAGGATGAAGCCCGGCATGCCGCCGCTGTGCGTGATCACCTTGCTGCCCTTGTTGTACTCCACGAACCAGCCGAGGGCGGCCCCATCGCGCCGCCCGCCCATGGCCAGGTGCGTGCTAGTGAGGGTGCGGAAGGTGGCGGGGGTGATGAAGGCCTTGTCGCCCACCTTGCCCTCGTTGGCCCACATGGCGTCCCACTTGGCGAGGTCGCTCACGGTGCTCAGCACGCCGCAGGCGCCATCGGCACCCTGCAGGGGCTGGTAGGGCATGCTCCGCTGCGGCTGCTTGGGGTCCTGCCCCTTGCGCACATGGGGCATGGCCACATCGGTCATGGCGGCGAGGTCGGCGGTCTCCACGCGGCTGCGCTCCATGCCCAGCGGGATGAGGATGCGGTCGGTGACGAAGCGGTCCCAGCTCATGCCGCTCACGCGCTCGATCACGCGCGCCGCGGCGATGTACATGAGGTTGCTGTAGCCGAACTCGGTGCGGAAGCCGTGGGTGAAGGGCTCGGTGCTGTGGCGCGCGAGGATCTCGTCCTGGGTGTAGCGGGTGCCGTACCAGAGCAGGTCGCCATCGAAGGTGCTCCATCCGGCGCGGTGGCACAGCAGGTCGGCCACGGTCATGTGCTCGGTCACGTAGGCATCGGGCGTGCTGAACTCGGGCAGGTGCTTGCGCACGGGGTCGTCGAAGGCGAGCTTGCCCTCGTCCGCCAGCAGGCCGATGGCGCAGGCGGTGAAGGCCTTGCTGATGCTGGCGCAGTAGAACACGCTGTTGGCCGTCACGGGCTCGGGCTTGGCGAGGTCGAGCTTGCCGTAGCCCTTGGCGAACACCAGCTGGCCGTCCTTCACGATGCCCACGGCCAGCCCGGGCTGCTCGAACCGGGCAACGGCATCGTCGATGTAGGCATCGAGGGCGGCGAGGTCGGGCTGCTGGGCATGCGCCGTGGCGGCCGCCAGCAGGGCCGCCGAGAACAGGAGCTTCTTCATCATCCGGCAAGTCTAACCATCGCCCGGCGAAGCGGCCTTGCGGGTGCCGCCGCTCCTCCGGGGGCTGCACCGTTCGTGTAAGCATGCGGGGATGACCGGTTGGCTCCGGTACTTTCGGGCCCTGCGCGCATTGCATCGCTGATGATCGAGCTCAACGGGATCCGGAAGGCCTACCGCACGGGGGCCAATGTGCTTCAGGTGCTCAAGGGCATCGACCTGCGGATCGGCCCCGGCGAGCTGGTGAGCATCATGGGCAGCTCGGGCTCGGGCAAGAGCACGCTGCTCAATATCATCGGCATCCTCGACAGCTATGACAGCGGCGAGTACCTGCTCGACGGCATGCTCATGAAGGGGCAGACCGAAACGGAGAACGCCATGCTCCGGAGCCGCTACATCGGCTACGTGTTCCAGAGCTTCAACCTCATCGGGTTCAAGAACGCCGTGGAGAACGTGGCGCTGCCGCTCTACTACCAGGGCGTGAGCCGCCGCAAGCGCCACGAGCAGGCCCTGGCCATGCTGGACCGCGTGGGGCTGAAGGAATGGGCGCACCACCTCCCCAACGAGATGAGCGGGGGGCAGAAGCAGCGCGTGGCCATCGCGCGGGCGCTCATCGCGGACCCGAAGGTGGTGCTGGCCGACGAGCCCACGGGCGCCTTGGATACGCGCACGAGCGCCGAGGTCATGCAGCTGCTCACCGAGGTGAACCGCGACCTCGGGAAGACAGTGCTGATCGTGACCCACGAGCGCGATGTGGCGGCGGCCACGCAGCGGGTGATCTACCTGCGCGACGGCGTGATCGAGAATGCCCACCTCGACCCGAAGAGCCTGACCACCGCCATGGACGGGGTACGCGTGGTGAACAAACCGGCTGGCGATGTTCGATAGGGAGCGCTGGGCGGAGGTGCTGGAGAGCATCGGCAAGAACAAGCTGAGGGCGCTGCTCACGGGCTTCGCGGTGTTCTGGGGCATCTTCATGCTCATCATCCTGCTGGGCGCCGGCGCCGGGCTGCGCAACGGATTCAGCTACAACTTCCGCAACACGGCCACCAACAGCATCCGCATCATGGGCAACGAGACCAGCAAGCCTTGGCAGGGCCTGCCGCCCAACCGCCGGATCGACCTGGAGGAGGCCGATATCGATGCTTTGCGGCACGCCATCCCCGGCATCCAGCACATCAGCGGCCAGTACAGGGTATGGCGCGGCAACAGCACGCTGCGCTACGGCATGAACACCGGCAGCTACGGCATCCGCGGCATCCAGCCCGAGCACCGGCATCTGCAGCATCAGACCATCCTGCAGGGCCGCTTCATCAACGAGGTGGACGAGGCGCAGGACCGCAAGGTCATCGTGATCGCCGAGGATTGCCGGCAGGAGCTGTTCAAGGGCGGGGACCCCCTGCACGAATGGGTCAGCGTCAACGGCATACCCTTCGAGGTGGTGGGCCTCTACGCCTTCGAGGCCGGCGGCATGGAGCGGGGCCAGCGCAGCCCCGTGTACATCCCGCTCAGCGCCGCGCAGAAGGTCTTCAACGCGAAGGGGCTGGTAGACGACATCACCTTCAGCTTCGCCGATGCCAGCATCGCCGGGGCCAAGCAGGCGGAGCAACGGGCCGTGCACACATTGGCACGCCGCCACAGCTTCGATCCCACCGACGAGCGCGCGCTCTGGGTGAACAACAACGTGGAGAATGTCGGCACCATCGGACGCATCTTCGATGGCATCACCGCATTCCTCTGGTTCGTGGGCATCGGCTCGCTCATCGCCGGCATCGTGGGCGTGAGCAACATCATGCTCATCATCGTGAAGGAGCGCACCCGCGAGATCGGCATCCGCAAGGCGCTGGGCGCCACACCGGCGAACGTGGTGGGGCAGGTGCTGATGGAGGCCCTGGTCATCACCGGGCTGGCCGGCTGGCTGGGCCTGGTGCTCGGGGTCTTCCTCATGGAGGGCGTGGCCTCCGTGGTGCCGGGCAGCGAGTTCTTCCGCGACCCCACGATCCGAATCAATGTGGCGCTCTGGGCGCTCTTCGCGCTCATGGTGGCCGGCGCCCTGGCCGGCTTCATCCCGGCGCGGCGCGCGGCCGCCATCCGTCCAATCGAAGCCCTCCGGCACGAATAGGCCATGTTCGACAGCGACCGCTGGGGGGAGATCTGGAACACGCTGAGCCGAAACAAGCTCCGCAGCTTCCTCACCATGTTCGGCGTGGGCTGGGGCATCTTCATGCTGGTGGTGATGCTGGGCATGGGCAACGGCCTCAAGAACGCCGTGCTGGGCGGCTTCGAGGGCTTCGCCACCAACAGCGCCTTCCTGTGGACCATGCCCACCACCAAGCCGTACGCGGGGTTCCAGAAGGGCCGCCGCTTCAATTTCGACAACGAGGACGCCGGGATCATACGGCGGAACGTGCCGGGGATCGAGGTCTGCTCGCCCCAGCTGCAGCTGGGCGGCTGGCAGGGCGGCAACAACGTGAGCTATGGCAGCAGGATCGGGGCCTTCAGCATCTATGGCTGCGAGCCCGAGGTGATCCAGGTGGAGGCCATCCGCCTGCCCCGGGGCCGCTTCCTCAACAAGGCCGATCTGCTGCAGGAGCGCAAGGTGGCCGTCATCGGGCTGGAGGTCGTGGAGCAGCTCTTCGGGCAGGAGGACCCGATCGGCAAGCACATCAAGGTGAGCGGGGTCTACTTCCAGGTGGTGGGCGTGAGCAAGCGGAAGAGCAGCGCCGAGATGGGCGACAATCCCGACGCCAAGATCTACGTGCCCTTCACCACCTTCCAGAAGGCCTTCAACAGCCTCAACGAGGTGCACTGGTTCACCCTCGTGGCCAAGCCGGGCGTGGAGGTGGCGGAGGTGGAGCGCCAGGTCCGGCAGCTCATGGCCCGCAAGCACCGCGTGGATCCCACCGACGAAAGCGCCTTCGGCAGCTGGAACATGCAGGAGTTCTACCAGATGATGAACGGGCTCTTCATCGGCATCGGCGGCCTCAGCTGGTTCGTGGGCATCTGCACGCTGCTCGCGGGCGTGATCGGCATCGGCAACATCATGCTGGTGAGCATCCAGGAGCGCACCAAGGAGATCGGCATCCGGCGCAGCATCGGGGCCACGCCCCGCGCCATCACCGGGCAGATCGTGCAAGAGGCGCTCACCCTCACCTTCATCGCCGGCTACATGGGCCTCCTGGCCGGCGTGGGCGTGCTGGAGGCCGTGCGGAGCGTTGCGGGCGAGGCCGATTTCTTCAAGAACCCGGGGGTCGACCTCTCCGTGGCGCTCGTGGCCTTCGCCGTGCTCATCGCCAGCGGGCTGCTCGCCGGCCTGCTGCCTGCGCGGCGGGCGCTCGCCATCAAGGCCGTCGACGCACTAAGAGCCGAGTAGGACGGGAA
This sequence comes from Flavobacteriales bacterium UBA2426, assembly GCA_002342985.1. Taxonomy (GTDB): domain Bacteria; phylum Bacteroidota; class Bacteroidia; order Flavobacteriales_F; family PHOS-HE28; genus PHOS-HE28. Next base: position 14,671 of record DDRC01000167.1, read on the forward strand.
GCGCCGCCCCCAACAGAACACCGAACATGAAAAAGATCCTCAAGTACCTACTCTTCATCGGACTGGGCGTCCTGTTCCTCTGGACGCTCTACTTCCTCTACCAGAAGAGCGCCAGCAAGCCGGACGAGTTCGCGGTGGAGACGCTCAAGCGCACCGATGTGGTGAAGAAGACGGTGGCCAACGGCAAGATCGTGCCGCGCAAGGAGATCCTCATCAAGCCCGTGGTCAGCGGCATCATCCGCGAGCTCTACGTGGAGGCCGGCCAGCAGGTGAAGAAGGACCAGCCCCTGGCGAAGATCCAGATCGTGCCCGACATGCTCAGCCTGAGCAACGCCGAGAACCGCGTGCGCACGGCCGAGATCAACGTGCAGAACGCGCAGATGAACTTCGACCGCAACAAGCCGCTGCTCGACAAGGGGGTGATCAGCGCCGCCGAGATGCAGGGCTTCGACGTGGCCCTGAAGAACGCCAGGCAGGAACTGGCCGCCGCGCAAGAGGCCCTGCAGGTGGTGCGCGACGGCATCAGCCGCAGCAGCGCGGGGAACACCATCGTGCGCAGCACCATCGACGGCATGGTGCTGGATGTGCCGGTGAAGGAGGGCAACAGCGTGATCGAGCGGAACAACTTCAATGAGGGCACCACCATCGCCGCCATCGCCGACATGGCGGACCTCATCTTCCAGGGCAAGGTGGATGAGAGCGAGGTGGGCAAGGTGGAGCTGGGCATGCCCGTGGTGCTCACCGTGGGCGCCATCGATAATGCGAAGTGGGACGCTGACCTGGAGTACATCGCCCCCAAGGGCGTGGAGGAGAACGGCGCCATCCAGTTCGAGATCCGCGCCGCCGTCAAGCTGAAGGAGGGTCAGTCGCTGCGCAGCGGCTACAGCGCCAATGCCGACATCGTGCTGGAGCGCCGCGACAGCGTGTACACCGTGCCCGAGAGCATCGTGGAGTTCAACGCCAAGGGCGACAGCGCCTTCGTGCAGCTCAAGGACGGCGAGGGCTGGAAGAAGACCTACATCCGCACGGGCCTGAGCGACGGCATCAACCTGGAGGTGCTCGAAGGCATCCCGGCCGATGCCAAGCTGCGCGGCGCCAAGGTGGAGGAGAAGAAGAAGGAGGTGAGCATGGACTAGGGCAGCAGGTCGCCCAGGGCGCTGCCCAGCTCGGTGTGTCTGAACCGGAAGCCCAATCGCAAGGCTCGGCCCGGCACCACGCGCCTGCTCTTCAGGATCAGCTCCGTCTCCGTGCCGATGATGCGCGCGCCGATGCGCAGCATCCACTCCGTTGCGGGAAGCGCGATCCAGGGCCTGATGCGCGCGCGCATGGCCTTCAGCAGATCGAACTCCGGGATGGGGTTGGGCGCCGCCAGGTTGAGGATGCCCTCGGCCTTCGGCTCCTCGATGAGCCAATGGAAGAAGCGGGCGACATCGGTCTCGTGCACCCAGCTCACGAACTGCCTGCCGCTGCCATGCCGCCCGCCCAGCCCCCAGCGCACCAGCTGTGCATAGCGCGGGAAGGCGCCGCCTTTGTTGCTGAAGACGATGGCGCAGCGCACCGCCACCTGGCGCACGCCGGGGCGCGCATGCCTGAAGAACTCGTTCTCCCAAGCCTTCACCACCTGCGGGCTGAAGTCATTGCCGAGCTCGCCCGTGTCCTCGTCCATCGGCCGGTTCTCCGCGTGGCGGTAGACGGTGGCGCTGCTGAGGTTGACCCACAGCGGAGGAGGGGACCCGACAGCCAGCATGGCCTCGCCCAGCGCATGCGTCGATTCCAGTCGGCTGTTGAGGATGGCGGCGCGGTTCCCCGGCGTGTATCGGCAATCCACGCTTCGGCCCGCCAGGTTGATGAGCGCATCTGCTCCATCGAGCTCACGCCACCACGTACCGCGTGAGCGCCCATCCCATTCCGCCATCCGCGCTTTGGGGTGCTGCTGGAGTTCCGGCCTGCGGGTGAGCACGACCACCTCATGGCCGAACCGCGCAAAGTGCTCCTGTAGGATCTGCCCGATGGTGCCTGTGCCTCCGGCGAGGATGATTCTGCTCATGGCTTGTCATGCCGGGCTTGACCCGGCATCGCGTTAGTGCACGGGCTGCGGGATGACTGGAACGGGATTGATGGTGATCCCGTTTTGCCGCGCCTTCCGCCGCCCGCGGAAGAAGAGGAAGAGGTTGATGAAGAGCATCACGCCCAGGTAGATGGCGAAGCCGCCCACCTTGCCGGCCAGCGTCTCCACCACTTCCTGCATGGTGTCGTAGGCGTTCTCGCCCCAATAGCCGTCCACCTCCATGATGCGCAGCGCGAAGCCGATGTTGATGAGGTAGAAGCCCACCTCGAAGAGGCGGTTGGTGGCATCGGCGATGTCGGCCTTGCCCTTGAAGATGTCGAGCATGAAGACCCGGCCATTGCGGAAGAGCGTGCGGGCCACGTACAGCGTGAGGCCGAAGACGATGGGCAGGTAGATCAGGTAGGTGAGGACGAAGGTGTTGGTCATGGCTTGGGGTGTTTGTTGGGGCGCGTCATGTCGCGCGCTTACCGGTTGCTTGGTGTTGCTTGAACCGGCTCCATATCAGGAGCACGGCGATGTTCTGGTAGTGGAGCGCGGCGAGGGCGAGCACGATGATGGCCATGCGCCGCGCCAGGGTGGCGAGCAATTGCTCGATGCCCGTGATGGGCTCCCAGCCGGCCATCACCAGGGCGATGTAGCCCAGGTTCACCGTGTAGCAGCCTGCGAGCAGGATGCTGTTCACGGCATCCACGAATGCGGCGTCGCCATCGAAGAGCCGCAGCATCCAGGGCCGGCCGTGCCGGTGGCAGGTCTGCGCCACGCCCACCGCCAGCACCAGCATGGCCGGGAAGAAGAGCGCGTAGGCGAGGAGGTTGAGGCTCATGGCATCAGGCCTTGCGGGCGGTGATCAGGAGGTAGCGGAACAGGTCGCGTTGCGTGCCGAGCAGGATGCCCAGCAGGCAGCTCTTGAGGTGCGCTTGCTCCAAGGCGTTCAAACGCGTGCCTTGGAGGCGGCGCTCCATCCAGCCTTGCACCATCAGGAAGGGCCCGTGCGCGGCGCAAGGCGCCACCTTCCAGCTGAGGTCGCGCACGCGGATGTCCACGAAGCCGTTCGCAGCGAGCGCTCCGATGAAGGCCTCGCGCTGCGGGAAGCAGGGGAGGGCCCAGCCTTCCTCCACGGTGCGCACCATGCGCGCCCGGTTGCCCATCGGTGGCCTGAGGAGGAAGCCATCCACCAGTGCGAGGCGGCCACCGGGCTTGATGATGCGCGCGATCTCCTCAATCGCATCGGCCTTCGATGCGCCTGTTCCATAGCACAGGCTCTCCAAGGCATAGACGCCATCGATGCTGCGGTCGGCCAGGCCGGTTCGCCTGAAGTCAGCATGCCGCATGCTCACCCGGTGATCGATCCCGGCTGCGAGCGCTTCGATGCCGCCCTCAATGGCCTGTTCTTCAACAATGGTGACCGCCTCCACGCGCGCGGCGAATTCTCGTGCCGCCAAGCGTGCGGCCGCGCCATAGCCGCAGCCGAGGTCCGCGAGCCGATCGCCCGGCCGCGCGCGCAGCTCACGGACCACCTGCCGGACCATCTCGTCGAGCATCGCCCTGCGGTTGAAGGGGCTCATGGGCCAGCGCCAGTAGCCGAAGTGCAGATGGCCCTGCGGGCTCCAGCGCTTGTACAGGTCCGCGCTCGCATGGAAGTGCGCTTGCACACCGGGGTCGGTGCGTAGCCGTGCGGGTTGCTGCAGGAGGGCTTCCATGGCTCAGTGGTTTGGAGTTTCAGGAACTAATGAAACAATGTGCCGAAAAAAAGGGCGGTCATTTGAGCAGGGTGGTGGCGGCCTTCACGAACCATTGCACATCGCGGCGGGTACTGTGCTCCAGCAGGGTGTCGAGGCGCTTGGTGAGGTCGTGCAGGTCGTGGGTCATCTGGCGGAAGCTCTTCGCCTCGGGCGTTCCGCCGGGGATGTCCTCGAGTTCATCGAGCAGGCGGATGAGCGGTTCCAGCTCCCGCTTCTTGCGCTCGCGGGTGATGTGCGTGGCCACCTTCCAGACGTCCTTCTCGGCCTCGAAGTACTCCCGGCGCTCGCCTGGCTTGAGCACCCGGCGCACCAGGCTCCAATCGATCAGCGCCCGCAGGTTCATGTTG
>DDRC01000167.1:18970-19223 GCA_002342985.1 Flavobacteriales bacterium UBA2426
TCAGCGCCCGCAGGTTCATGTTGGCGTTGCCGCGGCTGATGTTGAGCTGCTCCATCACGTCCTCGGTGCTCAATGGCTCGTGGCTGATGAGCAGCAGCGCATGCACCTGCGCCATGCTCCGGTTGATGCCCCAAGCGCTTCCGAAGGCCCCCCAGGCCTCGATGAACCGGTCCTTCGCTTCCTGGATGCTCATCGCGTTCATGGGGGCGAAGGTATAGCGCCTTTTGTCATACTTTCAAATATTATTGAAATA
>DDRC01000167.1:19363-23601 GCA_002342985.1 Flavobacteriales bacterium UBA2426
AAGCTGGTGCAACGGGCGCCGCTGGATAAGGGCTTGCCCCGCTGGATCAGATGACATGGTGCAAGGCCCCGTGAAGCGGCACTTTTCGGGCTGATGAGAAGCCCCCTGCCCGCCGAGCGCACCCTGCGCGCGTCCTGGATCGCCGCGCTCCTGGCCCTTGGGGCGCATGTGGCCGCCCAGGACATCCAGCAGGTGAACCTGAAGAAGCCCGTCACCCTCAGCGGCAACCTCAGCTTCTCCATGGAGAGCTACTCGGTGAACGGCATCCCGCCGCGCCGTCAGCCCTTCACATGGACCTTAAGCGGCGCGCCCACGCTCACCGTGCTGGGCGTGCAGATGCCCTTCCAGCTCCTGCTGGGCAACTTCGAGAACCGCTTCTACCAGCCCTTCAACCAGTACGGGATCAGCCCGCGATACAAATGGATCACGGTGCATGCGGGCTACCGCAACATCAACTTCCAGCCATACACCTTGGCGGGCTTCCGCATGCTGGGCGGCGGTGTGGAGATCAATACCGCCTACAAGAACGAGCCGGGCAGCACGGGCCTGCGATTCGGCTTCATGTACGGAAGGCTGAACCGCAGCACGGCACTGGACAGCGCGCAATTCGCCAACCCGCTCGCCTTCCGGCCCCTGCCGAGCTACACCCGGATGGCCTATGCCGTGAAGCTCGGGTTGGGCAACGACCAGGGCTACTTCGACGTGAGCTACCTGCATGGCTGGGACGTGGAGGAGTCGCTCCGCTCGGGCCTGCGCGACAGCATCGCGCCGCAGCGCAACACCGCCTTCGGCTTCTCCTGGAAGAAAGACCTCTACCGCAAGGACAAGCGCCGCCTGTTCTGGAAGACCGACATGGGGGTGAGCGCCTACACGCTGGACACCCGCCAGCCCGAACAGGTGGTGAACACCGATATGGGCATCGTGCGCGATGCCGCCCGCAATTGGATCGACGCGCGCATCAGCACGCAATACCTGAGCGCGGGGGAGACCAGCCTCAACTACGTGGGCAAGGGCGGCGGCATCGGCCTGGCCTATAAGCGCGTGGACCCCGAGTACCGCAGCATGGGCGCCTATTTCTTCCAGAACGACATCGAGCAGTACACGGTGACGCCCAGCCTGCGGCTCGACAGCGGGCGCGTGAGCATCAACACCAGCTTCGGCATGCAGCGCGACAACCTCGCGCGGCAGCGCCTGGTGACCAGCGAGCGGCTCATCGGCAACGTGAACCTGAACTGGAACCCCACGCGCACCTTCGGCGTGAACGCGGGGTGGAGCAACTTCGGGGTGACGCAGAACCCCACGCGGGTGTCGCCGGACGCCGAGCTCTTCAAGCAGGTGAGCAACAGCTGGACGCTCGTCCCCTACTTCAACAAGGTGGGCGAGAAGATCGTGCGCACCATCCAGTTCGTGGGGGTGTACCAGCGGCTCAACAGTCCGGTGAGCACGATCAACGCACCGGCCGACCAGCACACCCTGGTGGGCGCCTTCGTGTACAGCCGTACCTGGGTGGCACGGGGTATCACCACGACCGGTTCGCTCAATTACAACAACACTGTGCTTCCACAGGGCGATGTAGGCTCCATGGGAGGCGGGCTCGGCCTCGGATTTCCCATGCTGAAGCGCAAACTGCAGGTGGGCGTGAACGGTATGTACAACCGCAACCACTTCAACGGCGAGGAGAACGGGTTCACGGTGAGCGGTGTGGCGGACCTGGGCATCGCCGTGCATAAGAAGGGGCGCCTCTCCCTGCAGGGCATCCTGATGCGCAACGAAGCTGCTGACGAGACCGTGTTCCGGTCCTTCGAGGAGGTCATCACGCGGGTCACTTACGGTCTGAATTTCTGAGCCATGAGCCACGAAATGCAAGGTGCAAGGGTGAAGGCGTGCAAGTGTGCGAGGTTTCGATCGCCCTTGTACCCGCTCACCCTCGCGTTATTCCTACTCCTCCCCGCGCTCCTTCGCGCTCAAGAGGTCATCGTCACGCTCAACATCATCCCGCCCTATTCGGCCTATGTGTACGACTACGCCGATCTCACCGGACAGGCGGTGATCACCCTCACCAATACAACCACGGAGGTGAAGCAGATACGCTTGGAAGGCAGCCTGACCAACACCACGGCCGGTCTGTTTGTCCGTACCGAACCCGGACACCAAGGTCCCTCGCCCATCACTCTGCCGGCGGGTGGCTCGGTGGTGCTGAGCACACAACCGGGTGTGATGGACTTCCTGGCGCCTGAATATGTGACGACCAACGCCGACCAAAGCGTACAGCAGGCCATCGTGCAGACGGGTCAGCTGCCGGAGGGAATGTACACCCTGTGCGTGGAGGCCTATGCCTTCAACGGCACCCAGCTGCTGAGCCAGCCCGGCGGCGGGTGCTTCACGTTCGGGCTCTACTATGCACAGCCGCCCATCATCACCCAGCCGATGCATGGCACCGAGATCAACGCCTACATGACCAACCCGGTCTTCACGTGGACACCTCCGCTGGGCAACCTGGCCGGTGCGATGATCCAGTACGATCTCCTTGTGACGCCTGTATTTGCGGGCCAGAACCCGAACGATGCCATCATCGCAGCGCGCACCTATACGCGCGCTCAGCCTGTACTGCTCAAGGAAGGGCTGATGACCAATGTCTACGTCAGGCAGGTGCAGGACCTTGCCTTTGAACAGGGCAAGCAATACGCCATGCAGGTCACTGCGCGGGATGTGAACGGACAGGTGGCCGTTGCCAACCTCGGGCGCAGCGAGATCAGCGTGTTCACGGTGGGCACGGTGGATACGCCGGTGATCCCCTACGGCGGCACCGCACCATCGGGCACGGGCCCCATCATCGACCCGGGCATCTCGCCGGCCTTCCTCAGCAACACCCTGACCGGCAAGCTGCACTACTTCTGGCCGATGCCGAGCAACCACAGCGCTACCTCGAGCACAGGTTCGGGTGGCACGCTCAATACCGGCGCGATCGGCCAGACGGGGAGTGGAAGCGTGCAGAACGCCTTGCTCAACGAGGGCAACCGGACGGGCTACTCCGGCTTCACACAAAGTCCGTTGGCCGGGGTGACGGTGCAGCTGGTGCAGGCCATCCAGTTCCAGAGCGCACCCAGCACCACGGCGCTCGCGGCGCCGCTCCTTCCCGGGAACATCCTCATGACCCATACCGGGCAGTTCCACATCCTGAACCAACCCACCATGAGCGCCCCCACGCTGGCCACCGCCACCACCGATGCGCAGGGCAACTTCGTCTTCAACGTGCCGCATGTGCAGCAGCTCGACTTCGGTTGGAAGCAGGGCACGGTCACGCTCACCGGCGACTTCACCGGCAACCTGGAGGGCAATTACACCGGCACCTTCCGCCGGGTGCTGATGGTGCGCGTGGGCAACCCGGCCCGCACCTACTACGCACAGCCCGTGCAGTTCAACAGCAGCCTGCCCGCCAACGGCGACCTCGGGACCTTCTATGCGCAGGTGAAGAGCATGGACGTGAAGGTGCTCGTGGCGGACCGCTACGACTTCCAGGTGAAAAAGGCCGGCGTGGAGGTGCTGCTGCTGCGGAAGGTCGGAAGCAAGCCCACGTTGGTGCCGGCGGACGAGGCCTCGCGCGGCAGTGCGGCGCCCGATCCCACGATCACGGTGCAGGGCCAGGACTACGTGATCCTGGCGCGTGATACCGCCGACACGCAGGGTATGGCCGAGTTCCGCGACCTGGTGCGCTTCGACTGCTCGCCGGCGGGCACCAACCTCTACTACACCTGGGTGCGCTACGTGGACGAGTTCAGCACGCAGTACAGCTTCGAGAGCTTCCCGAAACCGGTGCACTACGCCTACCAGAATGATTGGACCAGCGCCTGCTTCGTGCCCACCGCCGATGAGTTCAAGGAGAGCTGCATGCGCTGTGAGCTCGCCAACCGCGATGGCTTCGGTACTTCCTCCCGCGCCCATCCCCGGGCTTACAAGGGGCAGGACCAATGGCTCTTCCACATCCAGCGCGTGGTGGACCGCAATCCGGCCGTCACCGCCACCGTGCGCAACAGCGCGGCCGGCACCCAGGCCGACCTTGCACTGGCCGAGCCCGGGGCCACCTGGAAGCTCTGGCGGATCAACAAGGCGGGCATGGAGCTCCTGCGCAACGGCAACGTGAACTGGGGCGCGATGCTGGAGACCAACCAGCCCGATGGGTTCCAGATGGCCGCGAACGCACTGCTGGCGCAGGGCCGCATGGTGATGCATGCGTCCGG
>DDRC01000167.1:23847-26442 GCA_002342985.1 Flavobacteriales bacterium UBA2426
CGGGTGATCAAGGTGGTGAACCGGCTTGCCCTGACCGGTGGCGGATCGATCAGCTCTGGCTCCATGATGCAGGTAAGCCCGGGCATCCTGGGGCAGATCGGCCAGAACACACAGCCCATGCCTTCCGCTGGAAGTTCGGGAGGTGGAACCAGTGGAACGAACAACGGTGAGCCCAACAGCGGGGATGTCGGTATGCTACGGAAAGGCTACCAGTACTCGGCCGGGGAGATCTTCATCTCGCCCAAGGGCAAGGTGAAGGTGGTGCTGCAGAACGAGGCCGGACAGACCCTTTCAGCCAGCGCGCACTACCGTGACCCGGCCACGGGGCAGGAAGGCGTGATGGTGGCCTCCACCTTGAACTTCGTCACCATGAAGCGGGAGGTGGCGCTGGATGTGCCCACGGGCAATGGCCTTCAAGTGGTCATCATCCCCAATGACCTGGAGCTCTACGACCGCGACACCATCACCGTGAACGTGCCCACCACGGGCATCCTCACCACCACGGCCACGGTGCCGTACAAGCTGCACCGGATCCATTTCATCGTGCGCGAGGAGCCGACCAGCACCCAGGCCACGCTGCCCGGCCAGGACCCCGAGAGCGTGGGCACACCGCTGGCCAACGCCCGTGTGGTGCTCATCAACGCCTCGCCCGTGATGTACCCCGCCATCAAGCACCCGGCGACCAACCCGGGCGGCACGGCGGCCTCGGTACCCGGCCAGCCCTTGGAGCGCACCACCGACAGCCAGGGCCGTGTGGACTTCGCGTTCCGCGCCTCGGGGCAGGACTTCACCTTCCGCGTGTACGCCCCGCAGGGTGGCAACCAGGTGACGCGTGAGCTCCAGGTAACCTCCACCGCCGGCAAGCACTGGCAGGTGAGGAACGTGCAGCTGAAGCGCGGGCGCACCGTGCGCGGAACCGTCACCATTGACAGCGCGGCCGTGGCCAATGCGCGCGTGCGCTACACGCATGGCACCCTGATCGCCGAGGTGCAGACCAACGCGCAGGGCCAGTACGTGATGAGCAACGTGCCACTGGAACAGCTGGAGTTCACCGCTTCGAAGCCCGGCTACCTCGGCATGGAGTACAACGAGGCGACCGGTCAGAGCAATACGCTGGGCACCATTGCCACGACCACGCTCACCAACTACAATGGCCAGGTGGCCGAGACGGTGATCGACTTCCAACTCCGCGTTTACGGCGGGATGGACTTCAGCCAGCTCCTGGGCTTCCCGTTGGAAGTGACGGCCTTCGCCGAAGAGGCCGCTGGTCGTGCGCGCATCAACGGCTGGGTCACGGTGCCCGACAGCGCGAACAGTGTGTTCCGCATGACGCAGGCCAGCGCCAGTGGCAACGACCTGCGCAGTGTCCGCTTCCTCAACACGGTGGTGGAGCCCGATGCGATGAACGCCTATACGGTGAATGGCGAGACCATCAGTCCCACGAAGCCGGTGACCCTGCCCATGCCGCTGGCGGTGAACGAGGTGGCCGTCGGGATGTATCCGCAACAGAGCGATGAGCCCTACGTGTACCACGCCACGTTGCGCGACAGCCAACAGGGCATCGTGTTGGACCGTCCGGCGGGGAGCGATGCGCGCGGCGCAGTGAACGGTGGGGTGGAGGTGTCGCTGGCCTCCTTCCAAGTGAGCAACTTCAGCATGCCCACCGGGCAGGGTCTGGCCTTGCAGGCGCCGGATGGCGGCATGCGGCTGCCGGTCTTCGCCAGCAACGCGCAGAGCTGGTACCCCGCCACGCAGGGCTACAACGTGAGCGCCGCCAACGGCCAGCCGCTGGGTTACACGCTCTTCGGGTTCCAGGCCACGAACATCACGTCCGGCTCCTTCCTGAGCCGCGACTCGCTGGTGTTGGACACGCGCATCCACACGGCCTTGGAGCATATCCCTGCGCCTGACAACGACCTCGACCTCCCGGTGGGCGGCATCGTGTTCCGCAACCGGGAGCTGCAGCCCTTCAACCGTGTGAAGAGCTTCACCATCCCGTTGGGCCAGTTCAGCCTGCAGGGCAGCGAGCTGAGCCTGGGCAATGGTGGCTTCCGCTTCTCCGGAACGCTGATGGCCGGCGGCATGGAACTGGAGGTGACCGACGGCACCTTGGAGCCCACGCGCTTCCTCTTGGGCGAGATGCAGGCGAACAACATGAAGCTGATGGGCACCATCCCGGTGAACGCCACACGCCCGGTGGAGTTCGGCTACGATGCCGTGCGCCCGCAGCCCGCCTGGTACGTGGTGGTCACCAGCCGTGACCACAACGTGGCCGGGGCCACCATCAGCGGCGAGCACCTCGATGGCATCCCGGACGCCCGCGACATCCCGATCACCTCCATCTGGCTCTTCAGCGATGGCGCGCAGGAAGTGGCGTTGCGCAGCGGCATCCCCGAGTATCCGCTCTACGACATCGCCGGCTTCAACCTGCAGAGCATGGTCATCCAGTCGAACCTGCTGCGGCTCTCCGGTGAACTGAACCTCGGCATCCCCGGCCTGCCCACCTTCACCTCGCCCCTGCTCTACGACAAGCTGCCCAATGGCCTCAGCGCCTTCCGCCTGCAGGACTTCAGCATGCCGCCGGTGAACGTGAAC
>DDRC01000159.1:0-197 GCA_002342985.1 Flavobacteriales bacterium UBA2426
ACTTCGTAGCTGCCCAAGGGCAGGCCGCTGGTGCTCTGGGTAAGGGCGGTGCCGAGCAGGTTGTCGTAGGGGCCGCCCACCGGGCCGTAGCGCCACTGGTAGCTGATGCCGAGGCCGCTGGAGGCGCCATCGAGCGAGAGGGCGTTGGCCTGGCCGAGGCAGGCGAGGGGCGAACCATCGATCGTGCCGGCCACCGG
>DDRC01000159.1:437-5701 GCA_002342985.1 Flavobacteriales bacterium UBA2426
GCGGAAGCCGATTCCAGGTCGCTCACCGGGTTGATGAAGGCCGGGTCGGCTTGGAGGTTGCCGGAGGCCTGGGCCACGGCGGTCTGCCACGCGGTGGCACCGTTGTAGGCGGTGGTGATGCCCACGGCGGTGAAGCCGCTGGTGCCGGCATCAGCGGCGATGTAGATGTCGTTGTTGGAGAAGGCCGTGCCGGTATTGCCGATCTGGGTGGCGCTCACCGTGTGGGCCACGCCGTAGTGGCGGGCCGTGGCGCCCTGGGCGGCGGTGTAGTTGGCGAAGATGTTGTTGCGGGCCACGATGGTGGCGCCGGTCAGCGGGTTGGTGGTCTCGAAGCAGGCGTTGGAGAGGTTCGGGCTGGCCGAGCCGTCCAGGCTCACGCTGTTGTTCCACACCTCATAGCTGGGCGGGTTGGTGCTGCTGGTGCTGTTCAACCGGATGCCGAAGAGGCCGCGGGTGGCGGTGGCGGTGCCGGTGTAGGCGCGGGTGATGTTGGAGATGCGGTTGTTGTGGATGCGCAGCACCGCGCCGGTGAAGCCCGTGGTGGTGCTGTGCGTGGCCCGGATGCCGCAGGCGGCGTTGGTGCTGGTGCTGCCGAAGCCGGTGATCCCGCGGATCTCGTTGTTGGCGATGGTACTGGTGCCTGAGAAGGTGACCACGTTGATGCCGTCCAACAGGCCGGTGGTGTTGGCCACGCTGCTGATCACGTTGTCGCGCACCGTGAAGCCGTTCTGGTTGGTCAGCTGGATGCCGTAGCTCGTGGTGGCCGAGGTGGTGCTGCCAATGTCACCGGGCAGGTCCGGGTCGCCGATGCTGTTGGGCGTGTTGCAATCCGTGGCCACGATCTGCGTGTTCACGTCGGGCCAGGTGGCGTTGCCGCTGAACTCGATGCCCGCGTACACGTTGCGGATGATGAAGTCGCGGAAGGTGTTGTTGCTGTTGGCGCCGCTTGCCGCGCTGGGCGTGGTGCCGGCGTTCATGCGGAAGCCGCGGCTGCCCGTATTGCCGCGGTTCATCTGCACCGTCACATCTTGGATGATGTTGTTGGTGGCTCCGTCGGTGGCCGAGCTGTTGTAGAGGCCGATGCCATGGTCCACCAGGCTGCCGCTGGGGCCGAGCAGGGTCACGTTCTCGATGGTCACGTAGTCAGCGCCCACCAGGCCGATGATGGGGTCCACGTTGGAGCCGCCCACGCCGCTGGTGGAGGCCTGGTTGCCCAAGCTGCCGCTGGTGCCCAATGCACCCTCCCAGGTGATCACGGCCGGCGCCCCGCTCTTGGTGATGGTGATGGTGTTGGTGGCGCTGCTGCCGCTCACGGGGCCGAGCAGGATGGGGAAGAGGTGGCTGCCTCCGGCGGGGGTTATGTCGTACTGGGCATCGGTGAGATTGAGGGTCACTGCGCCGTTCACGCCGCGGAGGTTGAGGTCGGCAACAGCCTCGTTCAGGTTCTGATAGGTCTGGCCAACGCCCACGTTGTAGGTGCCTGCGGCCACAGGAGCTGCGCTGCCGGGGGTGAAGCGGAAGTTGTAGGCGGGCCAGCGGTTGCTCTGCAGGGTACTGTTGCTGGTGAAGCGCGAGCCGGTCACCGCATCGATGTACTGCCCGTTGCCGCCGGTGGCGCTCTCCAGGCCGATGGAGGCCGATTCGCTGGTGTTGAAGGTGCTGCCGATGGCCTGGCCGTACCAGAATTCAATCACGCCGGTGGCCTCGTAGAGCTTCACCTGCATGTTGAGCAGCTTGGGCTGTGTGGCGCCCGAACCGGTGAAATAGCTGGAGACGGTCCACTGCACGGTGAAGACACGGCTGCCCGCTGTGCCGGTGGTCTGGTGCAGCACACTGCCCTGCGGATTCACTCCCTCAGCGGAAAGATCCGTGTCGTCCCACCATGGCGCCACGGTGTTGTTCGGCGTGGTGGTGGTGAACAGGCTCGTGTTCGTCGCGGAGGTGCTCACCGACGTTGCCGTGGTGGCGAATGCACCCCAGCCGTTGGTGCACACCTGGAAGAAGTTGGTCGTGTTGGTGAACACCGTGCCGTTGTAGTCGAAATCGAACGGCAGGGGGATGGCGGTGGTGCCATCATCCAGGCTGCTGAAGGTGAGCGCCGTGGCACCGCCCGCCTCTGTAATTGGGGTGTAGGTGCCGGTGAAGGTGCTCCGGGTGTAGTTCACCTGGGCCCACAGGACAGCGGGCAGCACCAGCGCGGCCAGGAGCAGGGCGCGCTTCAGCATGCGCGTGCCGGTGCGGCCGCTCTTCGGGGTGGGGTTGAATGTGGACATGGAACAGGGCTTTGGTTGTCGGATGGCAATGCCGGCTCAGCGCCGGCAGGGGTTGCAAGGATGAAGCGGAGTGCGCCGCATAAGCTGCCCGAGGCCGGTGCCGCGCAGGATTGCAGCGGTGGTTCGGGTGACGAAGGAGCCGGTAAGGGCGTAGCGCGTCAAATCGGGTCGATTAGCAGGATCGCTTTCGTTGGGGGCGAATGTAGCGGCCGTTTTTCCACAGGCCGATGGGAAAAAATTTTTCCACCGGTGGCAACCGGGGCGCAACCGCTGCGTGCGGCGCGGGTGCGGCAGGGGCGATTCGCCCACAGTGTCAGGCGATTGCGGCTGAGGCGGCGGTGCCGTGCGCGCGGCGTTCCGGTGACGCAACGTTTCGGGTCATTCTAGCTTTCGCGCCGCAGCGCAGCAGGGCATCGGGCGGGCGTCCGGCTCCTTCCTCCAGGTGGGCGGCACGCAGCGGCCATGCTCCGCAAGGTGCGGTGCATGAGGCCCTGCGGCAGCGGTGGCGCCCCGCAGCGGAGGAGGGGGCCTCGGCGCGGCGCCGCCCCTACTTTCGCCGCATGCACCGCGCACGGCTGCCCATCCTGCTCCTGGCGCTGGGCCTTGCCGCGTGCATGAAGGTGGAGCCGCGCAGCAGGGCCAGCTACCTGGTGCGCAACGGCGGCGATGCCACGGTGCACCTGTGGGCCCAGCAGCGCAGCGGTGCGGTCGCCCTGCGGGTGGACAGCATCGCGGCCGGCGCCACGGCAGAGATCCTGGAGGTGGTGGAGGGATCGGGCGGGCACGTGTACCCGTCCAACTTCCTCACGGACCTGCGCATCACCGCGCGCGACAGCAGCGGGGCCGAGGTGGAGGTGTACCGCGGCGTGCGCAATGGCGACTGGGTGCGGATGGACAGCCGCGGGGATTGGACGGGGCTGCTGCTGGAGCTGGAGTAGGGGGGAGGCGCGGTATCAGCGTGCCGGGCCACATCCGCTTGAGCGCCTCAATCCTTCAGGCAGCGGATGCAGAAGCCGTACCTCTTGTTGTCGGTCCCTTGGCTGAAGGTGCTGTCGCCGGTCCAGAGCCGGTAGCGGTAGCCGCCGCCCGTGCTTTGCGGGGTGGACGTCCAGAAGTAGGCGTGGTGCCCCGGCGTTACATCGTACGCGCCGTCGAAGCTGCGGCGGCCGTTCGGCAGCGCGGTGAAGCCGCTTTCGTTGGTGGCACCGGCGTTGCCCCCCATCCACCCGAAGTTCAGGTGATCGGATGTGGACTTCATCTTCCCCCCGGCCACAGTGCTGCCGCCCAGATAGGTCCTGAGCGTGTCGTACTCCCACAGCGTGGGCACGTGCCAGCCCTCGGGGCAGATGTTCGGCGCTGCGGCGGCGTACCAGTTGTACAGCTTGCCCCACGGAGAGTCGTAGATGGCGTTGTTCACGTAGTTGCACCAGGCTCCGGTGTCCAATGCGGTCCACTCGGCATTGTCGGGCACATAGGCGATGGCGCTGCCATCGCGGTAGCGCGTGGTGCGCAGGTTCTGCGCCATCCACTCCTGCGTGCCGATGAGCACGGTGTAGTACTGGTTGCCATCGATGTCGGTGATGCTGTCGTGGATGAGCTCCACCGGCACGAAGGAGGTGGATGCCGGCGGCGGGGGAGGTGGCGCGGTGCCGCCGCCGCCGGCAGCGGCCGGCTCCTCGTTGTCCTTCGCACAGGAGAAGAGGCAGAGGAGGCTCAGCGCTCCGGGAAGCGCACGGGTGATGAACGGATGGCGCATGGTTGCTCCGGTTTCGGTGGCGGCATCAGGCACCGCCGCATCCAAAGTACGATCCAGCCGATTTCCATCCCATTAGCGCCATCGCCATTCCCCTCCCGCAGTGGTTTCGCCGAGCGCTTGGCATGCGCGCGGTGGGCGGACCCCCGCGACACCGATCATGCTGGAGGTGGCCGATCGCGGAGCGCTTCCCATTGTAGCTGGGGCGGCCGCTATTGAAGGTCAGCGCAGGGGCCACTCGTTCCTCGGGAGACCCGGCAGCGGTTGGAGGGATTCGAGACCACGGATCATCATTCCGCGGGAGCGGGCGTACACGGGCAGCCACAGGCTGCCGCGAGCCTGCGTTGTTGCGCGCAGCCGCAGGCTACGCGCAGTGCGGGGATTCACGGACGCAAGCGTTGGATGCGCGATGCGATGGCCGAAGGCTGCCGCTGCAGCACCTCGCTGATCGCCAGCCGCGCCATGCCCTTGTCCAGCATCTCCAGGATCAGGGCATCCTCCTCGGGGGTCCAGCGGAGGTAGGCGCGCGGATGCTTGCGACGGATCTTGTCGATGCTGTTCAGCTCCCTGCCCTCCGCATCCAGCGTGGTGGGAATGGCCTCGGCCCGCTTGCTCCATTCCATGCGCGGCGCGTCCAGCTTGCGGTCGGGCACGGTGCTGTGGATGAGGTCCGCCACCCGCACGATGCTGCGCGCCTCCTTGCACATGGCCGCATAGGCCTCCGCATCGGCATCGGCCCGCAGCAGCACGCCCATCTCGCGGTTGTGCCGCTCGGAGCCGCCCAGCAGGTTCAAGCTGGTCACCACGCCCTCCCGTTCGTTGAAGTAGCACTTGGCATGGAGCTCTTTCAGGAAATAGAGGCGCATGTTGGGCAGCTCCCGCAGGTCGCGGAACACGCCCTGGTCCATGGGCTTCTTGCCGAAGAGGATGGTGATCTCCACGCCGCTCTCCCCGGCGTCCTGCAGGCGTTGCAGGTGCACGATGCGCGGGAAGACGAAGGCGCTGATGAGGGTGAGCGCGCCGCTCGCCTCGCGGATGACGCGCTCGATGGCGGCGCTGCTGTCGGTAGCGGTGAGGAAGCTGGCCATGCCGCAACATACAGTACCCGCGCCGTATCGCGGTATGTGAGCGCAGCTTGCGGCTGCGCTCGGCAGGGTCCGGCCCACGCAGCCTGCGGCAGCCTGGGGCAACCGGCGTACACCAGCAGCCGCAGGCTGCCGAGAGCCTGCGTTGTTGCG
>DDRC01000159.1:5810-6445 GCA_002342985.1 Flavobacteriales bacterium UBA2426
CCGCAGGCTGCCGAGAGCCTGCGTCGATGCGCGTAGCCGGAGGCTACGCGCCGCTGAGGGTAGCCGCAGGCTAGGCGCAGTGAGGGGCCTGCCATAAGAGGACTATCGCCCTGGGCTCCGCTCGGCGATCACGGTACGCGCAATATCCAGATAGACTGCCTTTCCGCTGGCGATCAGATACGCCCGGATGAACCAATCCGGGATGCGCTGGGTATCCCAAGCCCAGTTGAGGCCCGTGGAGGTCTGCTTCATCTCGGCGAACATGAGCGGCTCGCCGGTGCCCCCTTCGAATGCCGTTGAGTTGTCGAAGATGAAGGCATGATAGCAGAGCTCGATGGCTGGAAGGAGTTTGGCCAGCGACTTGCCATAGCGGTCAATGATTTTGGTGCGCGGCACGTTATGCCCACCGGAATCCACTCGGATCCGGACCCGGTCCACATTGATCTCCGGAGAGTTGGTGGCGATGAAATAGAGGTACACCTTGTATCCGGCTTTCTGCGCACGTGCCATGAGAGCCAGCTTGCTCGCATGGCTGAATACGGTCTCGAAGGAGAACTGGATCCGCCGTTCCAGCAATCGCTCGCACAGGCAAGCGGCGATCAGCTGGGCGAAATGCTCCAGATGACGGCCATTCG
>DDRC01000032.1:0-4294 GCA_002342985.1 Flavobacteriales bacterium UBA2426
CATTGCGCAGCGGCGTTGTTCACCGTGAGGCGGCAGGCCGGTCCCCAAGGCAGGTAGTTGCCGGCCACGCGACCGCGGACTTTCACGTTGTACACCACGCCCTCCTGCAGCTGGTTGCCGCTCCAGCTGTTGAGCTGGAAGTGGCAGGCGCGGGTGGCGCTGGCGGGCAGGCCGTTGGAGGTATTGTGGCTCTGGAAGCGCTTGAAGCTGTAGCCGCCGTTGGGGTCGAACCACCACATCTGGTAGCCGCTGTTGGCGTTGCTCACGCCGTACTGGGCGCTCACGGCCGCGTTGGTGTTGGCCACCACGAACTCGCCGCCGCAGGGGCTGGTCTTCCAGTCCACGCGGTCGCAGCTGGTGAAGATCAGGCGGTCGCTTCCCAGGGGCAGGCAGAAGCCCTCGCCATTGGCCACCTGGCTGGTGTAGCCGGTAGTGAATCCGCCGCTGCCGAAGGCATCGGTGAGGTTGTCGATGATGCGCGCGCCGCTGTTGATCTTCAGCTGGTAGCCGCCGCCGGCGATGCCGTCACCGGCATCATCGGTCACCACCAGGTAGAAGCAGCCGTCGGGCAGGCAGGTGGCCTCGCTGTAGGCGGGGGTCTCCGGATAGATGCCGCCGCCGGCCTGCACCAGGATGTCGGTGCCCTGCTGGCGGAGCTCCCAGGTGATGCTGCTCACGCCATCGGGCTGCCAGATCAGGTCCAGGTCGGTGGTGCAGGCCTGGCCCGCGCACGTGCAGCTGCCGTCGAGGACATCGAGCACCGTGTTCGGGTTGCTGTCGTCGCAGGCCGAGCCGATCTGGCCGGGCGTGGTGGGGCAGCTGTCCACACAGTCGGGAATCAGGTCGCCGTCGGTGTCGAGGTTCAGGTTGCCGACCGTGAAGGTCTCCGTCACCGTGCAACCGCCCATGGTGACGGTCACCGTGTAGGAAGCGGCAGGCAGGCCACTGAGGTCCTCGGTGAGGTTCATGCCTCCGCAAACCCCCATCTGGCAGATGCCGATGGAACCCGGGCATTGCGCAGCGAAGGAGCATGGGATGGTGCTCACCCAATCGAAGGTCGGCGAACCGGTCCCGCCGGTCACCGTCAGGTCGATCGCACCGTCGCTCTGGCCCGGGCAGCTGGCCGGGGTGATGGCCGCAGAGAGCGTGGGCGGGGCGTTCACGACCACCTCCACGGGCACCGTGGTGCTGCCGCAGCCGCTCGAGACGGTGGCGTAGTAGGTTCCCGTTGCCGCACCGAGGAAGGACACATTGGGTGAGGCGGGATCCACCGGCACGAGGGTCCCCGTGCCTTGCCAGAAGTAGGACAGGGTCCCCACCCCTGTCGCGTTCGCCGTAAGGGTGAGCGCATCGCCCGCGCAGATGGGGCTGTTCGTGGTCACGTTCACCACCGGCGGATCGCAATCCTGCGGGGCCAGGGCCACGCCGCGGAAGGCGGTGTTCGCAGGCGCGGTGGCCAGGGTGACGGCGGAGCTCCCCGCGCCGGTGTCATCGATGCGGATCAGGCGTCCGCCGGCATCGGCGGTGATGCCGTAGACGATGGGGACGACACCGCTGAAGTCGACCTCCACGCCGCGCGCACCGGAGGTGCCGCCGGTGCCCAGGGTGTAGCTCAGCGTCCACACGCCGCCCACCAGGTCCCAGCGCTGGATACCGCCGCCCGAGGCCACGGCGCGGTCGTCGGCGATGTAGCAGGTGGTGCCGCCGGCGTTGAACACGAACTCATAGGGGCTGGAGGTGCCGCCGGTGTTGATCACGTTGGTGCTGGTGGTGCCAGTGCCCGTGGGCAGCCCGGTGCCCACCGCCCAGATGCCGCGCGTGGCGCCGGACCCGGTGCTGAAGTAGAGCTGGCCGCCATACACCTCGGTGCTGCGGTTGTTGGTGAGCGTGGTGCTCACGATGGCCGGTGCGCCCGGTCCGTAGTACACCACGCCCGTGTTGGAACCGGCACCCCAATAGCCGGTGCCGTCACCGCCTGCCGAGCGGGGGTTGCCGCCACTGAAGAAGCTGGAAGAGACCGCTTCGCGCGCATAGGCCGCACTGGCGTTCACCGTGCCCACGGCACGACCCACGGTGGCCGCGGTGGTGCCAGGCAGGTTGCTGGCGCCGGGCAGGGTCTGGGCGTAACCGGCGAAGACCAGCTCGCGACGGTCGCTGGACCGGGAGAGCAGGCCTTCGGAGGTCGCCGTTCCGCTCACCACCAAGGGATCCGCACCGCTCGAAGGGATGGGGAGGTCGAAGGTGCTGGTGCCCGTGGGGGTGAACTCGCGCAGCACGATCGGGTTGCCCGTGTTGGTGAGGCTGCCCGTTCCATTGCCGGCCTGGAGCACCACCACGTTGCCCACGCCATAGCTCACCGGCGTGCCGGCGCAGACGCAGCTGTTGTCCCACACATCGTTGAAGGTGCCCGGATTGCCATCGTTGCAGGCCGAGCCGGGAATGGCCGGCCCGCCGGGCACGCCTTCGCAGTCCAGCGCCAGTCCCACGCAGACGCAGTTGGCATCCCAGGTATCGTTCCCGGTGGCGCCATCGCCATCATCGCAGGGCGTGCCGGGGAGTGCGGGTCCGCCAACGACGTTCTCGCAGTCGATGAGCTGGCCCACGCAGTTGCAGGCATTGTCCCAGGTGTCGTTGCCCGTGGCGGGATCCTCGTCATCGCAGGGGGATCCGGGAAGCGCCGGACCATTGGGCGTGCCCTCGCAGTCCACGTTCTGGCCCGCGCAGGTGCAATCGCCCTGGATCTGGTCGTTGATGGTGTCGTCATCCCCATCGTTGCATGGCGAACCCACGGTGCCGGATACCAAGGGGCATGCATCGCCGGCCACAGCGACATGGTCCTCCGGTTGCGCGCAGGCCAGCTGCGTATCGTTCGGGTCACCGAGGCCATCCCCGTCGGCGTCGGCGTACCACGTGGTGGGCGCATCGAAATTCGCATCTCCGGTGGTGAAGGCGATGGGCGTGGTGCCCGCGCTCGGGTTGACGGTGCTTCCTGCGCCTGACCAGATGCCGTTCGGGCTCAGTCCAGGGCAGTCCACCAGGTCGCCCGTGGCCGTGCTGCGCTGCTCGATGCGCCGGATGCCATTGGGCAGGGTGGTGGGCAGGTAGGCGGCCCAACGGCCGGCCTGTCCGTCCACGTTCCCATCATGCCAGGTGCTGTAGGTCTGATCGATGCCGTCGCTCTCGGCCCAGCTGCCCCAGATGGGACGGCCGGTGCCGGCTTCGTTGTCGTAGAGGAACACCATGTTCTCCGCCGCCGCCGATGAGCTGCCGTAGGCCGCGCGCGCCGTGCTGGTCGGGATGATCATCCGGATCGTGTTCGTGGTGCGCACCGAGTTCGTGATGGTGAGCCCGCCGAAGCCGTTGTTCAGCTGCACATAGAAGTACACGTCGTTCCCGTTGTCGAACACGGCATTGCCCGTGGGCACCATGCTGAACCAGCCGGTGTAGGCACCATTGGCGTCGGTGGTCAGCTCGGCGAAGCGGCTGCCCGAGGGCGCGAATTCATCACCGGTGAGCAACTGGCCATTCACCCCTTTGCTGGCCGTATGGCCCGCCACATGGCCGAAGGCATCAGCCGCATTGTTGATCGCGTACATGTTGCCGGCGGCGGTGCTCAGGCCCAGGCTGGGGTTCGTGCTCGCGCCCACGATGTAGCGATAGGTGGCGTTGGGCACCAGATTGGAGAGCTCCAACCGGCATACGTAAGGCAGGCGCACGCCCGAGGTGGCACCGTTCACCGCATACTGCGGGAGGATGAGCTCGATCATGGCCGGCACATCGGTGATCACGATGGCCGGGCTGTTGCTCCCGTTGAGGCCCACGGCGCTCGCGCTGAGGATGTACTGGCCCGGGGCATCGAAGCTGATGTCGTTGAAGGTGGCCGATCCGTTAATGGCATTCTGGGTGAGCGTGCCCAGCAGGTTGCCGGGGCCGCTGAGCAGGGAGAGGGTGATGGCTCCCGCATACTCCGTGGCCACCGTGGCATCGAACCGCAACGCGTCAACCTGGAATGCGCCGATGGCCTGGCCCGTGAGGCCCGAGGGCGCCACGTTGGCGAAGCTGAGGTCCTGCGCAGGGCCGAGCACGTCGAAGGGGTCACTGAAAGCATCGGCCAGCGCATCGCCGGCAGTGGCCTGCGCGCGCAGCACCACACCGAAGTCGAAGGGCGAATAGGTGAGGTTGGTGAACGTGACGCTGTTGGTGCCGCTGAGGATGGTGCCGGTGAGGGTGCCGCCGAGGGCGCCGAAGCCCTGGTCGACCGATAGCTGCACGGTGGTATTCTGCGACACGTTCT
>DDRC01000032.1:4425-7371 GCA_002342985.1 Flavobacteriales bacterium UBA2426
TGTGGTATTCTGCGACACGTTCTGCAGGTTGTCATCGTCGTCCCGCGCCTCCACCGTTACGCTGAAGGGCAGGTTGTCCACCACGGGGTTGCCGCCGTTCACCGGGGTCATGACGAGCTTGGTGGGCGCTGCCACCGCGATGCCATTGCCCTGCACGGCGACGTTCTGCGTGGTGGCGCCGGTGCTGGAGCAGGCGACGTCCGCCGCGAAGGGTCCGGCCGCGCCCGGGCTGAAGCGCACGTAGATGGGGGTGGCGGCCACATTGCCGCCGCTGGGCGTGAGCACCACCGGATTCACGTTCCAGGTGCTGCCATCCAGCGACACCTCGAAACCGGCGGGTGCCAGCACCTCCAGGTTGGCCGTGAGGTTGTTGCCGCTCACGCTGAAGGTGGAAGATGCGCTGCTGCTGCCCACGTTCACGTTGCCGAAATCGGCGGTGAAACCGGTGAGGTCGGTGAGCACCGTGGGCGTTGAGGTGGCGACGATGGAGAATTCACCGATACCGGCCGTGGCATCGCTCCCGCCCTCATCGGTATCCTCCCAGCGGATGTAGAGGTACTCGCCGTTGTCCCAGCCCAGGCCGGTGAGGTCGGCCGTGATGGGCGCCCCACCGATGAGGAACAGCGGGCTGATGGCCGCCTGGGTGGCATTGGGAGCGCCGGTGCCGGTTGTGGGGGTGTTGAAGCCCGTGCTGCTGATCCAAGAGCCGGCGGCATCGTTGAAGGTCCCATCACCGGTGCCGCTCCCGGCCAGAACGCCGGCAGCGCTGACCCGGTACGACATCGGGAAGCTGTTGACCGTGGTGGAGGGGTTGCGGTTGATGTAAGCGCTGTAGGTGATGGAGACGTTGTTGATGGTGCTCCCGGAGGTGTTCTGCAGCACCACGCCGAGCGCGGTGGCGACACTGCCCGAGGCCAAGGAGCCCAAGGCCCGCTTCGGCGTGGGCTGGCCATCGAACATGACGAAGAAGGAACCCGTGCTCGCAGCGCCATTCGTCCTGCCCCAGCGCGGCGTGCCGCTGTTCTGATGGTAGACGTACCACCCCGTCACCGAACCGCCGCCATTCTGGGCGCTCACCTCCAGCATGGTGGTGGCCGAAATGCCCGCCGGGGTCAAGTTGGTCGCCGTCATGCTCTGGAAATCCTGGGTGTAAGCGGCACCGGTGAAGGGCACCGGCTGCGCCTGTGCGGTCATGGCCGCGCCGAAAGCTGCGGCGCCCAGCAGCGTACGCATTGGGGCTCCAAGCAGGTGCATCACCGCACCGCTCAGCGAGCGCGTCCGTCCGGCACCGTGCCATCGATTTCGTTCAGAACAGATCATGGGTTGGGGAATTGGGGTGGGCAAATGAAGCGGGACAAGGTTTCCCGCATGTGAAGAGAGCCCGAAATTGAGGCGAATGCCGCTCCCGGCGAGGGAGAATGGGCAACTTGTTGAAAAAACGCGGCAGGAAGCCGGCCCGGCGGCAGGATCACTCCTTCACCAAGCGCAGCGCGTGACCGGAGCCGCTCCCTTGGATGAGCACCGCATAGGCACCGGGTGCCAGGCCGCTCACCGGGAGCTCCAAGCGGTCCGTGTCACCTGAACGGCTCAGGGAAACCGCCACGCGCCCGGAGGCGTCCACGATGCGCACCTCCTGCCAATCCACCGGCAGGCCGGCCAGCTGCGCCAGGTTCCGGGCCGGGTTGGGATAGATCACTGGCGCGGCCGTGGTCCCGAACCGGATGGGCACGGCATCGCTCTCGGTCCACGTGCCGTCGAAATCCGTCTGGCGGAGCTTGTAGTAGGACAGGCCGTCCCATGGAGCGGGGTCCTTGGCGTGGTAGTCCCGCACCACCTGGCTGTTGCCGGCCCCGGCCACCCGGGTCACCGGTTCATAGGTATGGCCATCGCGGCTGCGGAGCACGGTGAAGTGCGCGTTGTTGAGCTCAGAGGCCGTGGTCCAGGCCAACTGCACGGCATCCCCTTCCGGCCAGGCGGTGAAGCGCAGCAGCTCCACGGGCAGCGGGGAGATGATGTTGGTGAGGGTGAAGGGGCCGAAGCCAGTCACGGTATCGGCATCGGCCCAGTAGGCGGCTGCCGTTCCCTCCAGCTGCTCCTCCCAATAGGGCACCGCGCTGTTCCACCGCTGCGCGCGCATCGACAGCGGATTGTCGAAGGGCGCGGCGGGCAGCTCCGTGGGCGCATAGGTGAAGGTGAGCTTGGCCATGGGCGACCCGGTGGGGTCGATCTGCCAGAAGCGGTCCACCGTGGCGGGGCTGTTGTCCGGCTGGATGTAGCCCAAGTAGCTGGGCAGCACCGTGACCAGGGTGGGCGTGGTGGGCAGCGGCTGGTTATCCGGCGGGGTGCCGTAGGTGGCCATGGTGACGCTGCCGGCATCGCCGTTCAGCAGGTCGAAGGTGAAGGGGATGTAGGCCGCCGAGGTGCCGAAGGGCACCAGGTGCGGACCGGCGGTGGTGCCGATGTCCCATTGCACACGCGAACTGTTGTCGGTGCGCTCGCTGCGGATGTGGCGCGTGGTGCCGAAGGAGCCCGATGCCGTGGAAATGGCGCCCGCCGCCGGGTTGTACATGGTCAGCTGGTGGCCGTTGAGGTCGAGGATGGCACCGAAGAAGTTCACCGCGGCCCCCAATTCCAGGTTGCTCAGCACCTGCACCGGGCTGCCCATGGTCACCAGCGGCTGCGCCGTGGTCTTGTGGATGCGCCAGTTGAAGAACTGCTCGCCCGTGCCGCCGGTGGTGATGGTCTGCGGCACTGTGGAGCCGTTGCCGAAGAGCACCAGGCCGGTGCGCTCGTTGAATCCCGCAGGTCCGTAGTTGGTCCAGTTCCCCCACACGGTCACCTGGAAATTCGACACCGACACGTCCAGCTCCGGCGAGCCGGTGGTGTTCAGGATCTCGAGGTCGCCCTTCACCAGAAGCGTCCCAAGGATCTGCTTCACGCCGCTGC
>DDRC01000032.1:7505-8303 GCA_002342985.1 Flavobacteriales bacterium UBA2426
GTTGCCGTCCCCGCCGTTCACGTTGCGGATGTCCTGCGAACCGAGAGCCGGGTAGATGGTTTGGCTGCTATTGACGAACTGAAACTGGTTGTTCGTGGTGGAATAAGCGGGCCAGGCCGTCGGCGTCCCCGTGATCTCCAAGGTCCCTCCTGCATTCACGATCATCCGATGCCAAGCAGTACCGGAGGGGCCCGCGGAAATCTGCGACACGCGCACCAAGCCGCCGTTGTTGATCTCCAATCGGCACACGTATGTCGCCGAAGCATTGTTCGTCGTGGCGTAGTAGATGCCCGGGATGATGAGGGTGCCGTTCACCGTGATGGTGCCGCCCAATTGCGCGGCATCGCTACCGGCCAACCCATCCATGGAGACATTGCCCGTACCGACACCCACCAGTGTGACGGTGGATCCGGCGTTGATGGTGACGTTGAAGTTGCAGGCCGCCCCCGCGCCGTTGTACAGCATGGTGGTGGTCCCCGAGCTGAACCGGAGGTTCACGTTGCGGGCGATGGTGAAATTGGTGGTGGTGAGCGCCGCCAGCGTGGTGGGATGCGCGGTCAAGGTCTTCCGGATCCGCGCCACATCCACGGTGCCGGTTCCGCTGAGGGTCACATTCGCCCCGTCGATGCTGAGGCTGATGCCATCCAGGGTGGCGCCGTTGCCGATCTGGCCATCGCAGACGATCTGCCCGGTGTAGCCGGGCGCGGTGCCCAGCACGTGCACATAGGACAGGTTGGTGCCGCCGGTGTTGTTGTTGTAGAGCCGCCCGCCGGCCTCCACGAAGAGGTTCTGGCAGTA
>DDRC01000032.1:8595-11905 GCA_002342985.1 Flavobacteriales bacterium UBA2426
CGCCATGGCTGCACGCAGCAGCCCCGGGCGGAACCTTCGCAGGGGAGGCAAGGCAGGCAAGGAAGGCGTCACCGGTGGATGGGGCGTTCCCTTGGAACGTATGCAAAAGTAAACAAACCCCTGTGCCATGGGAAGGACGAAAAAGGGACAGGTTTGGAACACAGCCGCCGAGCTGGCCTCCCCCCCTGGCCGCCGAGCCGCCAACCCCGGTGCTGGTTCCATCCAGCTGGAAAGACGCGCGACCTCGGATGGGATGCCTCGGACCACGGCCACCGCGAGACCACCCCGCCTCCGCCATCCGGTCAGCGACCCGTTCATGCCGCAAAGGACCCTACTGCGGGTGAACCGCCTGTTGCGCCCAGGCAAAGCGCATGTGAAAAGGCCATCCGGCAGGCCGCCGCCCTACCGCCGCTTCAGCGCAGCGCACAAGGTGCCGGTGGAAGCCACCGGAGGAAAATAGCTTTGACCGATCCACGACGACAAGGAATAGAGCAGAGCTATCATGACGCTGCAGCAGCTCCACTACATCGTTGCCTTGGCCGAGCACCGGCAATTCGTCCGGGCCGCTGAAGCGTGCCACGTGACCCAGCCCACGCTCACCATGCAGGTGCGCAAGCTGGAGGAGGACCTGGATGTGGAGCTCTTCGACCGCAGGACCCTGCCGGTGCGCCCCACGGAGGCGGGTGAACGGGTGGTGGCGCAGGCCCGGGCGGTGCTCCGCGAGGCGGAGCAGTTGCGGGCGCTGGTGGCGGAGATGCATACGGGACTGGCGGGCACCTGCCGCATCGGCGTCATCCACACGCTGGCCCCCTACCTCATGCCACTGTTCCTGCCGCGCTTCGCCGAGGAGCATCCGGACCTGCGCCTGATCATCGACGAGCGGAAGACCAGCCGCATCCTGAAGGGGCTCCGCCGCGGCGAGCTGGACCTGGGCATCGTGGTGACGCCGGTGGACGCACCGGACATCGAAGAGGTACCGCTCTTCGTGGAGCGCTTCCTCGCCTACCTCCCCGCCGGGCACCGCCTCTGGCGCCAGCGCGAGGTGCGGCGCGAGCAGCTGAAGCGCGAGTCCCTCTGGGTGCTCGGCGAAGGGCATTGCTTCCGCGAGCAGACCCTCAGCCTTTGCGGCAGCCCCAGTTCGGGGACGCATGCGAACCTGCTCTACGAGAGCGGCAGCATCGAGACCCTGAAGCAGCTGGTGCGCAATGGCGAGGCGATGACCCTGGTGCCGGAGCTGAGCGTATCGCCCGACGATCCGCACGTGCGGTGCTTCGCCGATCCGGAGCCGGTGCGGCAAGTGAGCCTGGTGGCGCGCAGGCCCTTCGTCCGCCGGCGCCTCATCGAGGCGCTTGCCGGGGCCATCAAGCGCAGCACCGCACCGGCGCTGGCCGCTTCCTCAGGGGACCGCCGGCGCGTGGCCGTGGTGCCGATCCATTGAACGGGGCCACGCCTCACCGCAAGCGGTCGGCGCTGCGCACCAGATGCTCATCCTTGCGGATGGCGCGCTCGGCGAGGACCGCGAAAACCACCACCCCGATGGGCAGGAAGAAGGAGGCGCCATAGGTGCCGGTGGCCTTCGCGCCCTCACCGAGGTAAGCATCCAGCGAATTCGAGGAGATGAACTGCAGCACGCCGGCCAGCAGGGCCACGAGCCATCCGCCGCGCACCACGCGGGCCTGGCGCGGCCTGTTGCCATAGAGGAATACCGCCACCAGCAGCACCGCCGCCACCACCGTATGCAGTATGGAATACGGGATGGGCAGCGCGGCATCGGCCATGGGCGTCCCATCGGCCATGAATACGCCGGAGGGCCGATAGACGACCGCCGCTTCGCCCAAGGCCCATCGGCGCACGGGGAAGAGCCAGGTGAGCCCGCTGAGCAGCGCGGCGATGAACAGGAAGACGGATTGGATGCGCTGGAGCATGAGGGGTTGCCGGTGCGCAAAGATGGCGGTGGACCGCTTGCGGGGATCCCTGTTCACCTTAGGTTTGCGCCGTTCATACCGGCGGGCCCCACCTCGGTGGCCTACCCAAACCTGACCGCTTACTGACCCTCGGAGGCCCCCACGGGCTCCACGCAGGCGGAATGCCTGCGCACCTTCCACCAACCGCACGTTCATGTACGATCATGATGCGCTCAATGGCCTGAAGCTGGCCGAGCTGAAGGACATCGCCAAGAAGCTGAACCTGAAGAAAGCGGACACGCTGAAGAAGCAGGACCTCATCGCCCGCATCCTGGAGGCCCAGGGTGCCAAGAAGGACGAAGGCGAAAAGCACATCGGGCCCGCCTTCCGGGGCGACGAGAAGGACCTGATCGCCCTGGCCGATGCGGACGAGCCGGTGGTGGAGCCCGACCCGGAACCCGTGGCCCCGCCCGTGGATGACGATGACGACGATGACGACGACGAGGAGGAGGACGGCGATGAGGAGGAGGAGGAGGAGGACGATGCCGATGAGAAGGAAGAGCCGGCCCCCTCGGAACGGCCCGCTGGCACCATGGCGCCAAGCGCCCCGGGCGAAGCGCGGCCGGCCCCCGCACCGGGCGAACAGCGGCGCGAGAGCTGGCGGGAGCGCCGAGAGCGCATGCGCCAGGAGCGCGGGCAGGCGGCGCAAGGCGAGCAGCGGCCGCGCGACGACCGGAACGAGCCGGGCGACCGGCGGCGCGAGCAGAACGACCGTGGCCCACGCGAGGAGCGCCGCGACCAGCCCCGCCAGGAGCGGCAGCCGGGCGGCGAGCAGCAGCGCCCGGGCGAGGGCGCCCCGCGGCAGGACCGCCCCTTCCAGCCGCAGCGCGAGCAGATCACCTTCGATGCATTCGTGGAATGCGAGGGCGTGCTGGAGGTGATGCCCGAAGGGTACGGCTTCCTGCGCAGCAGCGACTACAACTACCTGGCGTCGCCCGACGACGTGTATGTGACGCAGCAGCAGATCAAGCAGTACGGCCTCAAGCTGGGCGATTCGGTGAGCGGCTTCGTGCGCCCGCCGCGCGAGGGCGACAAGTTCTTCCCGCTGGTGAAGATCGACCGCATCAATGGCCGCGACCCCGAATGGGTGCGCGACCGGGTGCCGTTCAAGTTCCTGACGCCGCTGTTCCCCGACGAGAAATTCAACCTCGCGCCGAAGGGGGCCGACATCAGCATGCGCGTGCTCGACCTCTTCGCGCCCATCGGCAAAGGGCAGCGCGGCCTCATCGTGGCGCAGCCGAAGACCGGAAAGACGGTGCTGCTGAAGGATGTGGCCAACGCCATCGCCGCCAACCACCCGGAGGCCTACCTGATCGTGCTGCTCATCGACGAGCGGCCCGAGGAAG
>DDRC01000047.1 GCA_002342985.1 Flavobacteriales bacterium UBA2426
GAGTCGGTCATCAGCTTCGCCAGGTCGGCCTTCACGGCCTTCAGGTCGAGCTTGGAGAAGGCCTCGCGGTAGTTGAAGTCGGGGTCCATGGGGTTGGACACCGCTTGGTGCTGGTGCAGGATAGCGAGGTTGAGCTGCTCAGGCCACCAATCGCGGTTCCGCATGCCGCGGCCGGCCACCGGATGGCGCATCGCGCCGTGCATCACCGGGCATTTCGCAGCTCCATTGCCGTTGGAGCTCATGGTTTCAGGTTTCGTTTCGTTTGCCATGGGTATGGGGGTGTTTCTTGGGGAGGAGCGCGAAGTAACGATCACTTCTATTTATGCGGGCAATTACGGCATCGATTCAGTCGATATGGGAGCCTTTCGCCAACGTTGCACACGGCTACGGGGTTGAAGGAAGGACCCATACGGCGCCTAGGCCATGAGGTCCATCAGTCTGGCGCCCCCATCGGCCACGGCATGCTCCTGCACCGGAGCGCCTGACGCATCCGCCGCCCACTCAAGCACGCCGATGGACCGGTGGCCTTCCTTGGGCGGCAGACAGTATCTTCGGAACCAGCTCCTTCGAAGCCCCCCTCATGACACCAGAGCCCCGTGCGCATGATGCCGGCATCGCCACGCTTATCGTGGCGCGACCCGACCTGCTGGAGATCCACTACCACGGAGGCATCGTATTCAATGCGGATGCCGTGGCGGCGGTACAGGCGAAGCGCCGCGAGGTGATGGGCGACCGGCCCTATGCCACGCTCACCATCATACCGGAGGACGTGGACTACAGCATGGATTCCATGGAACGGGACCAGGGGCATGGCGACCGCGCACGAAGCCAGCTCCTGGCTTCCGCAGTGGTGGCCAAGGCCAGCATGATCGAGCTGCTCACCAAGCTTTACCTCTCCTATTACCCGCAGCTGCACCGCACGCTGGTCACGGACGACGAGCAGGCCGCACGCCACTGGCTCGACCGGCAGCTGGCCCAGATCACGCCCACTGGGAGCTGAGCCCGCGATCCGCCGACGCTCCCTTCAGGCGGCTCAGGCGCTTGGCTTCCGCTTCAACAGGGCCGCGCAGATCAAGCTAATGAGCAGCCCCACCGGAAGGATCTCCAGGTAGGTGAAGGCGACCTTCACCACCGGGTTCTTGTAGAGCTCTCCGAAGGACCGCATCTCCGCCACCTTGGCCTGCACCTCCGCCTCCGGTGCGCCGCCCTGCTCCAGCTCAGCCTTCGTATGCGCGATGTAGCTCTCCATGAAATCCTGCTCCATGCCGGCGCTGAGCACCAGCCAGGATGCCACGTACAGGGTGGAAGCGACAGCGGTGATCGCCATGCCCAGCAGGAAGGCCCTGCCGAAGCTGATGACCCCGCCCAAGTGCCGGTCGCGGCAGGCCCGCACCCCGAAGTAGATGGTGGAGAGGGCAATGACCATGGTGGTGTAGCCGATCAGCTCGCCATTCTCCCAGTCGTGCTGGCCGTCGCCAAGGGTCAGCCACATCATGGCCGAGACGATGATGCCGGCGATGGTGCCGTAGATGAGGACGATGCGTTTCATGTGCATGCGGGTTTCGAGGACGCGAACCAACGGCGATCATGCGGTCAGCGCATCATCCTTCGGTCGGAATCAGGCGTCCTGCAGCGAAGATCCATACCAAAGTACGAGCGCGATCAAGGTATGAGGCCCAGCGTTCTTGCTTCATGCACCGCCTCGGTGCGCCGCCGCACGGCCAGCTTCCGGAACAGGCTGGATGCATGCGACTTCACCGTGGGCAGCGAGATGAAGAGCTTGTCCGCGATCTCCTGGTTGGAGCAGCCTTGCGCCATCAGCTGGAGCACATCCAGCTCACGGCCGCTGATGCCCCGTGCGCGGACCGCCTCCTCATGCGGCAGGGGCTGCGCTGCGAGGGGCGCTTCCTTCCGTCTACCCTCCGGCAGCTTCGCCCCCGCCCAAGCGCCGAGGGCCGCGAAGACCACCGCCACCGCGCCCACGTAACCTTCCACGGGCAGATCGCGCATCCAGAAGCTGTACTCCATGACCCTCAGGAGGAGCACCAGCGCAGCCAAGGCCGAACCGTAAGGCACCACGGTCCTCCAGAAACCGCATGGAATCCCCTGCATTGTGCGAGCCATCGCCGCAAATCTCGGTAGCACGTTCCACCTGTGCGCTGGATTCCATCGCCGGTGCTACTTTGCATCGGCCGAACCATACCGCCCGTCGCCATGCGCGTACTGCTCCTGCCCTTGTTGGCACTCCTCGCCACCAGCCTCAACGCGCAAAGCGTCAACGATCCCGTGGAGATCGACTACCAAGGCACATGGTACCCTGGCACGGTCCTGAAAGTGGAGGCGGAGAAGTACTTCGTCACCTACGATGGCTGGGATGAGTCCTGGAATGAATGGGTGGGCAAGGAGCGGCTGCGCGGCATGAGGCCAGCGGAACCCGCCGCGCCGCCACCAGCTCCCGAGCCCAAGTACAACGTCGGTGACCGCGTGGAGATCCAGTTCGGATTCAACACGGCGAATGCCACCGTGGTGGGCGTGAACGCCACGGAAGGCAAGTACGAGTTGAAGGTGGACGGGATGGATACCATGTGGTACACCGGGGACCTCATCATCCGGAAGCTCTGACCGGCCCGCACCTGACCGCAGGGAGCTTCACTGCATGAAGCCGCGCGCGAACAGCGAGTGCCGCAGCCAGGGCTGAGCGAGGCCCATCCAGACGGGCTTCATCGCCGGTATTCGCTCTGCACCAGGCCGCCGGGATAGGTGCGGCTTTCGACGAGCTTCCAGCGGATGTCGGTCTCCAATGCGCCGAACAGCGGGATGCCTTGGCCGATGAGCACCGGCAGCCGGGTGATGATCAGGCGGTCGATCAAGCCCGCGCGCAGGAAGCGTTGGATGGTGAGGCCACCATCGATGTAAAGGCGGTGCAGGCCTTTGGGCGCGAGCGCGGCGACCAGTTCCTGCGGCGATGCGCTCATCACCTCCGCATCAGCGCCCCGGGAGCGCGCGGCGGCGAGGTCGACCGGCCGGGTGCTGAGCACGATGACCTTCTTCGTGTAGGGCCATTGCTCGAAGCCCATCACGACTTCGAAGGTGTTGCGCCCCATCACGATGGCATCGATACCGGCTATGAAAGCCTCGTAGCCGTGGTCGCCCATCGCAGCCGTGCCGTCGCCCTCCAGGAAATCAAGCGCGCCATCGGGACGGGCGATGAAACCGTCGAGGCTGACGCCGCAGAACACGGAACAAGTGGTGGACATGAAGACAAGGTAGGAATCGAACAACAGACTGCTTCGGTCATCCCTTCAGCCCGCATCCGCAACAAGCTGTCGCACGTGCGGGCAAGGGCTCCGCGAACCATGGTCCAGCAAGCTGCCGGTCCATTGCAGCGGACCTGACCAACAACGATGAGGCGCAGGGAGCGAGACAGACCGCTACGGAGGCTTGATAGGAGACCCGGTGGCGACCAGACACAGTGACCGCAGGATCCTTAGCTTCATTCCATGCATGCCATCCTCACCCTCGTGTTCATCGCCGCGCTGGTGCTGAAACTGCTGCACCTCCCCTACCACACCGTCCTTCTTCTTGCAGTGGCCGCCATCGGCATCGGCACAAGCCTATCCGGCCTGCGCAGCGAACGGAAGTCCGAAGCCTGGTGCCGGCTCGCTTTCTGGACCTGGCTGCTGCACCTGGTGGCGCTGCTGAAGCTCTTCCCCTTCCGCACGGCCACGCTTGTCCTCGCGGTGGCAATCACGGTCGTTGCGGTCTTCATGGCCTTCCGCCACCGCCCTCTGACCAACGCGCTGCGCCCCCTTGCCGGCGCATTCATAGCGGTGATGCTCGTGATGGCCGTCCCGACCGCCACGCGATTCCACTTCACCAACCTGCGCTTCAGCCTGGAGCGCGTGGAACGTGGGACAAGTACAGCTTCCTCCTTTCGCGCGAAGGGCGGAAGACGGAGGCGCTGGCGGCCAACGATGCCGCGCTTGCCGCCGCAGCCGGCGCTGCGCCAGCCTTACAGGACCTGATGGAGCGCCGCACCCTGATCGAGCAGGATGCCTGGGACCGCTACGTGCCACTGGGTCACGGTCAGTGAGTCGCTAGCGCGTATTCGCATCGCACCAACCCGCCCGGGAAGCTGCGGCTCGCCACCAGCCACAAGGGAATATCCTTCCCCAACGGGCCGAAGAGCACCAACACCTGCTTGACGATAAGCCGATCGATGAGGCCCTCACAACGTATGCAATGCCTATCACTCTTCAGTGAGACTAGTAAGCACAAGCGCAGGGCACGGTTCTGGCGCACGGAAGAAGCCCTGTTGTGGGCTCGCTGCACGCGTTCACAACCGCGTCACCAGCAGGGGATCCACCGCACGCTTCCTGTTCAGCAGGTCCTCCACGGCACCCACGGAGGGTTCCTGCTGCAGATGCTCCACCTCCGTGGTGGTGAGCCCCACCAACTGCAGGAAGCGCAGCTCGCCATGCGGTGTCGCGATGGTGCCCAGCTCGGGATCCTCGGCGATCGCCAGGCCGGTGATGTCCGTGTCCATACCCAGGCGGATGGGGCCCTTGGCCGGGATGAACTCGTTGGGCTCGAACCAGCGCCCGCTGCCGTGCAGGTAGCGCGCCAGGTTGTTCATCAGGCCCGTTACCCAGGTGGGATCCTCCTCCTCGCCCGGCACCGGGTACACGCGGAAGGTGAGCTCGATGCCGAGACCGCTGTAAAGGCCTCCCACTGCGGCCTCATCGTAGTAGAGGGCGCTGAGGCCGTAGCTCACCACATGGATGTGTCCGGGAACGCCCGGATGGTCGTAGTAGCTGGTGCCGTCCAGCGGATCGGGGCCACCCGCGATGAAATGCAGCGGTGCGGCGTAGTGCCGGGGCTTCCGCTCGCCGTACACGGTGGCCAGGCGCGCATCGATGCACTGCCAACCGACCGCATCGTCCGTTGTGTAGGTGGCTTGGTATTCCTCCAGGGTCATTTGCGGCAATAACGAGGAACGAATGTACCCGGAGCGGTCAGGATGGAGCGTGGTTCGATCGAACGCTGAAAAGCGACACGTAAGCGGACAGCTCCGGCGGAGGCACTGTGCCGCACCCTCCATGGTCGCAACTGCCGCCCCCCTACCTTCACCCCATGGCCATGCACCGCTCCTACGCCGCCTCCCACAAGGGGCTACGCAACATCCTCGGACAGTTCTCCCTGCTCGCCGGCCGCACCGACTACGGCAGCGCGGCGGACGTGCAACGCCTCAAGGCCTTGGGCGATGAGATGTTCATGCTCCTCACCCACCACCTGCACACCGAGAACGACCACCTGCTCGCCCTGCTGGAGAAGCGTGTGCCCGGTGCCGCGCAGCACGACCTGCGCGACCACGAGGAGCTGGAGGTGATCCAACAGGACGTGGCCGACCGGCTCGCCCGCTTGGACGGCACGCAGACGGCCCTCGAGGGCCACGCGTTCTACCTCGCCTTCACCGCGTTCCGAGGGCGCTACCTCGGTCATATCCACCACGAGGAGGTGGTGACGGAGGAACTCCTCCTGAAGCACTTCTCCGAGGCCGAGCTCATCGCCAATAGCGAACGCATCGTGCAGCAGGTGGAGTTCCCCGTGCTGCTCACCTCGCTGAAGTGCATCGTGCCGGCACAGTCACGGGCGGAGAACCGCGCGCTCTTCGCGCAACTGAAGAACGCACCGCCCGAGGCCTGGAACGCGGCGATGGATGCCGTGCGGCCGGTGATGGAGGCTGGCGAGCTGGAAGCGGTGGCGGGCTGAGGCAGGCGTTGACACGACCTGAAATGGCTCCCCGCCGAAAGCACGACAGACCCGGCGGAGGTTGGGGAGGACACCCTGTGGTGGTCCAAGAGGGCGGATATTGAGGTGGACACCGTGCTGTGGTCTAGCGATCAAGAGCATCCGTGTTAGCGGGAGGCAGGTCGATCAAGTAAGCGTGGCACGAATCGCAGATCCGCGTCAGCGACAGGAACGCTAGCGCGAGCGGGCGGCAAATGCGCCAAAAGGGGGACTACGGATCACAGATCCGGGGGAGCGGGGGGAGTTCTGATTCTCCTGACGCACCGGGAACGTCACATGGTCAAGACTAACTTTACCAAGCGCCGAACCTTTCGCAGACCCGATGACACGAGACATCCACTTTTTCCTGGGCGCCAGCCTTTGTGCGCCCATGCTCTGCTCCGGCCAATTCTCAGGGCCCCGACCGGTCACCACCGAGTTCGTGCTCGATGCAGGTGTCATGGCGGTGGGAGATACCGACAACGATGGCGATCTGGAGCTCGTTGCTGGAGGGATGGCCGGACTGGTCCTGTTCGAGAACACGGATGGGCAAGGCGCTTTCCAACCCGTCGTTGTCCTTGATCGGTCCGTGTACATCTGGTGCGAGGCGCTGCACGTTGTGGACGTGGATGACGATGGGCTCGCCGACATCGTGATCGAGCACGAGGACATCGCTTGGTGCA
Source organism: Flavobacteriales bacterium UBA2426 (assembly GCA_002342985.1). Lineage (GTDB taxonomy): Bacteria > Bacteroidota > Bacteroidia > Flavobacteriales_F > PHOS-HE28 > PHOS-HE28. The sequence goes on from DDRC01000047.1 coordinate 6,474, forward strand.
GGAACCTCGGGGGGAATGGATTCAGTCCCCCGGAACCGTTTCCCGGTACGGGGCCGAACCATCACATGATCGCCTTTGACGACTACGATGGTGACGGCGACCAGGATGCCATCATGATCATGCCACCAGGGAATCTTGTACGAATGGAGAACCTCGGTGCCGGGCAGTTCGGCACGGCTGCGGCTCTGGGCACGGTGCAGTACGATTCCGATCTGATGCTCTTCGACCTGGATGGCGACGGCGACCAGGACATCACCGCGACCGAATACACGGGCATCGAGGCAAGGGTGTTCAGGAACAATGGGAACGGCACACTCAGTCTTACCAGCACCCTTCCGCTCATTGGCTGTGGAGCCGTTGGCGGGAACCATGTTGTCGCAGCGGATGTCGATGGCGACGGGAACGAGGATCTAGTGCTGAGGCAGTTGTGCAATGGGCAGATCGAGTGGCGGCGCAGCCTCGGGGATGGCACCTTCCAGCCGCCCGTGCTCGTTGCTGCGTTCTCGGATATGACGATCGACATCCTGTTCCTTGACCTCAATGATGATGGCCTGCGTGATCTGGTGGCGCTGACGCAGGAGGACATCCAGGCATCGTTGAACCAAGGCGCAGGTGTGTTCAGCCCTGCGCAGCCCCTGAGCCGGTCCATCCTGAACACGTACCATGGCGCGATCTGCGCTGCGGACATCAATGGCGATGGCCTTCCCGAGCTCTTCGCGGCCGATATCGGTTACAGCCGGGTGCGCCAATACCACCTGCCAGGTGACGGCTCCCTCGTGTTCCATCAATTCCTGGGTGACTACACCCCGCGGCCCTTCGAGTTCGTGCGCATCGCCGACCTGAACGGTGATGCCTACCCCGACGTGGTGCGCACCTATGACTACGAAGGCATGGTCGTGGCCTATGCCAGCAACCAGGCAGAGCAATTCAGCCTGCCCTACATCCTTGCGCGCACCGATACAACGTTGCAGGCGGATATCGACCTGATCGACATGGACGAGGACGGGGACCTGGACCTCATCGTCCTCGCGGACTCGCTGCACCTATACATCAATCAGGGTGGCTTCCAGTTCGTGAAGACCTACTCGTATTTCAGCCCCCAGTTCGATTACAACTCCCGGCTGAAGTGCAACGACCTTGACGGTGATGGTGATGTGGACATCCTATACACCAGCTTGGGGGCCATCCGGCGCCTGCGCAACAACGGGGACAACACGTTCACGCAGCTGCCCAACATCAGCCCCCTGCAGTTCGGGGCCAGGTTCGGCCCGCTGATGGATGTGGACGGTGATGGCGACCAGGATGTGCTCGCCGACGACGACGGCGACCTGGTCTGGATCCGGAATGACGGCAGCCTGAATTTCGCGCCGCGCGTCACGATCGGCTTCTTCTACGATCATGTCGACACCGCCGACATCGACATGGACGGCGATCTGGACATCTTCTGCTCCGGCCTCGGCCCCGATGCGTACTGGTCGGAGCGGACCGGCCCCGCCACCTTCGCTGCCGCGCAACAGATCGGTCTTAGCGGCTTGCTTGCCGGCTGGCCGCGCATCGCGGACGTGGATAGCGATGGGGACCCGGATGTGGTCGTGCTCGACTGGAATGGAGGGGGATCGGTCGCACTGAATGACGGCTCCGGGAATTTCGGCGCTCCTCAGTTCCTGATCAGCATGGAAGGGATCATCGACTATGCCGAAGAGGCGTGCTTCGCCGACATGGACCTGGATGGCGACATCGACATCGTCCATTGCTGGGAGGACGCTCAGGGCAATCCGCTCATGCTGGCCTGGCGAGAGAACCTGGGCATCACCACCGGCTTGGAGGAGGTGGCCCGGACCAGCATGTCGCTTGCGCCGAACCCCTTCCTGGACCATGCCCAGCTCGTTCTCTCCGCGCCGCTCACCGCTGCGCAGCGCCTGGAGATCGTGGATGTCCATGGCCGCATCCTGCGGAGCATGCCAGGAGGAGGCGATGGCACGATGACCGTGGACCGCGCCGGCTTGTGCAGCGGTGTCTACCTTCTGGATATCCGCGAAGCAGGCCGGTCGTTGGGCAGCATCCGCATGGTCATCCACTAGAGCGCGCCTAAGCGATCCATAGGGCTGCAAGCGGTAGCGCGTGCGGTCGATCCCGGCTCACGGCCGGGACAGCACGACAGACCCGGCGGAGGTTAGTGGGACACCCTGCGGCGGAACAGGCTACGGCCAGATGGAGGAGGTTCGGTAGGACACCCCGCGATGGTCTAAGAGCAGTTCACCTGCACCGACCGATCCCTCCGGTTGGCCATGGCCACCGGGGGACCAGTGCTTACAGGACGCCCCCGACCTCCACGAACGTGGGTATTGCCGGTCAGCAGGGCCATTCTTGCTTCGAGGCCAGAAACCTTCAACCTATGCGCCACCTTGCACTCGCTGCGATAACCATTCTCCTGGGGCTCCATAACCCGGCGGTCACACCTGCCCAGACCCTCACGTCGGAATTCGTGAACGCAGGCTATGCGATAGCCGACCTGGGCACGATCACGGATCTGCCCACGCCGTATGGTGGCCTCACCATCAGGCCGGCAACGCCCGATACGCTCTATATCGGAGGCGCTGCCAATGCCCCCACCGCAGCGGTGTACAAAGTGCCCTTGATCCGCGATGCCGGCACACAGCAGATCACCGGATTCGCCGGACCGGCCATCCTGCATGCTCCAGCCCCCAACATCGACGGGGGGCTCAGCTTCGACCCCAACGGCACCATGCTCTACACGCGGTACAGCATGAACGAGATCGGGCAGCTGCTGCCCGATAACACCACCCTGAGCATCCCGCTCACACCGCTCGGCGTTGGCTCATCCGTGGGCAGCCATGCCTTCGTGCCCAATGGATATCCCGGCGCGGGCAATCTCATCCTCGCCTCGTACAATCAGTGGGCGCTCTACACCCTGCCCTACACGGTGGCCACAGGGGGGCTCTACAACTTCCTCAATACCGTTGCAGAGGTCTCCGTATCCGGTGTCGCTTCCGGTCCGGAAGGGATCGCTTACGTGCCCATCGGCTCCGCCGCATTCCCCGTCCCCTCCATGGTGGTCTCCGCATATGGCCTCGGGAAGATCGTGGCGTTCGAGGTGGATGCCAACGGATTGCCGGTCCCGACCACCGCCCGCGACGTGGTCACCGGACTCACCGGCGCGGAAGGCGCTTTCATCGACCCGCTCACCGGGGACTTCCTCTTCTCCACCTTCGGCGGCAGCAACCGCGTGGTCCGGGTATCCGGATTCGAGCTGCCCACCGCGCTTGCGGAGGTCACGCATACGCATACCCCGCTCACCGCATCACCGAATCCCACCAACGGACCGCTGCGCCTATACAGGGACCCGACGGAACAGATCGATGCGGTGGAGGTGCTGGACGTGAATGGGCGTGTGGTCCTTCGCACCGGACGCCCAGCCGATGACCTGATCGACCTCGGATCGCTGGAGACCGGCGTATACGTGGTGCGGGCCTTCATGGAGGAGGGCCTGCGCACCGCGCGGGTGGTGCGGGAGTGAGATCTGTTCTTCCTCCGAACCTGCCCAGGGTCCTCTGTATTCGGAGAACCGCTAACCCTGAGAAGATCCTGAACGACATCCAGATGACGCCCGATGCGTTCGTGGCGGCATTGAACGATTGATCAAGACTTCGGGCCGCAGTGCCTGTCCCGCCTCAGCGGGAGTCGTCCGCACAGAGCAGTGGACAGACCCGGCGGAGGTTTGCCGAGCATCCCGCAAGAGGTTACCTTTGAAGACATGGAATGGCGCACGCGCATCGTTTCCGACAAGGACATCCTGCTGGGCAAGCCGGTGATCAAGGGTACGCGCATCTCCGTGGAATTGATCCTTGAGCTGATGGCCGAAGGATGGACGGAAGCCCAGGTGCTGGAAAGCTACCCGAACATCACCGCGGATGACCTCAAGGCCGTGTTCGCGTATCTGCGTGATGGCATGCACCAAGCCATGTACCTGCCTTTGCGCCGCACCGCGTAATGCGCTTCCTGGCCAACGAGAATTTCCCGGACCCGAGCATTCACGCCCTGCGCGATGCAGGTCATGATGTGAAGAGCATCCGTACGGACGCCCCGAGCATTGCGGACCATGAGGTCATCAGCATGGCCCAGGAGGAGCAACGCATCATCCTCACCTTCGACAAGGACTACGGGGAGCTGATCTTCAAAGGCGGCATCGACTCACCACCTGCTGTGCTCTTCCTCCGATACCGTGGCAAAAACCCTCAAGCGGCTGCCAGGCTGATCAAGGAAACGCTCGCGGCGGAAACCCGGCTCGAAGGACGCTTCACCGTGATCGAAGAGGAGGGCATTCGGCAGCGGATCTATTGACCCCGGAGTTACCGGCGAAGATGGTGTGGTGAGAGCGGCTACGGGCCGCAGTGCCTGTCCCGCCTCAGCGGGAGTCGTCCACTCTACGCAGCGGACAGACCCGCCGGAGGTTCGGGACGACACCCTGCGGTGGCCCCAAGCACTGCGTAACTGAGCGAAGACACGGATCATGACCGCGCCGATCGGCCCTTCCCTACCTCCCTGCCGATAGACCGGTCCATTGTCGGATCAACTCCAACACCTGTTGGTCCTTCTTCGCCAACTCCGGCCGTTGCCGCCCTTGTCGGCGGATCTCGGCCTCCACATCCAGCAGCATGCGCTGCCGCTGCCCGGCAGAGAAGTGATCGAAATAGCGCTTCAACTCCAACGACTCGTCCAGCGCTTGCTGGTCCTCACCGAGGAGCCCTTGGTCCAGGAAGGTGGTGAAGGAGGTCAACCGCTTGGCTGGTTCCCAAATGCCGGTCGCATTGCCGTGGAACATGGACCCGAAGATCTCCGTGGTGCCGTCGGCAAGCTGCTTCACGCCTTGCATGGCAGGCGTGTGGTTCACGGAGAAGAAATCGAACAGGCGTTGGATGGGATCCTTGCTTCTGTTGAAACGTTCGAGGTAGCGCTCGAAGAAGTGCGCGCTGAAGTAGATATCCGCGTCCCTGCCGAGCAGATCCACCCGCACGGCGCGCAGCCGGGCATCGCGACCGTGATAACGGACCAGCCCAGCGATGTCGGTGCTGCGTTTGGTACGGATCAAGACCAGGATCCACTCATTACCGCGTGGTGAACGCCATTTGATGGCCTGCTCCAGGCGATCGATCCCCTTAGGCGCGATCCGAAGTTCGCGCTCCAGGCGCTTGCCGATGGGCTTCAACTTGTTCACCAAGGCGCTCAGGTCCTTACGCGCGTCATCGGCGACTTCCTTGGGCGTCATCGAACGTACGATCATGGCATCCGGGCTTTGTCCGCCGCTTGTACGGATACGCACAGGCGGGGTTCCCCTCTTGCATATGGTGCGCTTACGGCTGCGAGCCGGAGTGCCTGTCCCGCCTCAGCGGGAGGCGTCCGCTCAACCCCGCCCCGGATGCGACTCCGGGGCAAGGCCGGGACAGCACGACAGACCCGGTGGTGGTTTGGCTGGACACCCCGCGGTGGTTTAAGGCTTCAGGGGGGGGCCAGTCGCAGTTCCTCCGCCGTAGCCTTGGCGTAGGAGCGAGACTGGCGAACAGCCGTGACGATGATCTAGCCAAGGCATCCATCAGGTCACAAGTGGCCCGCTCGCCCACGCATGTGCCCGTGCGCCAGGTCGCGCTTATCTTTGACTTCACATCCTCACCATGAGCACCCTTTCGCTCCGCACCGAACTCTCCGAGCTCATCGCGAAAGAGAAGAACGCGTCCTTGCTGGAGGTATTGAAGGACATACTGAGTGGGGGTTCGAAGAATGCCCTGCTGAAGGCCAAGCTCACCTCACGGGCGCTGAAGGCTGAGGAGGACCTTGCAGCAGGAAGGGTGTTGAGCACCGCTCAAGTTCGAGCCCGTCTGGCTTCACGCAAGAAGAAGTGAGGCTCAAGGTTTCCGAGTACGCGGCAGCGCGGCTCGACGACATCTGGGACTACTACGCCACCGAAGCCAGCGAGCGCGTGGCGGACAAGATCACCAAGAAGATCGTGGATGACATCGACTGGTTGCTGGAGCATCCACGCGGCGGACAAGTAGAACCTTTGCTTGACCATCTCGGCCTCGGGCATCGGCGAAAGGTGAGCGGCCACTACAAGATCATCTACCGCATCATCGGCGACCTGATCTTCGTGTCAGACATCTTCGACACAAGGCAGGATCCGGAGAAGATGGTGTGGTGAAAGCGCCTGCGGGCCGCAGGGTCGTCCGCTCAAAAGCAGCGGACAGACCCTGCGGAGGTTTGGGTGGACCCTGCGGTGGTCTAAGATGCGGACCCTGCGGTGGGACAGGCTACGGACAGATGGGTCATGCGCGAATGGCTGTTGGCCCATCTTGGCAAAGCCGGTGGCGGCATCCAGCTTTGGCAGCATGACCTGTATCCGATCTGGCTGCGGCGCCCGGACATCATTCAGCAGAAGCTCAGATACATCCATCGGAACCCCGTCGTGGAGGGCTTGGTGGAGGAGCCGCACCATGATCTCTATTCCAGTGCCCGTGATGCGGCAGGGCTGCCCGGCATGCTGAAGCTGGAGACCATCTGGGGTGATGAGATCACGGAACCTCTCCCGCCCATGCGGGAGCACCAAGTCTTACACGATGGACAGGAGGATCAATGAAGGAACCGCGGATCGCAGGACCGCGGGAGCGGGGGCACAGGCTAAGCACAGTTGTTGGCCGCTATATTTGGGGAGACGCAGTTGTAGCACGCACCATTTCCTAACCATGAGGATAGCACTCAATCTGATTGCATTGATTCTGCTGGCTTTCCAGATTTTGGCCTACGTAGGCATGGATCGGAAGCCAGAGTACATGTACCATACCCCTGGACTTAGCGATTCACAGTCCATCGCTCAGTGGTTAGGGACCTTCGTTGGTACCAACCTATTCGGCTTGGTTGGTGTAGGTCTTCTTCTGTTCGCTAACACAGGAAAACGCCGAGGCACAGGTAATGCGGAACAAGTTGAGAGTGTGCCCAAAGAACCCTTGGCCGACGCAGCTGGTCCGGAAGATGACAAGGACGTCATTTGGGAGGAACTGAAGGAGTGGCCTGAGGGAACAGAAAAGGCTGACGAGCAGGAAAGGAACGAGCAGCAGTAGTACACTTCGACCTTTACCCTGTGCGCCAACGATGCGAGTTGCGACCATGACCAACACCGTCTTCCACCACTTCAGCGTCGCCTTATTTGTGCTACTGCTTTCCGTCCTTGGCACTTCGTGCTCGGCAGGCGTTTCAAACACATCGAACTCAATTGGCGAACAGCCACCCGCCGGACCCGCGAGAGTCGACCTTGTGCATATAGGGCTCAGCCTGGAGTTGCCGGCGACCTACAAACTGGTAACCAAGGAGAATCTAGACTCCACGAAACAGGTGATCCGCGGACTTTCAAAGCTCCAAAGCCCCTGCGAAGGCTCATTGATCAACGTGCAGGAGATGATCAAAAACGAGAACATGCAAATGCTGGTGGATGTGGAGAATGCCCGCAACTCAATCGTTGCAGCGCGACACCCTAGGTTGACGTTCACGAAGGAGCAAGCATCTAGCGCAATGGCATCGATCTGCGGCAAGATGTTCTACGGCTTCAATATGACACGGGTCTCTGAATCCTCGGGAACACTGCCGATTGGAACTTACTACAAGGTCAAGTTCTTCATTGAAGGTCCGGAGTGGGACTATGTCTCCACCACCTATTTGGTAACCTCGAAGCTCCGTAGCTATACGGTCACTTTTAACGGAGATGGCATAAAGGATCAGCTCGGTGTGCTAGGTTCTGTAAAGGAGTCCTCAGTAGTAATCGAAGCTGCCATCGATTGGAGCGAGTATATGGCGAAAATCAATCCATCCTTTCAAAAAACCCTCCTCGACAGCTCGTTGTTATACCTGTACCAGACAGGTAGTGTTACGACCGATTCTGAGGCTGGAAGTGTCATCACCATTCCACAGTGCTGCGTATTCACCTTGCCAGAGGGGACAGAGCTTCAGTCTTCAAGCTATAGGAAGTACTCTCAGGCTGTGATCAGCATGGTCGGCCGAAATGATAAAGGCACATTCTGGCTCCAACAGAAGGGAATCAACAAAGGAAACCGTGAAGCCTTCAAGACCTATTTCAGATTCACGATTGGCTACGAGGCACTCCCCAAAGAAGACCGCGATGTTGTAATGGCCAACTTTAGCAAAGCTGACCTCGCATACTTGAAAGCGACATACGAAGCCGGGATTAGAGCTGCACTACTTGCCAACCAACAAATCGAATCCATCCATGAGCCTGTAGAAGTCCGGATCGGACCCTACTATGGCGTTCGACTCGGACATACGCGCAGCACGGATGAAAAGAGATCAACAAGTACGAGGATTATTGTGACGGCAAATGGCAAACGCTACATCATCGAAGCTGGGTATAGGCGAGAACACGAACAGCAATGGGAGGCGGTGGTGAAAGAGCTTCTCAACAGTCTTGTGCTCCTATAGATCTGGCGGAGCTTAGGGAGGATACCCTGCCTTGGTCTATAACTAGCGCCTGCTCTTATGTCTAACGAGGTCGGCAGTGACCGATTCAATCGGCGATCAACTGATTCACTTTCATCAGATAAGTCAACCCACTGCTCTTCCGTACATTCTTAATCTTGAACGCGGCATCGATAAGGTCATCGGTTACAGCACCCGACTTGAGGTGCGATGCAATGAAGGCACCAATCGCCATTGTCGGATTCGCCTCGTAAAGAGAACAAGCCGCAACGATAGAAACGCCCAGATTCTTGACGAGCTTCATCGCACTTGCTAGCACCTCATCGCGGATGTTTCGAATTTCATTCTTCACCTCAAGAACTGAGGGCGTGATTCTTGAATCAATCAGATTCTGAATTGCAGTGTCTGTCAAATCGACAGTCGCCCCAGCAAGGTCAGCCTCAAGCTTCGCGACTTCTACCGCCCACGCCTCGTAGTACGACTTCGTTCGCTCTCGGAAGAGCAGTAGGTCAGTAATGGTCAAGTGCAACAATGCCTCATCGGGAACGAGTGACTCAAAAAGCCGCAATCCAAGCTGCCTGGTTCTAACCGGGATTCCGGTATAGGATGCATCCGATAGCCGCGCGACCAAGAGCTGGTTCAAGTAAGGCCTTCCAGAAATCGGAGTTCCTCCAGATTCCTGAGACACGTTCATTACCGCCGTTGTCCGCATCGACGCTTCTGCGAGGAGCGTACGCACAGCGAATCGTGCCTCATGGTCCGATGTGATACAACCGACATTATCTGGACGAGTAATGGTATTGAAGTCGAATGCCTCGAGCACAGGGCGGCGGTTCGCAATCCAAGCCACCATGTCGAAGTACTCACCTTCTGCCTGTGTTTCCTTGGGGTCGAAGTACCAGTGCCAAGTTTGATTTGTTGCCAGGGCGTCGAGAACAATCTTGATGAATGCTGGGTTACGAAGATCAATCTCGAAGTACTTGTTGTAGAAATCAGATGCAAACACCGAGGTCGGTGGCTTTCCGATACGAAGGCTGATTGCGGAGCCCTCGAATTGGGGCATCAGGCCCGTGACATTCGTGGGTACGCCAACGGTGCCGAAGTTCTCTGCCAGTTGAATAGATGGTCGTTCAACGAACGTCAAGTCGCTTCCCAAGAGCATGAGTCTCTTGAAGGTAAACTCATCAACCTCTGGGCTGTCAGCATAGATTAGCTTCATCCGCTTACAATTTTTTGGATGGAACGAATATCGTGTGGTTTCGCGTGAGGGACATGAGCGGAAAGCCCACAGCGAGGAACGAGCGAGGACTTGAAGCGGTTGGCCCGACCCCGAGGCTTTTGCGAGGGGGCACGCCCAAATCACTCATCGACTCAAGTACATTGATCTTTCCCCATACACCTGCCTGAAGAACGGATCCTTCAGATCCTTGATGAAGTAGATCGCTTCCCCCGTGCTCTTCATCTCCGGCCCCAGGCTCTTGTCCACGTTGGGGAACTTGTCGAAGCTGAAGACGGGCACCTTGATCGCATACCCATCCAGCCGAGGCTTGAACTGGAAGTCTTTCAGCTTGGCGCCGAGCATCACCTTGGTGGCCCAGTTGACGTAGGGTTCACCGTAGGCCTTGGCGATGAAGGGCACGGTGCGGCTGGCTCGGGGGTTGGCCTCGATCACGTACACCACCTCGTTCTTGATGGCGAACTGGATGTTCACCAGGCCCACGGTGTGCAGGGCCAGCGCGATCTTGTGCGTGTGTTCGCGGATCTGCTGGATCACCTTCTCGCTGAGGTCGAAGGGCGGGAGCACGGCATTGCTGTCGCCGCTGTGGATGCCCGCCGGCTCGATGTGCTCCATGATGCCGATGATGCGCACCATCTCGCCGTCGCAGATGGAATCGCTCTCCGCTTCGATGGCGCCGTCGAGGAAGTGGTCGATGAGGATCTTGTTGTCGGGCATCAGGCGCAGGATGTCGAGCACCTGGTCCACGAGCTCCTCCTCGTTGATCACGATCTTCATCTTCTGGCCGCCGAGCACGTAGCTGGGGCGCACCAGCAGCGGGAAACCGAGCTCGCGGCTCAGCTTCACGGCCTCCTCGGCGTTGTTCACCGCACCGAAGCGCGGGTACGGGATGTCCAGGTCGCGCAGCAGTGAACTGAAGCGCTCGCGGTCCTCGGCCATGTC
>DDRC01000023.1:0-1292 GCA_002342985.1 Flavobacteriales bacterium UBA2426
GCACCCCACGAACAGGTGTTGATAACCCGCTGGGGATCTTTACATTTGCGCCCCGTTTCGGGGGAGAACCAGATGCTCGAGAGCGCCAAGATCTTCAGCGGCACCGCCACGCGGTACCTGGCCGAGCAGATTGCCGCGGCCAGCGGCGAGCGCTTGGGCGAGGTTGCCGTGAGCCGGTTCAGCGATGGGGAATTCCAGCCCAGCTTCGAGGAAACCGTGCGCGGGGAGCTGGTCTTCATCGTCCAGAGCACCTTCCCCCCGAGCGACAACCTCTTCGAGCTGCTGCTCATGGTGGATGCCGCCAAGCGCGCCAGCGCCAAGCGCATCGTGGCCGTGATGCCCTACTTCGGCTTCGCCCGGCAGGACCGCAAGGACAAGCCGCGGGTCTCCATCGGCGCAAAGCTGGTGGCCAACATGCTCACGGCTGCCGGCGTGGACCGCATCATGACCATGGACCTGCATGCCGACCAGATCCAAGGCTTCTTCGAGGTGCCGGTGGACCACCTGTTCGCCAGCAGCATCTTCCTCCCCCACATCAAGTCATTGGGCCTTAAGGACTTGGTGATGGCCGCTCCAGATACCGGCGGCACCAAGCGCGCCAATGCGTACAGCAAGCATCTGGGATGCGACATGGCCATTTGCTACAAGCAGCGGAAGGTGGCCAACCAGATTGAGCGAATGACGGTGATCGGCGACGTGAAGGACAAGGATGTGGTGCTGGTGGACGACATGATCGACACGGCAGGCACCTTGACCAAGGCCGCCGACATGATGACGGACCTCGGCGCGCGCAGCGTGCGGGCGGTATGCACCCATGCCGTGCTGAGCGGGGAGGCCTGCCAGCGCATCGAGCAGAGTTCGCTGACCGAGCTCATCGTCACCGACACCATTCCCATCGGGCCCGAGAAGATCGCCCTCACCAGCAAGATCAAGGTGCTTTCCGTTTCGCAGCTGTTCGCCGACGTGATTCGGCGCGTGCGGAGCCACGAGAGCATCAGCAGTCATTTCATCATTGCGTAACACCGTCCGGTCATGAACAAAGTCACTCTCAGCGGCGCTGTCCGCCAACAAGTCGGCACCAAGGATGCCGCTCAATTGCGCCGCGGCAAGCGGGTCCCATGCGTACTCTACGGGGGGCAGGGCGTCGTCCACTTCAGCGTGGATGAAGCCGCCCTCCGCAAAGTGGTCTTCACCCCGGAAGTCAACGGCGTGGAGCTCGACATCGATGGGAACAAGACGCTGGCCATGGTGCACCAGAAGCAGTTCCACCCGGTGAGCGACCGGGTCATCCA
>DDRC01000023.1:1531-7851 GCA_002342985.1 Flavobacteriales bacterium UBA2426
AAGCTCAGCCAGACCATGCGCAAGGTGCGCGTGAAGGGCCTGCCCGCCGCCATCCCTGCGCACCTGGATGTTGATGTGAGCGAGCTCGATGTGAACCAGAGCATCCACATCCGCGACCTGAAGCTCAAGGGACTCACCCCGCTGGAGCGTCCCGATGCAGTGGTGGCGGCGGTGAAGGTGCCGAAGAAGGTGGAGGAGGCCGCCCCAGCGGCCGCCCCAGCGGCGACCCCTGCGGCAGCAGCCAAGACGGCTGAGGCGAAGCCTGCGGCCGCAAAGAAGTGATACGATCCATCGGCCTGAACCTGAACGGACCCCGATGCGTCGGGGTCCGTTTCTTTTGCAGCCCATATGAAGCTCCTGATCGCAGGTCTCGGTAATCCCGGGCCGGAGTACGCCGATACCCGGCACAACATCGGGTTCCAGGTCCTCGACCATCTTGCTGCAGCCGGCCAGGCACGCTTCGCCCCTGACCGGTATGCGGACCGCGCCGAAGTGCGCCACAAGGGCAGGACTTTCGTGCTCATCAAGCCCAGCACCTTCATGAACCTCAGCGGCAAGGCCGTTCGGTACTGGATGGAGCAGGAGAATGTGCCGGCTGACCGGCTGCTGGTGATCACCGATGACCTGGCCATCCCGTTCGGGGCCATCCGGATCAGGGCCAAGGGCGGAGCGGGAGGCCACAATGGCCTGGCGAGCATCATTGCCATCACCGGCACGGAGGAGTTCCCGCGGCTGCGGTTCGGCATCGGCAGCGATTTCCCCAAGGGCCGGCAGAGCGAGTACGTGCTCGGCCGCTGGACCGAGGAGGAGCGCAGGACCCTTTCGGAGCGCATCGAATTGGCGGCCAAGGCGGTGCTGCAATTCGGGCTCTTGGGCGTGGCCAGCGCCATGAACAACTTCAATCAGCGCTGAACCAACCTTCCGGGATGGTGGTTGCTACCTTCGCAGCCTCATCATCCCACCATGCTTTCCAAGAAAATCGAAGCCGCGCTCAACGCCCAAGTGGCCGTGGAGGCCGCCAGCAGCCAGGCTTACCTGGCCATGGCCTCCTGGGCCGAGAACCAGGGCCTTAGCGGAACCGCCGCATTCCTCTATCGCCACAGCGATGAGGAGCGCATGCACATGCTCAAGCTCGTGAAGTTCATCAATGAGCGCGGTGGCAGAGCCGTGATACCGGCCCTGAAGCAGCCCGGCACCAACTACAAGGCCATCACTGACGTGTTCCAGGCCCTGCTGGACCATGAGACGAAGGTGACCAACGAGATCAATGGAGTGGTGGACCTGTGCCTGAAGGAAAAGGACTACACCACGCACAATTTCATGCAGTGGTACGTGGGCGAGCAGATCGAGGAGGAGGCGCTTGCCCGCACGCTCATCGACAAGCTGAACCTCATCGGCAATGACAAGGGGGGACTCTATCTCTTCGACCGCGACCTGGAGGGCATGAGGGGCGCTGATGGCGGCAATGCCAAGGGCGGCAAATAGCCCCGGTCTCTGAACCGTTGAGCAAGGGCGCATGCACGGCATGCGCCCTTGCTCATTCCGTCCAGGGCCAATCACCCCCGATGCGCAAGGGCTGTTCGAGCCGGGCCTCAACGAGTCTTCGCCGGAGGTCCTCGGGTTCGAAATGGCCCGGCAGTTCCGGTGCCTCGGCGAGGAGCCATACCAAAGCCCCCACGAAGCGGACATTGTTCACCATGGCCTGCGGATCCACCAGGTGGATGTCATCGCAGCTGCTGTGGTAGCAGCCGTACACATGCTTGCCGAGGTCGCTGAGCGGGTAGATGACCGGGACGCCGGCCAGCAGGAAGGGCTGATGGTCGCTATGGAGCCAGATCTCCTCGCTCAGGCGCCCGCTGAATGCGGCGGAGTCCAAAGGTTTGATGGCCGCGCATCCGGCGGCGATGGCCGCGGGCCACCCCTCCGGTCCACCGACGCCGAATCCCTGCGGATGGCCGCTCATGTCGAGGTTGATCATGCACTTGATGCGGCCCAGTTCGTTCGTGCTCCGGTAGTGCTCCACAAGCGCCCTGGAGCCCAGCAGGCCCTGTTCCTCGCCCATGAACAGCACAAAGCGAACGGTGCGCTCCGGCTTGAAGGGCATGGAGGCCATCGCCCGGGCCATGTCAAGGATGGAGAAGGCGCCCAATCCGTTGTCTGTGGCACCGGTGGCCAGGTCCCAGCTATCCAGGTGGCCTCCAACCAGAATCACTTCCTCGGGCCATTTGCTGCCAGGGATCTCGGCGATGATGTCGGCGGCTTCCACCTGATCGCTCCTGTTCGCCATCGACAGCCGTGCCGTGAGGCTGTTGCCGGCCCGCAGGCGGTTGCGCAGCCGGGCGCCATCCTCGGAGGCGATGCAGGCTGCCGGAACGGGTATCAAGCGACCGTCGATGGAAGCTGTCCCGGTGAGCAGGATGCCCCCTTCGACCTGATTCACGAAGAGAATGGCGGAGGCTCCGGCCTGCATGGCCAATGCGGCTTTCTCGCTGCGGTGGAGGTTCCGCACGCCATCCGGCGCATCCACCAGTCCGATATTGACGAGCGCGGCTGCGCCCTGCAGCCGGGAGCCCAAGGCGGCAAGGTCGGAGGGCAGCCCATTGCAGGCATCGACCAATATCGCCTCAACCAGGGCATCGAGCGGCGTATTGGCCAGCGCTACGGCGGGGAGGTGGAGGAAGCCCTCGCCATCCCCGATGGTGAGCTGCACCTGTCCACGTGACCAGGCCTGGGCCTTGAAGGGGAATCGCTGGACCCTTTCCAGGCCCGCGGCGCGGAAGAGGCTGTCCGCGGCAGCCTCGGCCTGGGCTCCTTGCGGGCTTCCGGTGAGCCGATGGCCGATGGTGTGGGTGCTCCATTGCAGCCAGCGGTAGCCCATGGCGTCCTGCTGCACGGACCGGTCGAAGCGCTGAAGCCGCTCCTGCTGGGCCTGCACGTCAACAGCTTGCTGTTGACAGACGCCCCAGAACAGCCAAGGAGCGAGGCCGCAGGCCCGGATACTTTGCGGGAGGAAGGGAGCGATCGGCATGGGATCGGAAAGGGTCGCGACCAAATCTATGCGAAGGGCATCTCCGGCGACCCCTCTTCGGCGCTTATTGCTGGCGCTTCCGCTGCTGCTCTGCTCGGCCGCACAGCAGCCCCGTGATGCCGAGAAGGACACCACGTCCATCCTGCAGGCCAACTACCTCTACAACATCGCCAAGCTGGTGGAGTGGAGGGACGAGGGGATGCGCCAGGGCAACTTCATCATCGGCGTCATCGGCGGCGCGAACCTCTACCAGGAGCTGATCAAGCAGTACAGCACGCGCACGATCGGCAAGCAGCCGATCGAGGTGCGCAAGCTGCCGCGCTCACCCGAGGTGGAGCGCTGCCACATCCTCTTCGTCGGCAAGAGCGAGCTGGCGGTGCTCCCGGAGCTGTTCAAGAGGATGCAGGGCAAGCCCACCATGATC
The DNA here is from genome assembly GCA_002342985.1 of Flavobacteriales bacterium UBA2426. Classification (GTDB taxonomy): domain Bacteria; phylum Bacteroidota; class Bacteroidia; order Flavobacteriales_F; family PHOS-HE28; genus PHOS-HE28. Next base: position 4,984 of record DDRC01000023.1, read on the forward strand.
ATCACCGAGTATGCCGGTGCCCTTGAGGACGGGGCCGTGGTGAATTTCGTGAAGGTGGACAATCTGCTCAAGTACGAGCTGAGCATGGCCAACGCCCGTCGGCATGGGCTGGTGGTCGGCCTCACCCTGAAGAACCTCGCCCATCGCGTGGAGGAATGACCATGGCACCCCGCATCCTCATCACTTGTGCCGTTGCGCTGCTGGCCGTGGCCCTGAGAGCCCAGGACCCCCTGGTGGAGGCGCTGCGCAAGTATCAGGCAGGAGACCTTCCGGGCGCCCGCTCCCTGATCGATGAGGCGGTCGTGACCGATGCGCATGCCCGGGACCCCGAGGCGTGGCTGCTGCGCGGATTCGTCTACAAGGACTTCTACAAATCGAGGGCCGGGAGCACAGAGGGGGATGCGGCTCGCGACACGGCGCTGGGCAGCCTGTATCGGACGATCGAGCTGGATAGCGACTCCACCTACCGCGAGAATGCGGTTCAGGCCTATGAATTCCTGGCCCGCTCGTGCTTCAACGATGCGGCCAAGGCGCTGACGGATGGGAACGACCCGCGCGCCGTGGAGCTCTTCGATGCCTATCGCGAAGCGGTGCTGCGCCTGGATCCGCACCAGGACATGCGTGCCCGGGAGACGGAGTTCGCGAACGCCCTGGGCACTCTGTACACCCGGCGATTCAACGAGGACCGCACGCGCACCGAATGGTTCGAGAAGGCAGCGGACACCTACAGGGGGGTGCTGCGGATCGATCCCGACAACTACGGCGCGAACTACAACCTGGCCACCCTGTTCTACAACATGGGTGTTTACCGAATCCGTGAGCTGCAGGCGGAGGCGGACATCATCACCATGCAGCAGGTCCAGCAAGTGGCCCGCGAGTACTTCCAGCTCGCGCTGCCCTTCATGCTGAAGGCCCATGATATGAACCCTACCCGCAGGGAGACGCTACTGGGACTGGAGGGCATCTATTACAGCCTGCAGGACGAGATGAACTCCGAGAAGTTCCGCCGGCTGTACGAAGCCCTGCCGCCCCAGGGCGAACGCTGATCCGCCATGGCGATCCGCATGACCATCGGACGCAAGATCGGGCTGGGCTTCGGCCTGTTCATCTTCTTCGCGCTGGTGGTGGTGCTGCTCACCAACCGCACGCTTGAGCGCAGCCGGGAGATCAACGAGGAGATCAACGAGGTGTACTCGCCCTCGGTGGATGCGCTGGTGGAGCTGCGCAACCTCACCGTGAGCTCGCACATGCTCATCAAGCATTGGGCGCTCCTGGAGAGCCGCACGGATGCGCCGGAGAAGACGGCGCTGGTGGAGATCACGACCCAGCGGCTTCCCGCCGTCCTGGACCGCATCGACACGCTCATGGGCCGGTGGAAGCCCGATGAGGTGGCCATCATGAGCGGCGTTTCCATACGGCTCGAGGAGCTCTTCCGTCTCCACGACCAGGTGAAGGAGATGCTGCCCAACCTGGAGAGCTATCGCGACCCGTTCGTGCACATGCAGCGCACCGAGCTGGCCGAGGAGGGCGGACCCATCGATGTGCAGACGGGCAAGGTGCTCGGCGAGCTGGACCGGCTGCTGGAGCTCCAGGAGACCAAGCGCGTGCAGCTGGGCGGCGGCATGATCAAGAGCTTCGACTCACTGAAGTTCTTCGTGCTGTACATGGGCCTGGGGCTCGTGGTCATCGGCATCATCGTGGCGTTCCTGATCATCCGCGACATCGTGGGCCCGCTGCTGAGGCTGCGCAATGTGCTGCTGAGCCTGGGAAGGGGCGTTTTCCCGCGCACCCGCGTGCGCACCACCAACGACGAGGTCGGTGACATGGGCAAAGCGCTCACCTCGCTCGTGGAAGGCCTGCGCAGGACCACCGAGTTCTCGCATGCGGTGGCGGCCGGCGACTTCACGGCCGACTACCAGCCCTTGAGCGAGGAGGATGTCCTGGGCCACGCCCTGCTGAAGATGCGCGATGAGCTCGGTCAGCGCGAAAGGGTGCTGGAGCTGAAGGTGGCCGAGCGCACCGAGGAGGTCGTGCGGCAGAAGGAGGAGGTGGAGCGCCAGAGCCGGAAGGTGGTGGAACTCTACAAGAACGTTACCGATAGCATCCGTTACGCCAAGCGGTTGCAGGACTCCATTCTGCCGCCCGAGCGGCGCATCAAGGAGCTCCTTCCCGAGGCCTTCGTCTACTTCCGCCCGAAGGACATCGTCAGCGGCGATTTCTATTGGATGGAGCAGGTCGGCGACCGGGTGCTCTTCGCGGCCGTGGACTGCACGGGCCATGGTGTGCCGGGCGCCTTCATGAGCCTCATCGGTCATAACGGACTGAACCAGGCGGCGAAGGAGCGCGGGCTATCACGACCCGGAGAGGTCCTGAAGGAGCTCAATCGGATCGCCTACGAAGCGCTCCACAAGGACCGGGAGCAGCACCTGGTGCGCGATGGGATGGACATGGCGCTCTGCAGCTACGACCCCGGCTCGGGCATCCTGGAGTTCGCAGGGGCGAACAGCCCGCTCTACATCGTGCGCGGAGGCGAGGTCCTCGTCTTCACCCCCACCAAGAGCGCCATCGGCAGCCTCGACCTCAACGGACAGGCATTCGCCGAGCACCGGATCGAGCTGAAGCCGGATGACATGGTCTACATCTTCTCCGATGGGTACGCCGATCAATTCGGGGGGCCGAAGGGCAAGAAGTTCCTGTACCGCCGGTTCCGCGAGCTGCTGGTGGAGATCAGCGCTCAACCGGCCGAGCGCCAGCGCAGGCAGCTGCACGACGCCTTCAATGCCTGGAGGGGCGCCCACGAGCAGGTGGACGACATCCTGGTGATCGGCATGCGGGCGTAAGCCCCCCCGCTATTGGAATGTCCAGCCC
>DDRC01000105.1 GCA_002342985.1 Flavobacteriales bacterium UBA2426
TCGGCCTCGGGCCATCCGTCCAGCCACATGGGATAGTAGGTGTAGCCCGCCGCGCCGCTCGCACTGGCCGCCACCCACACGTTCATGTAGCGGTCGCGCGGCCATTGGATCAGCTGGGTCATGTCGTAGTCCCCGTCGTAGGTGCGGATGCTCGCCGTGCGCGTGATGCCGTTGGTGCAGTTGCCCTCGGGGTCGCGCCTGGCCAAGCGGAATTCGATGCCCACATCGGCTACGATGTCCAGGAATTCGGGACGGACGGTGCTCCAGTCCGGGTTGAGCCGATTGAAGTCCTCGTTGAGGATCCGTACGGCATCAAGAACCTGCTGATCGCTGATGTTCTCCGGTCCGAAGTCATGGATGACGTGGAAGACCACGGGAATCACGTAGGCCTGCCCGCCGCCCCGGGTGAAGGCCCCTGCGCCTGCTTCCATGGCCGCCTTGGCTTGCAGCGCGTGCTGTGCGGCGTTCGGCCGTTCGGCCAGGTGGCGCGCCAGTTCGACGGGGTGATTGGCGAGGCAGGAGAAACCGCTCTCTTGGGCAGGGGCCTGGGCGACGGCAGCAAGCAGCCCCAAGCCGATGAAGGCGATGCGCATGTGGATCGGCACGTAAAGTAGGCCGCCCGACGGGGCGGACCGTCCCCATAACACTCAGGGCAGCTGCTCGGTGCGCGTATTCGTTGGAATGCTGCCGCCGATGTTCTGCAGGATGGGGTCACGGTCGTTGTCCTGCCCGGTGTACTTCACCACGCCGTCCAGGTTCACATCCTCCGGATGGTATCCGGTGGTGGTGGCCGTGGGCAGGCTGCCCCCCACACGCACCAGGATGGGGTCGCGGTCGTTCTCCTGGTTGGTGTACCGCAGGATGCCGTTGCCGTCCACGTCGCCCGCCCATAGCGCGGCGATGGTGCCTAGAAGCTTGCGTGCATCGGTGCCGTACGTGGGCGTGGCCGGGTCGGCCAGGTCCACGCGCACCACGCCGGCGCCGAAGGCCTGGGCGCTGCTGGTCATGGTGGCGAGGTGATTGCGGTGCCAGACGGCCACCTTGTAGGACGCGCGCGGGGCATCGGGGAACCAGAGCGGCTCATCTCCGTCTGGCGTCACCACGCGGCCATCAGCGAGCAGCACGGCGGCCATTTCGTCCACCACCGTCCCATGGTTTGCGCCATCGCGCAGCTGCACCATCACCCAATCCACGGGGGCCCCGGCACCGGTACGCTCGAGGAGCTCCGGCTTCATGGTGGCGCCTTGGCCGTATGGGTCGGAAGTGGGCAGGATGCCGGCTGTCAGCAGGTCGCTCCGCATCGCCGTTCCGTTCCATGCCCCTTCCAGCACCATGCTCAGCGCCAGTTCTGCATCGCCATCGGAGTAGTCGAAGATGCCGTCCAGGTCACGGTCAACGCCATGGCGGATCTTGGTGCTGGGGTGGACGATGGTCCAAGTGAGCGGGTTGCCGGCCTGCGCATGGGCAACCAGCTGAGCGTGCGTCACGGGTGGCGCTCCGTTGAGGTCGGGCTGGTAGTTGTTGCTCCCGAGGTAGTAGAAGCCCCGCAGCTCCCCCTGCCAGCGGCCCTTCACAACGAGCGCGTAGTCGTTCGGGTACTTGTTCGTCCAGTTCAAGAGCGTCCCCACACGGCCGGCGCTGCCCACGCTGCCATTGATGGTCATGCGCATTCCCACGGCCGGCATGGCATCCTGGATGGCATGCACGCGGTCGAAGCCGTAGCTCTGCGGGCTGTTCGCCTGTGTGATGCCGCCGCTCCAGCTGAGCAGCTCCGGCTCATAGTCGCCGAGGTAATGCCCGGTGCCGTTCTGATTGAACCGGGTCTCCATCACCCCGTCGCTCATCATTCCGAAGCCGCTGGTGCATTCGGTGGTGTTATAGAAGAAGCCGTTCTTCCGGTAGGTGCTGCGCAGGTCGGGCACCATATTGGTGTTCAGGGCCATGTTCACCACGCCGGCGCTGGTGTTCGAGCCGTTGCCGGGCAGGTGTCCGCGTCCGCTCCCGGTCTGGTGGCAATGCGAGCAGTTGATGTTCACGGCGACGAAGAGGCTCACCCCGGCAGTGGGAATGGTCTGGAACGTGGTGCCCGTGAAGCGCACGCGGTTGGGATTGTTCATCCGCTCCACGGTAGCGGCCACCCCGGCGGTGTTGGTGTCCGGCCTGATGGTGCGGTAGGGGTTGGGGACGTACCAGGTGGCCGCGAGGAAATCGCTGAACTCCTGCATGCCCACCACGTCTAGCGGAGCATCCAGGCCCTGAAGGTCCTCGAAGGCACCGGCGAAGTCGTGGAAGCTGCCCTTGTCGCCGCGCCAATGAAGCTTGCCCGTGCCCCGGTTGATGATGTCGATGAGGAACTGGGTCGTCTTCAGCCCCTTCATCGGATGGTAGGTCTTATTGCCTGCGGGGTCGTTCACGGTGACCATTCCGCCGGCGGGATTGCCGAGGTCCCAGGCCAGGCGGTCCCAACGGCTATCCACATGGCAGCTGCCGCAGCTGATGTGACCGTGGCCGCTGCCCAGGTGCGTATCATAGAGATGCTTCCGTCCGACCTTGATCGCCTGCGGGGTGGGATCGAAATAGGAAGTGCGGGCCACCTCCTTGTTCGTCGCAAGGTCGATGGTGCTGATGCTGGCGCCGAACTTGTTGAGCACGAAGGCGCGGCCGCTGCCCTCATGCAGCACAACGCCTGTGGGCCCTTCTCCCACGGTGATCGGATCGGGGCTCACGCGCGCGCCCGTGGCGTTGATCATGATCACATTGTTGCTCCCCATGCCGGTGACATAGGCCGTGCTCCCATCGGCCTTCCAAGCGATGCCGCGCGGGTCGCCGATGGATTGCTTGCGCAGCGCAGGCGGCGAGCTGTGGGTGCTGTAATTGATGTGGGGGTTGAGGTCGGTGCGCGTCACCGCGCCCGCTCCGAGGAATCGCGACACGTTCACCGTGAGGAATTTGCCGCGCAGGTTGGGCTCGAAGCGCTTCTCATTGGTGGCATCGGTGCCCACGACGAATACCTCGCCCGTTCCGGGCCGCACGCTCATGGCCATGAGGATGTTGCCGAGCGTCTGCTTGTAGGTGACGGTGGCGGTGCTGGGGCTGTTGGCGTTGATCATGGCCACGTCCCTGTCGGGCATGTCCCAGCCGGCGATGCGCGCTTTCCCCGGAGCGTTGCCGGAGACGAGGTTCGTCCAGTTGCCGCCATTGTCATCCATCCATTGGCCAGCGGCATTCTTGCGCACCACCAGGCTGTGATTGGCCTGCATGGGCGGATTGTTCGGGTTCATGGGCGGGTTGAATCCCGTGCCGGCGTTCGGTACCGGAACGGCTCCGCCATAGGGCCCTGCCGGATTGGTCACTTCATTCGGCACGGTGGTGCATCCGCCTTGCGGAGAGCAGAAGCCCCCGGCATGGAAGGAGTTGCCATTGAGGACAGTGGTCTGGTTCCCGCTCTCGAAGAAGGCGCAGTATACCGTGCCGCCGTCGGGGCTCACGGCCAGGGCGCGCGGCTGCTCGCCCTTCAGCAGCACCTGGGTGGGCGCGGAGTTCAGGTTGGCCAGGTCGAAGACCTGCACCATCTCCTGCTCGGCGCAGCTCACGAAGGCCTTCCCGCTCGCGAAGACCACATCGGCCGGCTCGTTCTCCGTGAGCAGGCTGCGCACGGTGGCCTTCAGGGTGAGGTCCACGATGCTCACCTCATCGCTGATGGTGCACACCACCCAGGCTTCGTTGTTGGTGCGGGCGCGCACGGTCACGGGGTCGAGGCCCACGGGGATGCTGGCGGAATGGGTGATGCCGGCGGCGGTGACATCGAACACCTCCAGGCTGTTGTTGGCCGTGTTCACAGCCAGCAGCCGGGTGCCATCGGGCGTGAGGGCGATGGGGCTCACATGCGCCGACTCGAAGTTGGTGAACGCCGAAACAGGGACACCGCCTCCGATCGCCTTGGCGGAGCCGGTATCATCGGAAGGCCCCGGCTCGAAGGCCGAGAGGCCGGCGAAGAGCGAAAGCGCGGCGAGCGCAATGATGGACTTGCGGTTGGCGGCGAGGAAGCGCATGGCTGTGCGGGTTGACTGTGCCGGCCGCCGCTCACTCACCTCCCTTCGCACCGCGGCCCTGCAGGGCGATGCAAGCTAGCTGCGGGAAGGGTGAAAAGCAAGCGGTCAGTACACCAGCAGCCGTGGCTCGCTCATCTCCTCGATGGCGTACCGGATGCCCTCGCGCCCCAAGCCGCTGTCCTTGATGCCGCCGTAGGGCATGCTATCCACCCGGAAACCGGGGATTCCGTTGATGATGACGCCTCCCACCTCGAGCTCCTCGTGGGCCATGCGCATATGCGCGAGGCTATCGGTGAAGACGCCCGCCTGAAGCCCGAAGCTGCTGTCGTTCACTGCGTCGATCGCGGCCTTGAAATCCCGCACGCGTTCCACGGTGGCGACCGGGCCGAAGGCCTCGGCGCAGCTCACCTTCATCGAGTTGTCCGTGCCGGTTAGCAGGGTGGCTGCATACACGTTGCGCGCCTCATCCACCGCGTGCCCGCCGGCAAGCACCTGGGCCCCGCCCTGCCGGGCCTCTTCGACCCATGCCGCGATGCGGAGCAGGTGGCCCCTATCGATGATGGGCCCCACGATGGTGCCGGGATCGGCCGGGTCGCCGCAGGGAATGCGGCCCACCTCCTGGACCAGCAGGTCGCGGAAGCGCTCGAACACGCGCTCCACGGCGAAGATGCGCTGGGTGCTGATGCAGATCTGGCCGGCGTAGAGGAAGGAGCCAGCGGCCACGGCCTTGGCCACAGCGGGCAGGTCGGCGCCCTCGTCCACGATCACGGCCGCGTTGCCGCCGAGCTCGAGGGCCACCTTCTTCTTCCCGCAGATGGCCTTCAGGTGCCAGCCCACCTTGTCGCTTCCGGTGAAGCTGAGCATGGCGATGCGCGGGTCCTTCACGAGCTTCTCCGCCACCGGGATTCCGCAGAGCATGCAGCTGAATGCCCCGTCGGGATAGCCCAGCTGCGCGATGAAGCGGGAGAGCGCCAGGGCGCTGAGCGGGGCCTGCGGCGCGGGCTTCAGGATGACCGGGCAGCCGATGGCCAGCGCCGGCGCCACCTTGTGCAGTACCAGGTTGAGCGGGAAGTTGAACGGTGTGATGGCGGCGATGATGCCGATCGGGCGGCGCTTGGTGAATGCCGTCCTGCCCGCGCCTGCGCCATAGTCGATGGGCACCACCTCGCCGCCGAAGCGCAGCGCCTCGGCCGCGGCCGTGCGCACGGTGACGATGCACCGCGCGATCTCGGTGCGTGCATAGCCGATCGGCTTGCCCGCCTCGCGCATGATGAGCTGCGCCAGTTCCTCCTCGTGCTCCTTGAGCAGGCCCGCCAATCGCTCCAGCCGCTCGCTGCGCTCACCCGCACTCAGCTTGCGGAACGCCGGGAACGCTCGCTGGGCGGCGGTGATGGCCGCTTCCATCTGGGCTTCGCTGGCGTGCGGGATGCGGGCTATCTCGGTGCCTTGGTACTTGTCCAGCACCGCCTGGGTGCTGCCATCGCCTTCGGAGGACCAATGGCCATGCAGGAAGTTGGCCGGCCGGTACAGGGTGCGTGCGGAGGCGGCCTCCGCTGGGGTGGGGGACATGCGGCGAAGGTATCGCCGCACGGATGGCCCGGCTACCTTGGCCCCATGCCGCAGCGCCGCTGGTCGTTGGTCGCCGTTTGGGCCCTGTGCGCGCTGCTGCTCGGCCTGCGTACGACTCAGCCCGTGCGCCATGCCTTCACGTGGGACGTCTTCGGGTACTACCTCTATCTCCCGGCCACATTCATCCACCATGATCCCGGGCTGCGCAACCCCGCTTGGCTGGAAGCGTTGGTGGCGGAGCATGAGCCCTCGGCCACGCTCTATCAGCTGGTTGATGGCCCGGAAGGCGGGCGCGTCATCAAGTACAGCTCGGGCATGGCGCTCGCCTATGCTCCCTTCTTCGCTATTGCGCATGCGCTGGCAGGTCCGTTGGGCTTTCCTGCGGATGGCTTCTCGGCGCCCTACCGCGTTGCGGTCACCTACGGCATGCTGCTGTGGGTGATGCTCGGGATCTTCCTGTTCCGACGGCTGCTGCTGAACTGGTTCGATGAGCGGACGACGGCCGTTCTCATGGTCCTGGTCGTACTGGGAACCAACTTCCTCCACCTGGCTGCTTTGGACGGCACGCTGCTGACGCATCCGCTCCTCTTCACCCTTTATGCCGCCTTGGCGCTTGCCACGCAGCGCTGGCACCGCCATGCGGGCCTGCCGGCGGCGGTAGCGGTTGGGGCCCTGGCGGGCTGGATCACCCTGGTGCGCCCGAGCGAGGGCGTGTGCCTGCTGATTCCGTTGCTCTGGGCGGAGCCGTCGGGATGGCGCGCGAAGTGGCGCATGGTGGCCGATCGCTGGCCCCAAGCGGTGCTGGCGGTGACGGCCTTCGTGGTCATGGCTTCGCCACAGCTGGCATACTGGAGGCAGGTGACGGGCGAGTGGCTGTTCTACTCCTATATCAATCCCGGCGAAGGCTTCGATTTCGGCTCACCGCATACCTGGGATTTCCTGTTCAGCTTCCGCAAGGGCTGGTTCGTGTACACGCCGCTGGCGCTGGTCATGGTGGCTGGGCTCGGGGCCGTGCGGCAGCGCGCCCGTCACCTGTTCTGGCCGCTGTGCGCCTACCTGGCCGTCGACCTCTACGTGGTGAGCAGCTGGACGAACTGGTGGTATGCCGGCGGCAGCTTCAGCGCACGGAGCATGATGCCGGCCTATGCATTGCTCGCGGTGCCGCTCGGCTTCGCGCTGACCGGCCCCGGCCGGCGCACCATGCTCGCGGCAAGCGCGGTCCTCGTCGTGCTGAACCTGTTCCAGACCTGGCAGTGGAGCCACGGCATCCTCAGCAAGGAGCGGATGACTGCCGGCTACTACGCCGCGGTTTTCTGCCGTACCGCGGTGCCGGCCGGGGCGGATGCACTGCTCCTGGTCGACCGTCCGCTCACCGAGGAGGAGGCGCTGAAGGATGAATCGGGTTATCACCGCTCGCTGCTCTACCGCAACACCTTCGATGACCGCCCCGAAGGGGTCTATGCCCTTTCCCCGGCCGACCCGTTCACGCCTGGGCCCGATGTGCCGTTCAGGCGCCTCACCGGTGCGGATCACGCGTGGCTGCGCATCAGCGCCCGGCTATGGGTCACGGACAGCACCACGGCTCCGCCCATCCTCGTGGCCACCTTCCACCACAAGGGTGAGACCTATAAGTACCGTGCGGTGAAGTGGGACCTCGGTGCGGCGGCCCCCGGCGAATGGTGCACCCAGCGCTTCGACTACATCACGCCCGAGGTGCGGTCCGCCGAGGACAACCTGAAGGTGTACATCTGGAACCAGGCCGGAGGTACGCATATCGTGGACGACCTGCAGGTGGAGCTCTTCGGCCCCAAGTGATCAATCAGCCGTGATGCGCTCGTGCGAGAGACCTGCTGCGGCTTGGCGGAAGAAAATGCCCTTGGGGTTGCCCGATGCCCGAAGGAGCTCCCGGGCGTGCCGTGTATCATCCACCCGGAAGAGCGTGCGCTTCGCGTACCACCGCACCTGCGGCTCCGGGGTGAAGCCGAGGGTGAAGACCATCTCGTCCGGCCTGGCTTCGCGTGCGATGGCGAGGCCTTGCTCCATCTGCCAGGCGAATCGCTCGTCAGTCGGTGATGAGGGCGGATTGGTGCGGTAGAAGTAGAGCACGCCGGAAATGCATGTCACTGCCAGCGCGGCCCACGACCAACCAGCGCGCATGGCCGACAGCCCCAACCCGCCCAGCCCGCAGAGCAGCAGACCGGCTTTGAGCGCGGTGAAGTCGTGGCCGGTGTACTCAAGCAGGAAGGCCATCTCCAGGATCACGGGCAGAGCCGTGAGCACCACGAAGAGCCACAGTGCGTTGCGCTGGGAGATGACCGAATGGCGCTTCCGCAGCAGCGACACGAGGGGCAGCAGGAGCGGCAGCCAGCTGATGCGGTAGTTGAGCAACAACGTGCGGAGCATGCCTCCATGCTCGCTGCCGGTTCCACGCTCGGCGTAGCGACCGCTGAAGTAGGCGAGCAGGGCATCGACATCCACCACCTGCAGCCAGCGCCAAGCGGTAAATGCCAGCGCGAGGCCGACACCGGCAAACGCCGAAGCCAACAATCGCAATCGCGTGGCATCGCGCTGCTGGTGCCATTGCACAATAGCGATCATGCCCAATGCAACGCCCGCCCACACACCCGGCCAGCTGATAAGCGTGGTGAGGAAAAGCGTCAACGCGCACAACACCGCCATGCGCCAAGGGACGCCATCGGTTCTCGTCAAGGCACGCAAGGCGACGAGCACGTGCCAGACCCATGCGTTCTGGGCGAACATGTCGCTCATGTAGGCATTGCCGTGGAACCAGAGCGGCGCGGGCATGAAGAGGTAGAGCAGCGCGGCGAAGAGCGGCGCCGGTCCATCGCGCTGCAGCTCGCGCACGACGAGGTACAGGCCGATGGCCGTGAGCAGGTGGAAGAACAGATTGAAGAGCTGCAAGCCCAGAGCATTGGGCTCGGTGCCCGTGATGGCGAACAGCGCATGCGGCAGGTCGAAGGCGAGCGGCGGATGCGAGAGGTAGTAGAGCACGCCATCGTGCAGTGCGGGAGCATCGGTGTAACCGGGCGGGATCAGGTCGGCTGGTCCGGTGAAGGTGATGGCCGGCGCGCCGTGGTGGGCGAGGAAGCCATCGTGGTGCCAGCTGTGCAGCGCGATGAGCACCAGCGCGGTGCAGAGCTCGTGGTGGCCGCTGAGCGGTCGGTTGAGCAAGGGCCAGCGCACAACCACGCTCACCGCGAAGGCAAGGAGCAGGAGGAGCAGATGGCGGCGCGACATCGCACGAACATAGCGCGGCTACCTTGGTCGCATCATGGATGCGCGCGGCGAGCGTTCGATTCCGTCATGGGCCGTGCTGCTCCTGCTGGTGGCCGTCAGCATCGGGGCACATGCGTCCATCCTGACGTGCACCTTCTTCAGCGACGATTTCCAGGTGCTCTGGCGGCTGCGCTCCGGCGAGGGCAGCAGCTTCTTCCGGCCACTGGCCGACCTCGCACTCCGCGCGAACCTGGCATTGACCGGGCCGGAGCCGTGGGCCTTCAGGGTGGTGAATCTGGCGCTGCTGGGCATCAATGGCTGGCTGGTGCATCTGCTGGCCAGACGGCTGCTCAGCCGAGACGCCGCCTTCGCCGCAGGCTTGTTCTTCGTGCTGTACCCCTTCCACCTCGAGCCGCAGGCCTGGATCATCGGCCGCGGCATTGCCCTAGCGTCGGCGTTCACGCTGGGGGCCTTGGTCGTGGCAACCGGCAACGCGCCAACCACCAAGCGCACCATCGCGGTTGCATTGTTGGTGCTGCTCGGCTCACTGTGCTATGAGAGCGCGCTGCTGGCGCCCCTGCTGCTCGGCGCGTGGTGGCTCATCCTTCGGCCCACGGACGCGAAGGCCTGGCGCGCGATGTTGCTCGCATCAATCGCGGTGGTCGTGCTGAACCTCGCGTTGCGCTGGATGGTGCTTGGCGGCCTGGCGAATGACTATGGATCGGCCTTCTTCGTCAAGCCTGTGAGCGATTACCTCAGCGCGGCCTTCAAGGTCATCGGGCGCTCCTTCCTGCCGCCGCATGACGATCCCGCGGTGCAGACCGTGCGCTTCGCGCTGCTCGGCCTTGCGCTTACGCTCGTCGGGCTCTGGTTCTGGCGCTCGAACCGGTTCCATCCGGAGCGCCTGCGCGCTGCTGCGCTGGTGGCATCGCTCTACGGGATCGCCTCCATCATCGCCATGGTGGGTGGTGTGAGCACGCGCACGAGCGAGAGCGACCGTTTCCTATTTATGCCCTCGGCATTCCTGTGTGTGCTGGTCGCGCTGGCGATGGAGGGTATGCGGTCGAAGGCGGTATGGCGGATGGCCCTCGTGATGCTGGTGGCATCATGGTCACTGCTCTTGCGACAGGGCCTGGGGCATTGGCGCACCGCTTCCGAGACCATCGATCGCATCATCGCAGACACACCAGAGCCGCCGCGCGGAGGGCGACTGCTCGTCCATAACCTGCCGAGTGATTACCGGGGGGCCTACATCTTCCGGCACGGGTTCCCGGAGGCGCTCCAGCTCAGCGGCCGGGGTGCTGCGGATGTTGTCTTGGTGCAGAAAGACCTGAGCCAGACGGTGGTCACCTACGACGGCGATACGCTGGTGGTGCGGGAGACGGATGTGCGCTACGATGCAAGCGTGGCACTCAAGCCGAAGCCTTGATGCCCTTCACGGCTCGCTTCTCCCCCAGCATCTCCTTCACCGCCTCCACCACCGCGATGTCATCAATGCCGCATTCGCGGTAGAGCTCCGGCTGTGTTCCGTGCTCGAGGAAGCGGTCGGGAATGGCGAGGCGCTTCACGTGGGCCGTGAAGTATCAACTCAGACGAGTGACCAACCCCGCTTCGGATACGGCAACGGGATTGCCCTCCTGGTCGATCGCAAAAGCGACCCCATTGTAAAAGGGTTCCAGGTAGGGGAACCGGTGCGCGGCTAAGGGGCGACCAGACCGGTCGATATGGAACCAGCCCTTCTCGTCCAAAGCCAACGCAAAGCCCTTGTGGTATACGTTCACAAAGCGGTAGGTGTGCGCATAAAGGCGGCTGCCATCGAACCGGATGTGGAAAGCCTCACTATTCTCTACTGCGCAAATAATCCCATCCCTGGCATCACCAGCGTAATCGAACCGTGCCGCATAAATCGGTCGCCCTTTGGAGTCGATGTGGAAATAGCCTTCCTTGGAGCGTACCGAACAGACGCCCTCCTGATAGTTGCCGCACCACGGGTATCGCTCAGGATAGCAAGCCTTGCCGCTCAGGTCGATGTGGAACCAACCCTCTGGATCCATTACAGCGGCCCTTGCGAAATAAAACCCAAAGGCTTTCTGGAAGCGGGCGGTGTACAATGGATGCCCATTAGCATCGATGTGGTACCATCCGGATGCATCCTGAACCGGGGCCACGCCCGGTGCATGGAACGACATCACGGCTGTGAAGCGATCCCTCCATAGGGGCTTCCCCTCGAGCAGGAAGTGTGATCCGTCCAATGATGGCTTAATATCACGCCAGTTCATGATCGTTGCGCTTTGATGATGGCCTGCTTTCCGTGATGTACATGGTCCAGGACCAGGAATCCTGAACGCTCCAGGAGCTGCTCGTATTCCTTCACGGAACGCTCCCGGCTTCCGCAAACGGCAAGCATGTTCATCGATAGCAGATGTCCTCCATCCCCCAAGAGGGACAGATCGTTCTCGATGAGATGGAGGGCTCCATGTGGGGGGAGTGCTGCGTGGCAATTCCCAAGGATCGCCATGGCTTCGGCATCATTCCAATCATGGATGACCCTGCTCAGGAGCAAGGCATCGGAGCCTTCCGGAACACCCTTGAAGAAGTCGCCTTGGAGGAACGCCACATCGCGGGTGCCTTCGGTACGGTGGTCTTGGATATCGAAGATGCGGAAGGTGACTTCCGGATATGCTGCTCGCAAGGAGCCGATCAGCGCCCCATTGCCGCCTCCCACGTCCATGACCGATCGGTATTGGGACAGGTCCAGGACATCAGCTATTCCCTTATAGTCCTGTGAGGCATATGCGAACATGGCTTTATGGTACTCGACGGCGCGATCCGGAAGACCGTCCAAGTAGCAGAAGAAAGGAGCACCATAGAGTATGGGAAAAACGGCCTGTCCCGAGCGGATGCTGACGTCAAGCTGCTGCCAGGCATCCATGTGCTCGGCGCCCCACAGCAGGCAGGCATGCTTCGCACTTTCAGGATGGTCAGCACATAGCCGCTCAGCCTCTGGTGATAGACCGAGCCCGATATCCGATCGGCGCAAGTAGCCTTCATGCACAAGTGCCCCGATGAGGTTATCCAAAGCACGTGCATCTGCGTTGATGACCGAAGTGAGGTCCGCCACATTCCGCATGCCCGAAGCGATGTGATCGAAGAGGTCCAGTTTGCACGCCGCCCTGACAGCGAGGTACTTCCAGTATCCGGTGAAGAGGTGCTCAAGTCGTTCAGCCATGGATCAATCGTTGTTGAAGGTCCGCGATCTCGTGGTCGGCAACGCCGCAGTTGATCAAGTATCCCCGAATGCCTCCTTCGCGCTCAATGATCTGGAGCACGATCTCCAGGTTATGGGCGTACGTGTCGGACTCGCTGGCGAGGTAATCGACCAACACTACTTCCCTGTCTGCCCCGGACAAGAGATGGAGCAATGTGCACACAATGCCGGTCCTGTCCTTGCCGGCATGGCAATGGATCAACGCTCCCTGTCCTTCAGGCACTCTGCGCAGCGCGTCGACGACCGCCTTGATGCTCTCCCGGCACCCCAGCGCGAAGAAGCGATAGGCAATCTCCTGGTTGCCACCCTGCTGATAGGCGGGTTCCTTGAACCAATCGGGTTGCGCCCACGGGTCGAATGGGGCATGCACATAGTGGACCTTGCTCAGCGCTTCATCGGAGTATGCGTGCTCTTCCAGTTCCTGGGGTGCGCGCAGATCGATGATGGGGTGAATGGTGT
>DDRC01000198.1:0-3787 GCA_002342985.1 Flavobacteriales bacterium UBA2426
CATGAACATGGGGATGAAGACGGGCGCCATGATGGCCCACTTGGCGCTGGCGCTGCCCATGATGAGGTTGATGGCCGCACTGATGAGCACGAAGGCGAGCAACAGGGGGATGGGACCGAGGTTGGCCGCTTTCAATGCACCGGCCCCTTTGATGGCGAGGATGAGCCCGAGGTTGGTCCAGTTGAAGTAGGCCACGAACTGTGCGGCGAAGAAGACGAGCACGATGTAGCTGCCGAGGGTCTCCATGCTCTTGGCCATGCCCTTCATCACGTCGTTATCGCTCTTGAAGGTGCCCGCACCGATGCCGTAAGCGATGCCCGCGAGCGCGGCGCTGATGAAGATGAGCGTGACGATGCCGCTCATGAAGGGTGAATGCAGCACCTCGAAGGTCTTGGGGTCGCGCAGGAAGCCCTGCTCGGGCAGCAGCCCGGCGAGCACGAAGGCGATTACCCCCGCCACGGTGACGGCGGCGAAGCGCATGCCCCGCTTCTCCTCTTTGGTGGCGCTGCGGATCTCCTCGGCCTTCTCACTGCCGGAGTAGGCGCCCAGGCGCGGCACCACGATGCGCTCGGTGACCCAGGTGCCGAGCAGCGCGATCACGAAGGTGCTCGCCGCCATGAAGTAGTAGTTGCAGGCGGGGTTCACCAGGTAGTCGGGCTGGATGATGCGGGCGGCCTCCTGGCTGAGGCCTGCGAGCAGCGGGTCGATGGTGCCCAGGAGCAGGTTGGCGCTGTAGCCGCCGCTCACCCCGGCGAAGGCGGCGGCGAGGCCCGCCAGGGGGTGGCGCCCGGCGGCGAGGAAGATCACCGCGGCCAGGGGCACCAGCAGCACGTAGCCCACCTCGCTGGCGGCGTTGCTCATCACCCCGGCGAAGACGATGACGAAGGTGAGCAGGCGCTTGGGCGAGGCCAGCACCACCGCGCGCAGCACCGCCCCGATGAGGCCGCTGCCCTCGGCGATGCCGATGCCCAGCAGGGCCACCAGCACCGTGCCCAGCGGCGCGAACCCGGTGAAGTTGGTCACCGTCTTGGTGAGGATCAGGTGCAGGCCCTCGGCGCTCAGCAGGTTCACCGGAACCACGGGCTCGCCGGTGGCGGGGTGGGTGGCGCTCAGTCCGGCCAGCTCGGCCGCCCAGCTCAGCACCACCACCACGCCGGCCAGGATGGCGAAGAGCGTGGCCGGATGGGGAAGGGCATTGCCGGCGCGTTCGATGATGGAGAGGAAGCGGTCCACGCCGCTGCGCTTGGTGGTGCTCATGGATGCGGTTGTGGACGGCGAAGAAAGCGGTTCGGGCGATCGGATGGCCGCGGCCATGCGCCGTGGCGATGCCGCGCCCTAGCTTCGCGGCATCGCACGCGACCTCACATACGCGGCCATCGACATCGGGTCCAACGCGGTGCGCCTCCTCATCGGCGAGGTCATCGAGCGCGATGACCATCCCGTGGTCAAGAAGCAGGCGCTGGTGCGCGTGCCCATCCGCCTCGGCGAGGATGTGTTCGATGGCGGCGCCATCAGCAGCGCCAAGCGCGACTACCTCATCAAGAGCCTCAAGGCCTTCCGCCTGCTCGCCGAGGTGCATGGCGTGCAGTACCTGCGCTGCTGCGCCACCAGCGCCATGCGCGAGGCCACCAACGGCGACGACGTGCGCGCGCGGGTGGAGATGGAGAGCGGCGTGCACATCGAGACCATCTCCGGCAAGAAAGAGGCCGACCTTATCACGAACACCTTCTGGACGCAGGACCTGCTGAAGGACCGCAGCTACCTCTACATCGATGTGGGCGGCGGCAGCACCGAGCTCACCTGGCTGGAGCACGGCCACCGCGTGAAGAGCGCGAGCTTCAAGGTAGGCACCGTGCGCACGCTCAAGGGCAAGGTGAACCCCGACGTGTGGGCGGACATGCAGGAGTTCCTCGACGACCTGCGCGCGCAGCACGGCCAGCTCATGGCCATCGGCACCGGAGGCAACATCAACCGCATCTTCAAGGAGAACGGCAACCTCTTCGGCGAGCCCCTCTCGCGGTCCGACATCCAGCGGCAGCGCGACCGCATCGCGGGCCATTCCTACGAGGACCGCATCCGCCTGCTGCGGCTGCGCCCGGACCGCGCCGACGTGATCGTCCCCGCCGCCGACATCTTCCTCCGCATCATGGAGTTCGCCGACATCGAGGAGGTCTTCGTGCCCAAGGTGGGCCTCGCCGACGGCATCATCTACGACCTGTACATGCGGCAGCGCGGCAACGTGCGCTACCCCCGCAACGAGCCCGTCGGGGCCTGACCCTCCCGCAGGCATGCGCCACGCCCTCGCGCTCGCCTTCCTGCTCGGTGCGGCTGCCGCTGCGGGTCAGCAGCCCTGGTCCGTGGGCGCGCGCGGCCACTACGGTTTCCTGTGGGCGCACCGCCCCGCCAGCTGGATCCTGGTGGAGGGCCATGCGGGTGCCGCCGAGGTCTTCGTCGAGCGCCAAGTGAGCGGCGACAGGCCCTGGCACCGCGCCTTCGGCAGGCCCCGCTATGGGGCGCTGCTGGTGCATACGCGCCTGGCCAATCCCCGGCATATCGGAGACGCCATCGGTGCCGTGCCCTACCTGGTGCTGCCCCTGGCCCAGGGCGAGCGCCTGGTCCTCGGGCTGCGCATGGGCTGGGGCGTGGGCTATGTGGCCAAGCCCTTCGACCGCCGCAGCAACACCGTGCAGATCGCCATCGGCTCGCGCCTCAACACCGCCATCCAGCTCATGCCCGAGCTGCGGTGGCAGGCCGGGCGCCTGAGCCTGCACGCCGCGCTGGGCCTCGACCATTGGAGCAACGGCAGCGCCAAGCAGCCCAACCTGGGCCTCAACTACATCTCGGCCTCCATCGGCGCCGCCTGCGCACTGGGCGCACCGACCCCCGGGCCGCTGCCGCTCGATACCGCGCGCTACGAGCGGCCCCGGCGCGAGATCAGCGTGGTGGCGGCATTCGGCCTGAGCGAGAGCGGCCGTCCGCTGAACGGCCAGCGCGATGCCGTCTCCATCAGCGCCGATGCCAGCTGGCGCGCCGGCCGCAAGGGCGCCTGGAGCGCGGGCATGGACCTTTTCAACAAAGGCGACCTGCCCACGGTGCATGCCGAGCTGGAGGGCCGGCCGCGGATCGTCTATACGCAGCTGGGCGTGCATGGCGGCGGGGCGCTGCTCTTCGGCCGGGGCGAGCTGCTGCTGCATTTCGGCGCCTACCTGATCTCGCCGATCACCGACGATGCACCGGTGTACCAGCGGCTGGGAGCGCGCTACCGGCTGGGGCGCCGCCTGCTGGCGAGCGTCTGCCTCAAGACCCATTTCGCTGCCGCCGACCATTGGGAGTTCGGCATCGGCTACCGTTGGCCATGAATCCGATCCGCATCCGCCTCGCCCTTGCGGGCCTTCTGGCCTTGGTGATGGCCGGCTGCCAGCGCGAGCGCTTGGATGATTGCTTCACGCCCACCGGCCCCATGGCGGCGGAGGAGCGCGCGGTGGGCGCCTTCCGGGCCATCGTGCTCGACGACCGCGTGGATCTGGTGCTCGAGGACCGCACGCCGGGTACGGTGATCGTGGAGGCGGGGGCCAACCTGCTGGGGCAGGTGGACACGGAGCTGGAGGGCGGCACGCTGCGCATCCGCAACCGCAACACCTGCAATTGGGTGCGCAGCTTCAAGCCGCGCATCACCGTGCGCGCCCCGGCGGCCGCCCTGGAGCGGCTGCAGCTGAACGGCACCGGACGAGTGAGCTGTGCGGACACGTTGCGGGCGCCGTCATTCCTGCTCGAGCAGCGCGGGGGG
>DDRC01000198.1:3919-7382 GCA_002342985.1 Flavobacteriales bacterium UBA2426
TCGAGCAGCGCGGGGGGCAGGGCGAGTGCATGCTGCTGCTGCGCGCCGACCGCGCCGACATCGCCCTCCACACCGGTGCGGGTACGGTGATCCTGCGCGGACGGTGCGGCGAGCTCAACCTCTACAGCGGCATCATGGCGCCCATCGACGCTTCGGCCATGGATGCCCGATGGGTGAACGTGAACAACAGCAGCGTAGCCGACATCCGCTGCCGTGCCCGGGAGTCGCTCGATGCGCAGGTGCGGAGCGTGGGTGACGTGTACTACGCTGGGGATCCGGCGCTGGTGACCAGTGCCATCACCGG
Source organism: Flavobacteriales bacterium UBA2426 (assembly GCA_002342985.1). Taxonomy (GTDB): domain Bacteria; phylum Bacteroidota; class Bacteroidia; order Flavobacteriales_F; family PHOS-HE28; genus PHOS-HE28. Next base: position 4,224 of record DDRC01000198.1, read on the forward strand.
CAGCGGCCGATTGATCCGCGAACAATGAGCATGGGGACCCGGAGGTCCGAGGGGGGCTCTGGAAGGCGGCGGTCCAGGTGGACTGCGCCATTCCTTGCGATGGCGGGGATCAGGCTGGCGTCGGTCATGAAGCCCGCCCCTGCGCAAGCGCGGTGCAGGCCAGGGGCATGGCGGTCGTCGACGCGCAGGATGGAGAGGCGGGTCTTCGCCGCCACGGCTCTCCGGCAGCGGCGGGCCGGAGCGGCATGGCGTGCTGCTCCCCAAGCCTGGCAAGCGGAACGGTCGATCGGTGATGGCGGAGGCCCGCTACATTCGTTGGGCCCGGAACCGGGCATCCCGCTTCCCTGTCACCATGCTCCATTCCAACCGCCTGCCGCTCCTCATCGCCTGCGCCTTCGCCGCCCCGGCCTGGTCACAGGATGCTGAAACCGTTGTCCAGCGCTGGATGCTGGAGCGGCATACGGCGCTCGGCCTCACGGCCGAAGAGGCCTCCGCCTATGCCGTCACCGACATGCACGCCGATCGCAAGGGCGTGAGCTACGTGTACATCCAGCAGACCGTCCATGGCCTGCCCGTGCTGGGCGCCGTGGCCAACTTCGCCGTGCGCCAAGGCCAGGTGGTGGGCCACGGTGATCGCCTGCAGCGCGGCCTGACCCAGCGCGCATCGGTGCCGCAGCCGGCTTTGGATGCTCAGGAGGCGCTGCGCCGTGCCGCTCGCGAGCTCGGCCTGGGCGAGGCCTCGCCCCGCGCGCTCGAGGAGCGCTCGCCCACCGAGCTGTTGCTCGATGGCGCTGGGGTCTCCTTGGACCCCATACCGGCGCGGCTGGCGTATGCCGTGGGCGCCGAGGGTGCCGTGCTGCTCTGCTGGGAGCTCACCATCCGTGCGGCCGATGCGCCCAACTGGTGGCACCTGGCGGTGGATGCATCCAACGGCGCCATCGTGCACGCCATGGACCGCATCGTGCGCTGCAGCCACGCGCCCGGTGCCTTCGGCCGGCCGTATTCCGCGCTCAGCGATCTCGTGCGCGCTGACGCGCCTCCGGCTCCGCTGCCGCTCGACGGCTCGGGCTACCGCGTGTTCCCCTTCCCAACGGAGAGCCCGGCCCACGGCCCGCAGGTGCTGGTGAGCGAGCCCGCCGACGTACAGGCATCGCCGTTCGGCTGGCACGATACCGATGGCGTGCCGGGGGCGGAGTACACCATCACCCGCGGCAACAACGTGTTCGCCTACGAGGATGCGGACGACGACGACCAGCCGGGCTACAGCCCGGACGGCGGCGCCGCCCTGAGCTTCGACTTCGACTATGCGCCGCCGCAGGGGCCGCAGGACTACCTGGACGCCTCCATCACCAACCTCTTCTTCGCCTGCAACGCGCTGCACGATGTCCTTCATCGCTATGGCTTCGATGCGGCGAGCGGGAACTTCCAGGCCAACAACCTCGATGCCGGCGGCGAGGGCAACGATGAGGTGATCGCGCAGGCGCAGGACGGCGGCGGCATGAACAACGCCAACTTCGGCACACCGGCCGACGGCCAGAGCGGCCGCATGCAGATGTACCTGTGGCGCGCAGGCATTGACAGCTCGCTCACGGTGAATGCCCCGGCCACCGTGGCGGGCGTGTACGTGAATGCCCTGGCCGGTTTCGGTCCGCCGCTGCCCACCGAGCCCCTCACGGCCGGTCTCGTGCTGGCCGAGGACGGCACGGCCCCGGTGAACAACGCCTGCGAAGCGCTCACCAACGCGGGCGCCATCGCGGGCAGCATCGCCATGGTGGACCGCGGCCAATGCACCTTCATCAGCAAGGTGGAGGCCCTTCAGGCGGCCGGTGCACTGGCCGTGATCGTGGTGAACAACACGGCTGGCGACCCCATCGCCATGGGCGGCACTGGCGGACAGGGCATCGTGATCCCCAGCGTGATGATCTCGCAGGCGGACGGCCTTCTGCTGAAGCAGGCGCTGCTCAACGGCCCGGTGAATGCCACCCTGGTGGGCGAGGATGGGGAGGACCTGCGGGATTCGGGATTCGACAATGGCATCATCGCGCACGAGTACGGCCACGGTGTCAGCAACCGCCTCACCGGCGGTCCCGCCAACGTGGACTGTCTGTGGAACGAGGAGCAGATGGGCGAGGGCTGGAGCGACTACATCGGCATGGTGCTGACCATGCAGCCCGGCGATGCGGCCGCCATGCCGCGCGGCGTGGGCACCTTCGTCCGCGACCAGGGGCCGGCAGGAGCGGGCATCCGGCCTGCACCATACACCACGGACCTGTCCGTCAACCCCTACACCTACGGCGCCACCAACGAGGGGGACCTGTCCCAGCCGCACGGCGTGGGCTTCGTGTGGGCTTCGATGCTCTGGGACCTCACCTGGGCACTGGTCGACGAGTACGGTTACGATCCGGACCTGTATGCGGGGACCGGCGGCAACAACCTGGCCCTCCAGCTGGTGATGGATGGCATGAAGCTGCAGCCATGCAACCCCGGCTTCGTGGACGGGCGCGATGCGATCCTGCTGGCCGATGAGCTGCTCACCGGCGGCCAGAACGCCTGCCTCATCTGGCATGCATTCGCACGGCGCGGCCTTGGCCTCGGCGCCGACCAGGGCGATTCCTTCAGCCGCTTCGATCAGCAGGAGGCCTTCGATGTGCCCAACGAATGCCTGAGCACGGGCCTCGGCGCGCTTGAAGGGCTTTCCGCCTTCGGCCTGCAGCCCAACCCGGCGGGCGGCCGCACCGAGCTGGTGCTGCCCAGGGCCCTACGCACCGATGCGCGGCTCCGCGTGCTTGGCGTCGACGGGCGGCTGTGGCGCACCGAGCGCATACCCGCCGGCACCGTGCGTGCGGTGCTCGACCTGGCGGGGCTTCCTCCGGCGGTCTACGTGGCGGAGCTGAGCGTCGAGGGACGCGTGCTCACCGAGCGCTTGGTGGTGCAGTGAGCCTTCGCCAGCGGGCCTTCTCTTCATCAGGCTCATCCGGATGATCATGATCTCCCCGTGGTCAGCTCGGTGACCGGGGCATCGTAGGTGGTGGCGACCCCTGCTTAACCGAAGGGGCTGGGCCCGGGGGGCTTGTTCCTCATGGCGTTCACGTGGCGGCCATCGTTATCGGCATCGGCGTGGCCAGCAGGCTGCGCCCCGGCGATCTGCTCGCGGCCCAG
>DDRC01000154.1:0-282 GCA_002342985.1 Flavobacteriales bacterium UBA2426
GTTTCGCGGTACTCGCCCATCTGGTCGGGCAGGCCGGCGTTGGGGTAGATGCTCACGCGGCAGGGGCTCTGTTCGGCGATCACCTCCAGGTAAGGTCGCATCTGGGCCGCGCCCAGCGCGCAGTTGAGGCCCATGCTGAAGAGCGGCACGTGCTGCATGCTGATGAGGAAGGCCTCGATGGTCTGGCCGCTGAGCGTGCGCCCGCTGGCATCGGTGATGGTGACGCTGCACATGAGCGGCACACGCTTGCCGCGTTGTTCGAACACCTCCTCGATGGCGTAG
>DDRC01000154.1:387-25911 GCA_002342985.1 Flavobacteriales bacterium UBA2426
CGGCCTTGGCGTTGAGCGTGTCGAAGATGGTCTCCACCAGCAGCAGGTCCACGCCGCCGTCGAGCAGGGCCTCCACCTGCTCCTTGTAGGCCACCACGAGCTGATCGAAGGTGACGGCGCGGTAACCGGGGTCGTTCACATCGGGGCTGAGCGAGGCGGTCTTGTTCATGGGCCCGATGGCACCGGCCACGAAGCGCGGCTTGCTCGGGTCCTTCTTCGTGAACGCATCGCAGGCTTCCCTGGCCAGACGCGCGGAGGCGAGGTTCATCTCGCGCACCAAATGGCCGCATTCGTGCTCGGCCTGCGCGATGCTTGTGGCGCTGAAGGTGTTCGTCTCCACGATGTCGGCGCCGGCCTCGAGGTATTGCTCGTGGATGCGCTTGATCGCTTCCGGGCGCGAGAGCGAGAGCAGCTCGTTGTTGCCCTTCAGCAGGATCTTGTGGTCCTCCATGCCTTTCGGATGGAAGTCCTCCTCCTTCAGCCCGAGGCGCTGGATCATGGTGCCCATGGCGCCGTCGAGGACGAGGATGCGTTGGGCGGCGATGCGTTCTAGTTCGGTCATCGGTTCACAAGTGTGCGCGCTTTCCGGTCGCTCGTTCCAAATGCAGGTGAATGGGAGTTGGTGAATGGTGAATGGGACTGAGCGCTCCGGCGATGGGGTCTCCCAATTCACCGTCGACCATTCGCCATTCACCACACCCAAAAAGAAAAGCCCCACCCGATGGACCGGATGAGGCATCATTGTTCCTTGCGGGACATTGCTTCCTGATCGCGGCTCATCTCTCCCACCACATGGCGGGCTGGATTTAGCACCTACCCGATGGTTGCCCACCGGACGGTTGCCAAGGCTTCACAGGGCCAGTCCCTCTGCCTTTCTGGATAAGCGATGGAAAGAACGCGGGGCGAAGATAGGTGCGGGAGGTTCAGCGCCCCCCTCCGATGTGCTTCTCCAACCACCCGAACACCTCCTTATGCCACTGCATGGAGTTCTGCGGCTTCAGCACCCAATGGTTCTCGTCGGGGAAGCGGAGGTACTTGCTCTCGATGCCCTTGGCCTGGCAGGCGGTGAAGCTGCCGATGCCCTGCGTGAGCGGCACGCGGAAGTCCTTGTCGCCGTGCACCACCAGCATGGGCACGCGCCATTTGTCCGCGTGCAGCAGCGGGTTGAAGGCCTCGTAGTTGGCGGGCTTGGAAAAAACGCTGCCGCCGTTCTCCCAGTCGGTGAACCAGAGCTCCTCGGTGCTGTAGCCCATGGCGCGCGTGTCGAAGATGCCGCAGTGCGACACTAAGGCCTTGAAGGGTTCGTTCCACACGCCGGCGATCCAGTTGATCATGAAGCCGCCGTAGCTCGCGCCCAGCGCCGCCACGTTGCTGCCATCGAGGAAGGGGTACTTGCCCAGCGCGAAGGCCAGGCCCTTCTGCAGGTCCTCCAGCGGACGATCGCCCCAGTGCTCGTTGATGGCGTCGGTGAAGGCCTGGCCGTAGCCGGTACTGCCGTGGAAGTCGATCATCACCACCGCGAAGCCCTGACCGGCGTAGGTCTGCGGGTTCCAGCGGTAGCTCCACGCGTCGCCGAAGCTGCCCTGCGGACCGCCGTGGATGAGGAAGGCCACGGGGTACTTCTTCCCTTCCGTGTAGTTCGCGGGCTTCAGCACGTAGCCATACACGGTCTCGTTATTCCAGCCCGGGAAGCTGAACTGCTCGTAGGTGCCGAAGGCCTTGTCCTTCAACGAGGCGTTCACCTGTGTGAGCACCGTGGCGCCCTGGTCGATCACCTTGGCCTTGGGTGCGCTGGCGTAGAGGTGCGCCGGACCGCTGAGCCCGCTCCGCTGGAACACGAAGCCCTTGGGCGTTTCCGCGAAGGCATCCATGTGGGCATCGGTGCTCAGGGGCGTGACGGTGCTGGTCTTGAGATCGATGCGGAAGAGGCGGTGCTTGCCGATATCATCGGCGGTGACGAGCAGGCTCCTGCCATCGCGGCTCCAGGCGAGGCTGGCGGCGCTGCGGTCCCAGGTGGCGGCCACGTCGGATACCGCGCCGGTGGCCAGGTCCATCAGCTTCAGCTGGAAGCGGTCGGCCTCGTAGCCCGGGCGCTTCATGGCCTTATAGGCCAGCTTGGTGCCGTCGGGCGAGATCACCGGCTGCGCGTCCCACGCCGGATTGCCGGTCGTGAGGTTCTTCGCAGCGCCGCCGGTCACGGGCACGCTGAAGAGATCGAAGTTGGTGCTCCACGGCTCCTTCTTGCCCGCGACCCGTGCGCTGAAATACACGGTGCGGCCATCCTTGCTGATGGCGAAGTCCTCGTTGCCGCCGAAGGGCATGGTGGGACAGTCGCCGTCGAAGCCGGGCATCAAGGGCACTATGCCCGTCGGTGACTGATTCAGCGACACGTAGTACAGGTGATTGCGCGTACCGTCCTTCCAGGTGTCCCAGTGGCGCATGAAGATGCGGTCGTAGACCTGGCCGGTGCTCTTCACCCCTTGCTGTGCCTTCAGGCGCTCCTGCGTGCAGGCGATGGCATCGTCGCCACAATCCGGGAACACGGACAGGGCTACCACCACGCCGGAGCCATCAGGCGCCACGCGGTAGGTCTGCACGTCCAGCGGCAGGCGCGTCACCTGCGTGGCACTGGTGCCCTTCGCATCGGCCTTCCACACCTGCGTGGTGCCGCCCTCGCCGCGGCCGCTGAGGAAGTAGAAGCCGCTGCCATCAGCGGCCCACTGCACATCGCTGGCGCCGCCCTCACCGGCAGGCACCTTCACCTCAGGCTTCTTCAGGTCCACCAGGTCCTTCATCCACAGGGTGCTCACCCCGCGGTTCTTCTCCATGTCGGTGGCGCGCACGTTGAAGAGCGCGGTGGTGCCGGCGGGGTCTACCGCGAGGCCACTGATGCGGTCGAGCATCAGCATGTCCTGGTACGTGAAGGGGGATTTCTCCTGAGCGAAGGCGGTGAACACCAGCAGCAGGCCTGCGGCGATGGAGAGGGGGCGACGGTACATCATGCTTCAACCGGGATGGGACGCAATGAACGAAGATCGTCGCTTCAGGCCACACCAACGCAGCGGGAGCTTGGTCCCTTGACACTCGCGACTTGAAGCTTGTTCAGCCTTGCGCGCCAGCGAACTCCTTGAAGAAGCCCACGATGCGCTTGCGGAAGAGGAGGAAAAGCAGCGCATAAGGCACGGCCATCAGGTAGAGGATGCCTTTGTTCAACCCCCTGCCGATCGATTGCTCGCCACCGAATACGCGGCCGCCCTGCTCGCCACTTTCCACCACTGCCTTGCACATGGCACAACCCTGTGCCCAAGCATCAACGGGCAGCAGCGCCACGAGCGCCAAGACGATCAGGAGGAGGCCGGTGCTGCGCATGGGACGGTAAAGGTAATCGGCCGGGCAAAACCTCAATAGTAGGGTGAGATGAGCATGTACACCACCACGCCGCTCACGCTCACATAGAGCCAGATGGGCCAGGTGCGACGGGCCAGCTTCCTGTGCTCCGGATAGCGACCGGACAGGCCGCGATAGGCGGTGAGGAGGATGTAGGGCAGGGAAAGCGCCGCGAGGAGGATGTGGGTGGCCAGGATGATGTAGTAGAGCACCCGGATGGCACCTGTACCCCCGAACCGCGTGTCGCCAGCGAATAGATGATGCAGGATGTAGGAGGCCAGGAAGAGGACGGAGAGGACCATGGCGCCGATCATCGCATTGCGGTGGGCCTTCCAGCGCCCGGCCCGGGCTGCGAACAGCCCGGCGATGAGCAGGAGGCTCACCATGGAATTGATCGCTGCGTTGATGCGCGCGAAGACGTGCACATCGAATCCCTCCGGAGCAGGGACCTGCACCCGATTGAGGACGACCACCGCAAGGAAGACCACGAATGAGAAGACCCAGATCACGCGGTTGGCCTTCGCGGAGGGGATGCCGATGACCGGCTGGGGGTAAGGTGAGCGCATGTTCAGGCAATCCGTTTCACTGCCGTGCCGCGCGCTCCGCCTCGGCACGCTTGACCTTCTCCTCCTTCAGCAGCATCTTGATGTCGGCGGCCACCGCATTCATGCCCTCCATGGTGGTGCCATCGTAGAAGCCCCGGATGCGCCGCTCCTTGTCCACGAGCACGAACTTCTCGGAGTGGAGGAAGCCGCCCTCGGCCAGCACGTCCTCGCGGGCGGCCAGCAGGTAGCCTTCAGCGCCCAATCGATAGATTTCCTCCTTGGGCCCGGTGAGGAACTTCCATCGTGCCGTATCGGCCTCCAGGCGGCGGCCGTAGGCATCGAGCACCTCGGGGGTATCGTGCTCGGGATCGACCGTATGGCTCAGGAAGACCACATCCTCGAACGCGTCATCGTTCAGCTTGAGCTGGAGCTGCTGCATCTGCACGCCCATCTTGGGGCAGATGGTTCCGCACCGGGTGAAGAAGAAATCGGCCACCACGATCTTCCCCTGGACGTCACGGTCGGTGAAGGGCCTGCCGTAGCGGTCGATGAGCCGGAACGCCGGAATGGTGTGGTACAGCGTGTCGATGACCGTCGTCCCATCGCGCTCCACCGCCACCACCTCCTTGGGCCCCAGCACGGGAAGGAACTGGAAGCGGTGCCTGGCGAAGCCCAGCCACGGGCTGAAGAAGACGAAGAGGCTCAGTACGAAGAGCGCGATGCCCCCAAGGACGAGCACCTTCAGGCGCCGACGGCGCGCTGGATCGGGCTCAGAGGTAGTTCTGCCAGATATAGTGGACATACTGCGACTCCCAGATCGCAATGAAGATCAGGTAGAGGATGAACAACGCGTAAGGGAGCAGAATGATCGCGCGTATGTTGCGGCGCTCGTCGCCCAGGTGCATGAAGGTCATCACGATGTAGGTGGCCTTCACCAGGGTGAGGAAAACGAAGGTCCATTTCACAGCGGACCAATGGCCGGGGAACCACTCCTTCCAATAGGCGCCCACGGCCACCTCGATGGCCGTGACCACTGCGAGCAGCCCGGTCACCATCCAGATCTTGCGGCGGATCTTCCGGCCCTCCTCCTCGCTATGATGGGCGTCGAGGCTGTATTCGATGATGTCGTCGCGCTCCATGTCAGCTGGTTGGTTGATCAGAGGAGGTAGAAGAAGGTGAACACGAACACCCAGACCAAGTCCACGAAGTGCCAGTACAGACCGGCCTTCTCCACCATCTCATAATGCCCGCGGCGGTGGAAGATGCCGCGCATGGCCATGATGAGGACGATGAGGTTGATGATCACCCCGCTGAAGACGTGGAAGCCGTGGAAGCCGGTGATGAAGAAGAAAAAGTTGGCGTACTGTGGCGGGCCGTACTCGTTGCGGGTCATGTTGGCGCCATCCACATAGCTCACACGGTTGTTCCAGATGGGCAGCGACTCCTCCCGGGAAAGCGGCTGTGCGCCTTCGGCGGGCTTCAGGTAGTGGCCGGGCTCGGCCTTCACCAGGTGAAAGCTGTCATGCGATGCGGGATCGTGCGTGTCGTGCTCATCGTTGTGCACCCAGAACTTCTCCCCCGTTGCCGTGGTCATGTATCCGCCGCTGCCGTGGATGAAATGGCTCCACTCCCACGCCTGGCTGCCCACGAAGAAAGCGCCGCCGATCACGGTGGCGAAGAGCCACTTGATCACTCCGCCCTTGTCCATGCGGTGCCCGGCCTCCACGGCGAGCACCATGGTCACCGAGCTGAAGATGAGGATGGCCGTCATCAGGGCCACGTAGATCAACGGGTAATCGCCGTGCAGGAACGGCAGGGCCCGGAAGACCTCCTCGCCGATGGGCCATGCCTCCGTGGTGCTGTGGCGCACGAAGCCGTAGGCCACCAGCAGACCGCTGAAGGTCAGCGCATCAGAAACCAGGAAGAACCACATCATCATCTTCCCGTAGCTGATGCTGAACGGGGAGCGGCCGCCGCCCCAGAGGACGTCGTTGCTCAGTGCTTTGGTCGCGTCGCCTGCCATGGTGGGGATTGACGGCCGCAATGTTAATGAACAAAGCGGAGGAACAGAAAGAGGTAGACCCAAAGGCCCCCGAGGAAGTGCCAATAGACCGTTCCGGCCCACAGGCCGACATGGTCCTGGGGCGTGTAGCGCCGCATCAGGGCCATGGCCGCCATCACCACCAGGGCCAGGAGTCCGAAGGCCACGTGGGCGGCATGAGCGGCGGTAAGGGTGTAGAAATAGGGGCCGGTGCGGTCCTTCTGCTCGGCGATCTCCGCATCCAGCTGGCGCTCGAAACCGGTGTCATCCGCGGTGTACCAGTGGCCGTTGGCCGGCACCAAGGGCAGGCCGTCCTTGGTCACGGTGAAATCCACGCCATAGGTGCCACCGATGCCCTCCAGCTTGTTGGGGCTGGGGGTGATGCCCAGCTCCACGAGCCGGCTCCAGCCCTTGAACTGAGAGGCGGTGAAGGCGATGCCCAAGGCCAGGGTGGCCAGGATAAGCGGCGCCACCACGCCGGTGGTGCCGCGCTTGGCAGCCCTCAGGGCAAGCTGAAGCGTGAGGCTCCCGGCGACCACGAACGCCGTGCTCCAGTAGAACGGCCCGGGCATGGTGATGCGCGTCCAGTAGCCTCCGCTCATGCTCACCACATAGGCGCTGGTGAGGCCCGCGAAGAACATAACGATGGCGAAGCAGATGAGCCAGGTGACCATTCGGCGGGCGCGCGCGGCTCGCTCGCGCTCCTCTGCCGGCGTGAAGGTGTCCAGGGTGTCTGCGGTCATGGGCGATCGATGACGTAGGCCAGTTGCACGATCGGCAGGTAGAGGAAGCTGGCGAACATCAGTCGTCTGGCGTCCTTGCGATCGTGCGTGCGGAACAGCTGCCACGCAGGCCAAGCCATCACCAGGCCCAGCAGCACGGCGGTCGCCATGGCATAGGGGCCGATGAAGCCGAAGACCCAGGGAAGCATGCCGACCGGGACAACAAACAAGGTGTACAGAAGGATCAGGAAGGCGCTGCGTCCATCCGTGCGGCCCGGTGAGGGGAGCATGCGGAAGCCGGCCCGGGCGTAATCCTCATCGAGCACCCAGGCGATGGCCCAGAAGTGCGGGAACTGCCACATGAACTGCATGGCGAAGAGCAGGCCCGGACCCAGCCCGAATTGCCCGGTGGCGGCCACGTAGCCGAGCATGGGCGGAAAAGCGCCGGGGAATGCCCCTACGAAGACCGCCCAAGGCGAGCGCTTCTTCAGCGGGGTGTAAAGCGCCACGTACATGAACAGGGAGATGAAGCCCAGGATGCCCGTCAAGGGCCCGAAGGCCATCCACAGCAGGAAAGTGCCCAGGCCTCCAGCGATGAAGGCCGCCCACACCGCCTCGGTCACCGATAGCGCGCCCCGCACCAGCGGGCGTTCTGCGGTGCGCAGCATGAGCGCATCCTCGCGGACCTCGAGCACCTGGTTGAGCGCATTGCTGGCACCGGTCAGGAGCGTGCCACCGACCGCGAGGACCAGCAGCGCCAGCGCATCGAAGCCGCCCTCGGGCATGCCCATCAGGTAGCCCAGCACCGCACTCACCACCACCAGGGAGGCCAGCCGCAGCTTGAAGAGCACCGCCACCTCGCGCAGCCGGAAGACCACTGTGCGCGAGGATGCGTATGCCTGAGGCTTGCTCAACGGACCGGAAATGCCGCCGGGTCATCCCTGCGGCGGCGCAAAAGTACCGTTCCCCAGCGAACGATCACTGCAGCACATACCGCACCTCCTGCTCCGGATGCCGGTCGCGGAAATGGCACACCAGGCCCACGCGGAACACCTGGGTCCATTCACCCGGGCCGCTGGCCGGCATGCTGCCGCGCGCGAGCCACGAGACCTCCAGCCGGGTGGCCGACGCGGGATCCACCAGCCAGCCCGCGCGCAGCTCGCCGTGGAAGAGGGAGTACTCCTCCAGCATGCCGATGCGGTAGCCATAGCTGCGGAAAGCCCCCGAGGCCACGGTGGGGCGCTCCGTCTCCGGCCGGAAGATGCTGTTGCCGAAGCTCTCCAGGGTGTCCCGCCCCAGCCAGGCCATGCTGGCCCGCACCCCTAGGAGCCAGCGCTCGCGCGACCATTCGCCCTGCGCGATGGCCTCCTGGAAATTGGACCCGTAGGGATGCGTCAGCGGCTGCCCCATGTGGGCGTAGTTCTGCCGCGTATCGCTGTGGGTGTACATGAAGGGTCGCACCATGTTCCATTCCGCCCGCAGCATCAGCCCTGGCACCCGGAAGGCCTCGCGCGCCACGAAGCCCAGCTGCACGGCTTGCTTATTGGCATACCAGCCATCGCCCGCGCGCACCTCGCGCAGCAGGAACTCATCCAGCATGAGCTGGCTGTAGAGCAGGCCCGAACGGCCCACCTTGATGTTCACCGCGAAACCGAGCAAGGCGTTATCCGGGGAGCCCACGCTGTACTCCACCGGACGGTAGAAGATCACCGGATTCAGGTAGTTGACGTCGAAGCCCCGCGGATAGAGGCTGTCTCCCCGGCTCCAAACGATGGCCTCGAAGAGGGCAAGGTTGATGCGCCGGTGCGCATTCACCGAGAGGTAGTGCATGCTGGCGTACTTCCGCTCGAAGCGCGTGGAGACGCCCCCCGCTCCGCGGATGTCGTTCATCACCGTGAAGAGGTTCACGTACTTGAAGCGCCAGGCCGTGGTGGTGATGCGCAGGAAGGGATAGCTGGTGGCCTCGCTGCTGAGGAAGAGCGAGCGATGGCCTTCACCGAACGCATTCTTGCCGCGCCCAAGGGTGAGGTTGAAGTACTTGCCCGGGTCCCAGCTGACCTGCGCGTTCCAATCGTAATGCGCGAAACCGGCCCCATCGCTGAATGCATAGCCTTCCCCGGTGGTGACCTGCGTGGCGCGGGCCAAGGTGTCGAGGTAGCCCGGGAGGCGCTCGGACCAGCCTTGGGCGTCGGCATGCAGGGTGAGCCGGGCGCCGATGTCCTGTTCCATCCAGAAGCCCGCTCCGGCGCGGTGGCCGATGACGGAGGCGGAGTCCAGGCCCAGGTTGCCGGAGAGGTCGAGCAGCGGCCCCCAGCGGAACCGGCGGCCGTTCCGGGCGCCCGACCAGCGGTCGAGGGCAGGCAGCCAGGCCGCAGGGCGAAGGCTATCCTGTGGGTCGGCCTGCCGCAGGTCCGTGAGGCGGTAGGGGCGGATCGCGGTATGCGCCGGCGAGCCTACGGCCTGCAGCGCCGCAGCGAAGGGGCGCTCCACTTCTCGGCTCAGCGGCATCCACCCGGCCTGGCCTTGCGCCACAAGCGCGGCCGCAAGGGCCCATGCACCGGCGAAGCCCCTCATGCCTTTTCCGGCTTGGGCCAGGCGAAGGGCAGCAGCGCCAAGGCCATCGCCGTGGTGCCCAGTACCATCAGGCCCACATTCGGCTGCCACTTCCGCGTCACCAGGCTCAGGGCGATCACCGCCACCACATAGCCGTAGATGGCCCAGGTGGTGCCGCGATGGCCCAGCCCCAGCGCCAGGAGCCGGTGATGGATGTGGTTGCGGTCGGCCGCGAAAGGCGAAATGCCGCGCGCCATGCGCACCACGAAGACGCGCAGCGTGTCCACCAGCGGATAGGCCAGCACCGACATGGCGAAGAGGGGCGTGGGCAGCAGCCGGAGGTTGTCGGGCAGCCTTGAGGTGTCATGGTCCACCACCTTCATGGCCAGCACGGACAGCACGGCGCCGATGATCAGGGACCCGCTGTCGCCCATGAAGACCCGCGCCGGATGCAGGTTGAACACGAGGAATCCGGCCAGCGCTCCGGCCAGCACGAAGGCCAGCAGCGCCAGCGCCACGTCGCCGGCGAGGTAGAGCCACGTGCCGTAGGCCAGCGAGGCGATGAGGCCCACGCCTCCGGCAAGGCCATCCACGCCATCGATGAGGTTCATGCCGTTCACCACCACCACGTAGACGAAGAAGGAGAAGGCGATGCTGGCGGCCTCCGGAAGCTCGTAGAGGCCGAGGATCCCGTGCATGTCGGTGATGCGGATGCCGGCCATCACCACCAGGATGTAGCCCACGATCATATGCCCCACGAGCTTCTTCACCGGCGAGAAGCCCACGATGTCGTCCTTCACGCCGATGAAGAAGAGGAGCACGAGTGCGGCGATGACGAACTTGAAGTCGTTGTATGCCGCTCCCATGGCGGCATAGAGCTCCCGGTAGGGCGTGCCGTCGGGGTCCGTCACCTGGCCCTTGGGGAACCAGAGCGCATAGGAGAAGATGATGGCGGCGAAGATGATGATGCCCCCGATGGTGGGCACGCTGCGGTGATGCAGCTTGCGGGCCTCGCTGGGCTCGTCGACCAGGTGCTTCATCCGCGCCACCTTGATGAGCGAGGGCATGGTGAAGAGCACCACCACGAAGGCCGTGAGGCAGCTCAGGAGCAGGATGTAGCCGTGCTGTTCCACGTCGCGGAGGGCGGATTCAAAGGTCGTAATAGCGGTTGAAGAGCACGGTATGCACGCCGATGTACCAGTAGCCGCTCTGGAAGATGTCGTTCGCCCCGGGGGCATCGCGGCGGCGGAAACCCCCGATCAGCCGCAGGTTGGTGTTCGGGTTCACCAGCCAGGAGAGGCTCGCATCCAGGAAGAAGACCGTGCGCTCGATGGCTTCGCCCTCCGTGGCGCTTCCGGTGTCCGGCTTGTCCAGGTCGGTGCCCAGGTTGAGCGAATCGGCCGGATCGCCGGTCCGGACGGACAGGCTGGCCTGCGCCCGCAGCATCCAGCGGCGGTAGCCGTATTCCACGATGCCCACCGCCTCGCCATAGGCATTGCCGAGCGGATTCGCCATCGCCTGGCCGCCGTGCATGTAGGCCTGCTCGGGCCGCTGGCCCATGTACATGAAAGCGGTGGCGGCATTGTACTCGGCCTGCAGGTGCAGGCCGGGCAGGCCCAGGTCGAAGGCGCGGGCTCCGGCCTGCCAGGCGTAGCGCCCTGGGCCATCGGTGGCCACCTGGCCGTAGGCATAGGCCTTGTCCGTCAGTTTCAGGCGCAGGTCCAGTCCCGCCAGCGAACTGCTCAGGCCATCGAACCCAAGCGCGGCCGTATTGATGCCCATCACGGGATTCAGGGCCAGCGGGTCCAGGGGCTTCACGCCGTCCTCGCCGATGCTGCGGAAGAGCGTGGCCTCGAACACCCCGAGCTGCACACGGCCGAGGTCCACGGAGAGGTGGTGGAAGGTGCCGCGCATCCAGCCGAACAGCGTCTCGCTGCTGGTGCCGGCGTTCAACCGGTCGTCGCGGGTGACGCCGTGCATGAGCTTGGTGTACCAAGCCGTGTACTGCCAGCGCTTGTTGGGGCTGAGCAGGCTGAGCTTGAGGAAGGGGGCGTTCATGGCATTGTCGCTGAGCAGCACGCTGCGGTAGCCGTGCCCCACGAAGTGCTTGCCATGGCCTGCCTGTACGTTCACCCAGGCCGCCGGGGTCCAGCTCACCACGCCCTGCGACCAGCCGTAATCGAGTTCGTTGCCGTTGGCGAGCTTCACACGGCCCTGACCGGGGAGCACGCCGGTCTCCAGCACCCGCCGGAAGAGGTACTGCGGCACCCTTCCCTGGTTCTCGTGGAACATGGTCTGGAAGGAGACCTTGCTGCCAAGGTCGCCCCGGATCAGGAAGCCCCGCGTGCTGAAGGCGAACTGGTTCGTATCGGCATAGGCCGTGGGATCGCCCCGGTCACTGCCATATTCCACGCTCAGGATGGGATCGACGCTGAGGGCGACGTCCCCCTCGCGCATCACCAGCAGCCGGTCGCGGAAGAGCTTGGTGGTGATCCAGTAGTAGTACCGGGCGCTGTCCACCCGGTGGCCCATCACGCCGCGCAGGTCGGCACGGCTCTCGATCACGGGCTTGAGGCCGGTGTGGATCCGGGCATCGCGGCGGGCGGCGTTCCGCTCCAGGTCGATGCCGAAGTCGCGCTGCAAGGGCACGTCGTTCTGCTGGGCGCGCAGGACGCCGGCGATCAGCAGCAGGACGGAGAACAGCGGGGAACGCGCCATGGCAAGGCCGCCGAAGGTAGCCTACGCCGGAAAAGCGAAGCCCCGGTCGCCCGGGGCTCCATTCGGTTCGATGCCTCACCCTAGGCCTTCGCCAACTCGCTCTTGGCGAACTCGGCGTACACCGCGGTGATGCCTTCGCGCAGCCCGATGCGGTGCTTCCAGCCCAGGTTGTGCAGGCGGCTCACGTCCATCAGCTTGCGCGGCGTGCCGTCGGGCTTCTCGGTGTTCCACTTCAGCTCTCCGGTGTAGCCCACGATGTCCTTGATCATCTCGGCCAGGGCCTTGATGGTGAGGTCCTCGCCCGTGCCGATGTTGAGGAAGAGCTCCTCGTCGTAGTTCTTCATGAGGAAGTAGCAGGCATCGGCGAGGTCGTCCACGTGCAGGAGCTCCCGCATGGGCGAGCCCGTGCCCCACACCTCCACGCTCGGCGCGCCCGTCACCTTGGCGGTGTGGAACTTGCGGATGAGCGCCGGCAGCACGTGGCTGTTGTTGAGGTCGTAGTTGTCGTTGGGCCCGTAGAGGTTCGTGGGCATCGCGCTGATGTAGTTGCACCCGTACTGACGGCGGTAGCTCTCGGCCAGCTTGATGCCCGCGATCTTGGCGATGGCGTAGGGCTCGTTGGTCTGCTCGAGCAGCCCGGTGAGCAGGCTCTCCTCCTTCAGCGGCTGGGGAGCCATCTTCGGATAGATGCACGAGGAGCCCAGGAAGAGCAGCTTCTTCACCCCGTTCTCGTAGGCCGAGTGGATGATGTTGCTCTCGATCATCAGGTTCTCGTACAGGAACTGGGCGCGGTACACATTGTTGGCGTGGATGCCTCCCACCTTGGCCGCGGCGAGGTACACGTACGCGGGTTTCTCCTGGGCGAAGAAGTCGCGCACGGCCTGCTGCTCAACCAGGTTCAGTTCCTTGCTGGTGCGCACCACGATATTGGTGTGGCCCTCGGCCTGCAGCTTGCGCACGATGGCGCTGCCCACCATGCCGCGGTGGCCGGCCACGTAGATCTTGTCTTGCTTGTTCATGAGAGGATCTGTGGGGGCGCATCATGATGCGCCCGTACATCATTCCTGTTCGTGCAGGATCTTGTGGCCGCCTTTCTTCAGGTACACGTCGCGCTTGAAGAGCTCCAGGTCGCTGGCCATCATCTCCTTCACCAGGGCCTTCAGGTCGTACTTGTGCTTCCAGCCCAGCTCGCGCATGGCCTTGGTGGGGTCGCCCTCCAGGTGGTCCACCTCGGCGGGACGGTAGTAGCGCTTGTCGATGGCCACGAGCACCTTGCCGGACTTCCTGTCGACCCCCTTCTCCTTCTCGCCCTTACCCTTCCACTCCAGCTTGATGCCCACCTCTCCGAAGGCGAGGTCCACGAAGTGGCGCACGGTGTAGGTCTTGCCGGTGGCGAGCACGTAGTCGTCGGGCTTCTTCGCCTGCAGCATCAGCCACATGCCCTCCACGTAGTCCTTGGCGTGGCCCCAGTCGCGCTTGGCGTCGAGGTTGCCCAGGTAGAGCGTGTCCTGCAGGCCCAGCTTGATCTTGGCCGCGGCGCGCGTGATCTTGCGGGTCACGAAGGTCTCGCCGCGCAGCGGGCTCTCGTGGTTGAAGAGGATGCCGTTGCAGGCGAAGATGCCGTAGCTCTCGCGGTAGTTCTTGGTGATCCAGAAGCCGTACAGCTTGGCTACGCCGTAAGGGCTGCGCGGGTGGAAGGGGGTCTCCTCGTTCTGCGCATGCGGACGCACACCGCCGTATAGCTCGGATGTGGAGGCCTGGTAGAACTTGGTCTTCTTCTCGAGGCCCAGGATGCGGATGGCCTCCAGGAATCGCAGCGTGCCGATGCCGTCGGCGTTGGCCGTGTACTCGGGCATCTCGAAGCTCACGTGCACATGGCTCATCGCGGCCAGGTTGTAGATCTCGTCCGGTTGGATCTGCTGCACCAGGCGCAGGCAGTTGACGCTGTCGGTGAGGTCGCCGTAGTGCAGGTGGAAGGGGCGGCCCTTCTCGTGCATGTCGTGGTACAGGTGGTCGATGCGGTCCGTGTTGAAGAGCGAGCTGCGGCGCTTCACGCCGTGCACCTCGTAGCCCTTGTTCAGCAGGAGCTCGCTCAGGTAGGCGCCGTCCTGACCGGTGACGCCGGTGATCAGGGCCACCTTCCGCTTCTTCGATGATCCGTTCTTCTTGGCCATGTTTCGCGCACCGCTGCCCGCGGCGCCAGATTGGTGTTATTGGACGATGAACCAGTTGTTCACCAGTGATTGCTTGTTGTAGCGCATCGCGGCGCCGGTGGTCACATCGATGAGCGTACAGCCCGCCTCGTTGGCGATGGCGTGTCCGGCGGCCGTGTCCCACTCCATGGTGGGTGCATAGCGCGGATAGGCATCGGCCGCTCCCTCGGCCACCAGGCAGATCTTCAGCGCGCTGCCCATGCTGGTGAGCGCAACGGCGCCGTGCTCCTGCTCCATGCGCTGGATGAACGCCTCGGTCTCCGGGCTCGGGTGGGACCGGCTGGCCACGATGGTATAGGCGTCACGGGAATGGGGCACGGGCAATCGCTCGCTGGCGGCGGCCCGCTCATACGCACCGCCCGGGCCCCAGGTTGCTGCGCCCTGCTGGCGGTACGCACCGGCACCCGGCCACGCGAAGTAGAGCCTGTCCATTACGGGCACATACAGCACACCGGCCATCGGCCTTGCCGCACCCAGCGGCCCGGACGGCGCGCCATCGCGCTCCATCAACGCGATATTCACGGTGAATTCCCCGTTGCGCTTGACGAATTCCTTGGTGCCATCGAGCGGATCGACCAGCCAGTACCGCGACCAGCGCTGGCGCTCCGCCATGTCCATCTCACGCCCCTCCTCACTGAGCACCGGCAGCCCCGTCCGGGCGAGGATGGCGGCGATGGCCGCATGGGCACGCTTGTCGGCCTCCGTCAGCGGACTCTTGTCCGCCTTCTGCTCGGAGGTGAAATCGGTGCCGTAGACCTGAAGGATCTCACGGCCAGCGGCAAAAGCCGCCTCGATGGCCGCCTCCACGAACGGCATCACTTCATGCTGCATGCGGCCAAAGGTACCCGCAGGTCCAGCGGCGGCAGATCCACGGCCGCACATCCATGAAACGGGCCGTGTTGATCCCGGCTATTTGCCCAGGATCTTGAACATGCCGGTGCCGCAGGTGGGGCACACGCCCTTCATCGCTTTCCGGCCGTTGGCCATTTCCACTTTCTTGGCGTCCTTCATTTCGCGCTTGGCTTTGCACTTCACGCAGTAGGCTTCAACGGCGGGCATGGTCGTAGGGATTAGGGTTCAACGTGACGGCAAGGTATCCGACCGGCGCATTGAGGAGCATGAATGAAGCGGCAGGTTTTCAACAAGCGGTCCTCCGCCTACATCAACCGCGCCCCGTTCGGCAGCGGCCGCTCCACCGCCGTGAGCACGATATGGCCGTTCGCGTCGGGGAAACCCGTGACGAGGCACTCGCTCATCACACTGCCGATCTGCTTGGGCGGGAAGTTGATCACCGCCACCACCTGCCGCCCGATCAGTTCCTCCTTGGTGTAATGCTTGGTGATCTGCGCGCTGCTGCGCTTCACCCCGTGCGGACCGAAGTCGATGGTGAGCACATAGGCCGGCTTGCGGGCGTTGGGCAGGTCCTCCGCGGCCAGCACGGTGCCCACACTGAGGTGGACCTTTTCGAAGTCGGCCCAGCTGACGGGGTTCATGGCTCAATAGCCCCCACCCCCACCCTGCCCGCGCTCGATCGGATGCCAGGTGGTCTTCACTTCCTGGGTGTCGAGGATGAAGTAGGGGCTCTGTGCTTCCTCGCTATTCCAGTCGCTCACCTTCGGGTACACCACGCGCTTCAGGTTGCAGGTGGCCTCGCTATCGAGCATGGTGCGCTCCTCCTTGGAAGCGTCGGCCACAACGACCGCGTTGATGTCCATGTGCGCCACCAGGGGCTTGAGCAGTTCGCTGCGGAAGCCGGTGAGCAGGTTCACCACGCCGCCGGGCAGGTCGCTGGTGGCGAGCACCTCGGTGAAGGTGACCGCCGGCAGGGGATGCTTCTCACTGGCCACCACCACGCAGGTGTTGCCTCCGGCGATCACGGGGGCGATCAGGCTCACGAGCTCCAGGAGGCCGTTGCTCCCTGCACACTGGATGCCCACAACGCCCGTGGGCTCGTACACGCTGAAGTTGAAGTGCGAAGAGTTCGTGGGGTTCACGCTGCTGAAGAGCGCCTGGTACTTGTCGCACCAGCCGGCGTAGTGGATCCAGCGGTCGATGGCGGCGGCCACCTCGGCCTCGGCCTGCTTGGGCGTGGCGCCGTGCAGCACCAGCTCGTGCACGAACTGCGCGCTGCGGCCCTCGAGCATCTCGCCGATGCGGTAGAGGATCTGGCTGCGGTTGAAGGCGCTGCGACCGGCCCAGCCGCCCACGGCCCCGCGCGCGGCCACCACGGCATCGCGCACGTCCTTGCGGCTGCTGCGGCACACATTGGCCAGCGGCTTGCCATCGGCGCCTTTCGGCTGATAGTAGCGCCCGCTCTCGGTGCGGGGGAACTTGCCACCGATGAAGATCTTGTAGGTCTTCATCACGGGGAGGCGCTCGGCCTTCTTGGCTGAACCGTTCGTGCTGTGACCGTTGATGTCGGCCTTTACGGGTGCGGGCTTGGAGAGGGTCTTGGCCATCGGGTCCGATTGCGAAGCCAAAGCTACGGCCTGACGACCATCACCTCACGACCTGCACCCGAAGGGCTCAGGCCTGCTTCGCCATGCGCACCACGCGGAAGTTGAACATGGCGTCCTGCAGGGTGCCGTACAGCCGTACCCAGATCGGCAGCAGCTGCTCGGTGCCGCGCGCCATGGTGATGTCGCCCAGGTCGATCATCTCCGCATCGGTCCAGCCGAAGGAACGCAGCAGGGCACGCACCTCGCTCTTGGCGCCGGCATCATTGCCGCAGAGGAACATGTGATGCTCCTCCGGCAGCAGGCGCGGGGCCACCATCAGGAAGCAGGTGAGCGTGTTGAGGCCCTTCACCACCTTGAGCTGCGGGAAGGCGCGCTGCAGCTGCTCGCCCAGCGAGTCCGTGTTGCACACCGAGAGGCTCGGGGGAAAGCCCTTCGAGAAGTCGAGCGGATTGGCGATGTCCAGCATCACCTTGCCGCTGAGGTGCGCTTCGCCGGCGTGCTTCAGCGCCTCCATGGAGCCGTGCCCGCTGGTGGCGTTCACCAGCAGCTCGCCGTGCGCGGCCGCCTCGGCGAAGGTGCCGAGCTTCACCGTGGGGTGCGCGGCCAGCCAGTCCTTCAGCGGGGGTCGCCCGAAGCCGTCCCTGTCCGCGCGGGCCATGCTCTGCTCCACGCTGCGTGTGCCGAGCACCACCGTGTGCCCCAGGCTGTCCAGTTTCTCGGCGATGGTCTGTGCGACCACCCCCGTTCCGAATACACCGATCTTCATGGTTGTGCGTATTGGTTTCGTTTCCTTAGCCCATGCGAAGATGACCGGCCTCTATACTTTCCACAAGGACTGTCACGGAGGATAGTATGAGCTGCCGGCGCCCGGTTAGGCGCCGCTGCAAGGCCGGGATCCCGCAGCAACTTTTCAACACCATGATCATCGAAGGCAACGAGTACCGGATCAAGCTCCACGGGCGCGTCTATCACTGCGCGCTGGATGTCACCATGGAGCTGGTGGGCGGTAAGTGGAAGGCCATCGTGCTGTGGTACCTGCGCAAGGACAAGAAGCGCTTCAGCGAGCTACGCAAGCTGATCCCGGGCATAACGGAGAAAATGCTCTCCATGCAATTGCGCCAGCTGGAGCGCGATGGCTTCGTGAGCCGGAAGGTGCATGCCGAAGTTCCACCGCGCGTGGAATACGCGCTCACGCCACACGGCCGCACATTGCTGCCCTTGCTGGAAGAGATCGCCAAGTGGGGTCGCATGATGGGCGAGAAGCATGGCAGCATCGAGAAGGTGGAACGGCCGGCGAAGAGAAAGGTGGTGCGGAAGGCCAAGGCGGTTTAGCCGTGCACCGAGCTACCTTGGTCCTACTGAAAACATCCCATGTCCCGACACGTCACCGGCATCGGCGGGCTCTTCTTCCGCGCCAACGACCACAAGGCGCTCGCCAAGTGGTACTACGAGCACTTCGGCATCAACAACGAGGAGGCGGGCTTCATCTGGCAGCAGGATGCCGGGCCCACGGTGTTCTCGCCCTTCAAGCGCGACACCGACTACTTCGGGAACGACCAGCAACAGTTCATGCTCAACCTGCGCGTGCAGGACCTCGATGGGCTGCTGCAGAAGCTCGAGGCCGCCGGCGTGCGCATCGACCCCAAGCGCACGGACGAGGATTATGGCAGGTTCGCGTGGGTGTATGACCCGGAGGGGAACAAGATCGAGTTGTGGGAGCCGAAGTAGATATGTAAGTATGGCAGGCACACCCTATGCCAACGAAGTTCAGATCGTCCGCAACGCGATCGAACAGCTTCGACATGAACAAGACCCAAGCCTGATCCCCGAGATGGAGGAGGAATGGAAAGCGGCTAGTACGGGCCTGGAATTCAATGGTATTACAAGTAGCGTGTTCAAGCATTTCCTTGCAACACGTACTCTAAGCCCCGAAACCCGATCAGCGCTGCACGCTGGTGTGCGCGCCATACGTGTGATCTTTGGGAGTGAAGAGCCCCGGTCGTGAGCAGCGATGGCACTGCGGGCCATGGTCGCATTACCTTTACACGACCATGAAACTCCTGCTCGTCAACATCACCGATCCCCGCAAGGAGAAGCTGGTGACCGACATTCTGAACGAGATCGAGGGTGTTGAGGTGCGGCGTGCGCCATCGACGGCGAAGACGTCCAAGCGCCGTGCGGCGAAAGCGACCACCAGCCGCCGTCCCAAGCTGAGCAAGCCCATGACCCCGCAGGAGGAGAAGTTCGTGAAGGGTCTTACCCGCGCGTTCAAGGAAATGGACGAGCACATCGCCGGAAAACGGAAGCTCAAGACCTTGAAAGAGGTGCTCGATGAGCTTTGACGTGATACCGATCCCGGAGTTCGTCAAAGAACTCAAGGGACTTGCGAAGAAGTACCGGTCCCTGAGGTCCGAGTTGGCCGAACTCGGCAACGCTTTGGCGGAAGAACCACACATGGGCACGCCGCTCGGCAGCAGTTGCTACAAGATCCGTTTGGCCATCAAGTCAAAGGGCGCAGGGAAGTCAGGCGGCGCGCGCGTGATCACCTGCGTGGTGGCCGTGCGTGAAGAGGTGTATTTGTTGGCGATCTACGACAAGAGCGAACAGGCCACCTTGACCAATAAGCGATTGAAAGAGCTGCTGAAGCAGATACCGCGATGAGTACCCAGCGCACGCAGCGTCATTCCCGCAAGATCTTCTCCATTGCCTTCCCCTTGGCCAGCTCATCCACCAGCTTGTCCAGGTAGCGGATCTGCTGCATCAGCGGGTCGGCGATCTCCTCCACGCGGTAGCCGCAGATCACGCCGGTGATCTTGGTGGTGTTCGGGTTCAGACGGGCCTCGGCGAAGAAGGTGCGGAAGTCGGTCTGGTCGGCGATGATCTGCTGAAGCGCCTGCTCATCGTAGCCCGTGAGCCACGTGATGACCTGGTGCAGCTCCTCCTTCGTGCGTCCCTTCTTCTCCACCTTCGTCACATAGTGCGGATACACGCTGGCGAAGGGCATCTTGAAGACGCGTTTGTTATTGGCTCCGGGTTTCATGGTGCTTCAGAGATCAGCGGGGTATTCACTCATGCTCAATGCAACACTTACGATCATGCATCACAGCAGTGCATGGAGATAGTCGGCCGTGTTCTTCAGGCCCACCTTCCTGAACTGGTCCAGCACCTGATAGGCGTCGAGCTCCGGGGATCGTCGATTCGCCACCAGCTCCTTGAAGGCCTCCAATGCGCGCGTCTGGTTCAGGTCGATGATGTCCGTGAGGAAGTCATCGGCGCTCTTCGCTTCCAGCCCATACTTGGCCAACTCCGCGGCTGGGAAATCGCTCAGGTTGTTCGTGACGATCAGGTTGGCGTTGGCCTTGATCGCCGCGGCCAGCACATGGCGGTCGTCCATATCTGGAAGCTGCAAGGCTTCGATTAGGCCATCGTAGTTCTCCACGAGGGCATCCGGGAAGGCATCGCTCATGCGTTGGATGCGCTTGGCGATCGTTCGCTCATCAACCCCCTTCGCGCGCATCACCTTGATCCACTCTTCGCAAATGCCGCTGCTCCACTTCACGGTGAAGAGGTCGTAGTGCGCGAACCACAGCAGCAGGTCCCGGATGTTGACCGGGTAGATGACGTTGGTGTCCAGGACACACGTGAAGCGAACGCTATGTATCATAGAGCCCGGCCTCTTCGTCGTCGCGCATCATGTCCTTGAGGTGCTGCTTCTGCGCCTCCTTCATCGCCTGACGGTACTTCATCACATCCTCATACCGGATGCGGCGGTGCTTGCCGATCTTGGTGAAGGGAATCTTGCCTTGCTCCAGGAGCTTCACCACATGCGGCCGCGAACAGCCGAGCATCTCGGCGGCGGCCTGCGTGGTCATTTCGGCGGCGATGGGGACGATCTGCACGGGGCGGCCTTCGCCCAGGTCCTTCAGGATCCGCGTGAGGAGCTGGAGCGCCATGGTGGGCACGGTGATCTTCTGGGAGGTCTCCTCGATCTCGATTTCCGTGGTGTCCTTCCGGGTCAGGCTCTTCAACGACTCCTCGAGCGCCGGGAACGATCGCCGCGCAGCCTCCTGCTCGGAGCGCGTGGGCCGGGGGGTAGGGGTCTCTAGGGCGGGCATAACGTTCGGTGTGAGTGACACAAAGTTAATCGAAACAAACGAAACGATGTTGCGCAGGGGCCTCGCCCCCACCTCGTCCGTTTGCTTGATAGGAAGAGCTCGGCCGGCGCGACCACGGTCATAACCACCTGATACACAGCCATTCCATTTCTTGATGGTTGTTTGATGGAAGGCCCTCTCCAGGAATTGAAAAGCAGGAGGGGCTTTTCAAGTTTCGGGGCGAAAATTTGAAAAGCTCTCCTCCATCAGTAGGACATGCCACCCTTGGTCACGGGCAACGAGCAAGGACGCATCTACCGCTGTTCGCGCTTTCGGATGGACGCGTGGCGATCGTTCATCTGACGGATTCACGCGAACGTGAACGCCTACCTGACCCCGAGAACGTGGCTCTACGGAACGCTGGATCGCTTCATGGAAGAGGCGATGAAGCCTGCGCACAGGGACTGGGACTAGTTGAGGGCGGCGAAGTCGGAGAGCGAGATGGTGTAGCTGTGGACGAGGAGGCGGGGCAAGAGGGTTTGATATGGATCAAATTTGGGCGTATCCGCTTACTATTGGTACTCCCGTTATTGAGGGATGAGGCGATGGACCATGACGAACGCGACCATCGATAGGTTCTTCCAGCAGCGAAGCGATCCACGCCAACTCTTCGACGTCCTCTCCCGTGAGATCGACCGCTTGGGCGCTGCGACGATGCGTGTGTCCAAAAGCCAGATCGCGTTCCGGCGCAAGCGGAATTTCGCGGTGGTATGGATGCCCGGCCAGTACCTTAAGGATTACCCCACGGCGCCGCTCGTTCTAACGCTCTCCTTCCCCAAGCCCGATCCTTCACCGCGCTGGAAGGAGGTCGTGAGGATCGGACCGAAGCGGTTCACACACCACTTGGAGCTCTACCGAAAGCGCGACATCGATGCTAAGGTGCGACGTTGGTTACGGTCCGCATGGGAACAGGCGGCTTGAGATCCCTTTCCAACCCACCGACCAAAGCCTCCATCGGATGTTGCGGACAGGCGCCGAAGCCGTCGAGCGAGATGGTGGAACCGTGGACGATGAGGCGGGGCATGAAGTGTACACATGCAACCTTACGCATGTCGATGCTCGTGCCAAAGGTGGCTTGCTCCCTTCAACACAGCTTGTACATTGCACGGACGTTGGCGTTCTAGACAACACGTCCAGCAGAATGACTGATTCCATCATGATGCCCATGAGAACATCTCGAACCCTTGTTATTGCCCACACACTTCTAACGTCAGCGATATTGAGCGCACAGCCTGCCATCGAATGGCAGAAGTGCCTGGGTGGATCGAGTACGGAATACCTGAATGCCCTATCGAAGGCCACGAATGGGGGATATCTTGTCGCTGGATGGACGACTTCCAGCAATGGCGATGTCAGCGGACATCATGGCGGCACATTTCCACCATACGATGCTTGGGTCGTGAAGCTCGACGCCACAAGCACGATTGAATGGCAGAAATGCTTAGGTGGAACGAACGAGGAGCGCGCTAACGCTATCGCTGGAACTTCAGATGGTGGTTGTCTGATGGCGGGCTTTTCGTGGTCGAATGATGGTGATGTGACCGGGAACTCCGGCGTGGATGCTTGGGTGGTTAGGTTGGGTCCAGCAGGCGGCTTGGTAGCACAGTATTGTTTAGGCGGATTAAGCGGAGACATCGGTCGAGCCATACAAGAAACTCCGGATGGCGGCTTTGTACTGGCCGGGTCGACCGCATCCAGCGACGGCGACTTGAGCGGAAATCATGGTAATGGGGACGGTTGGATTGTGAAACTGGATGCCGATGCAGTGATTCAATGGCAACATTGCCTCGGCGGGTCCGCATATGACGCGTTGTGGTCGGTTCAGCAGACCAGTGATGGCGGGTATGTCGTTGCAGGCCACAGCTACTCGAACGATGGAGATGTCATCGGCCAACATGGCGGCAAGGATGCCTGGGTCCTCCGGCTGAATAGCACTGGGGCCATTCAATGGCAGAACTGCATGGGGGGAAGCGGGGAGGATGAGTTCACCACCGCTCTTGAGACCCTCGATGGCGGTTTCATACTGGTTGGATCCACAGGGTCGAACGACGGTGACGTGACCTTTCTTCACGCGGACACCTTGACGGATGCTTGGGTGGTGAAGCTTAATGCGGTCGGCGATCTGCAATGGCAAAGAAGCTTGGGTGGGTCCAGTGGCGATTTCGCGAACTCCGTCCACCAAACGTCAGATGGTGGTTACATCATAGCCGGCTCTACTGGTTCCAATGATGGCGATGTCAGCGGCCTTCATGAAGGATCCACCGGGCCTTCAGATGCATGGGTCGTCAAGCTCGACGCCGTTGGGGCTCTGGAGTGGCAGAAGTGCCTGGGTGGAACATACGGGGAAACAGCCAACGCAATCGAAGCGGTCGGCGATGGACGTTATGTATTGGCAGGAGGTACCATGTCAAATGATGGTGATGTGACAGGCAACCATGGCGCTGTGGATGGATGGGTCGTGAAACTCGGACCAGCCGAAGTAGGCGTTGAGGAGGAACCGAAATCCTTGTTCACCCTTACACCCAACCCGACCAGTTCGATTATTACTATCACGATGCCTGCAAGCCCATCTGTGCAAGAAATGCTGCTCTTGGACGCGACCGGTCGCACGATCATGGCGAAGCCAACAACCAGCCATGCCGGTTACTTGACGGTGGACCTTGCCGGCCAGGAAAGCGGAGTGTATCTCGTGCAATTGCGCTTTGCCGACGGTACACGGGCAGTAGAACGCGTGGTGAAGGAATAGCGACCCAGTTCGCGTATGGGGGCGAAGGGGCAGCTCTGCGCAGGCGAAACCTTGGAGGATGCGAGAAATGCAGAAGCGACAACGGAGCCACATCCGCGCCGCGTTTGCTGGAGTACCTGTGACAGCACCCGTGGTGAACGCCGAAATGGTGGCTCCGGCAATCGGTCAACCACTGGCCTCTGGCTTACAAGCTCATCGCCGCCTTTGCGCAGGTGGGCATCCTGCGCGAGATCACCGTTATCAAGTGGGGACGCATCTACCGGGTCGAGGAGTACTTCAGGGTGTTCGAGTGAGACCGCGCGAAAGGCAGGGAGTGAAGATCCGCACCAGCGGGGGGAACGAACTACGCCCGCACTACAGCGCACAACTGAACGTGATCCCCAGTTCCTCGATCATCGTGAAGTCATCAATGCACCGCACGTCCATTGCTTCACACACGTCCGGGATCTTCACCTTCTTGTTGTTCGCGGCAGTTGATCGCGCCTCCTTGGAGACGACGCAGGCACTCTCAGCCATGGCATGCGCGATGAGCCAGGGGTCGGCCAATGAACGTTGCTTGGTATTGTCCACCAACAACCGGTGCTTCGGGTCTTTGGCGTAGATCTCCTTCAACTTGAGGCCGACTTCTTCGTTCACGCTTCGGACCTTGATGCGGCTTTTCTTCAATCACTTTGAAAGGTCATCATCCGTGCGATGGATCTCCTCCGCCACCCAGTAGGGAACGAACAACTGACCCTTGGCGCCAAGCACATCGAGAACCTCCCAATAGCTGGCACAGAGCTTCGGCGAATAGTAGCCCTCCCAGGCCTTGATGAGCACGTTCGCATCCAAGCAGTAGATGGTCGACCGCAAGCTCATCGGTACATGATGGCTTCGAACTTCGCGAAGTTGTTCACCGGCGTGTTCAGCAGGCTGCTCGCCAAGGTGGGTTGTATCACACCGCCTCGGAATGCGTCCAGGACGATCTGGGTGAAGAGCCGACCGTTCTTGTTCAATCTGAGCAAGTACGGATCGGGACCTCCCTTGGGTCGCTCCTTCTCCTTGTTCTTCTCTGCCAGTGCTCGCACATACGCGTTGAACTCTTGGTCCAAGACCGCCTTCATGGACGTGTAGCCCGCATCGCTGACGAGCCCGCGTCCATGTGCACGCACGAGCAGGGCCCATGCACTCACCCCATACCGTTCGGCGACCTGCGCGATGGAGGCCGACCGGGTGAACTGGGATGCAGTGAGTGATGCCATGACGTGGTCCGGCATCAGCGCATGGGCCGCTACCGCGTTGCAGAACCGCTCTATGGGGTTGGTGTTCGGTGCTTGCGCCGTGGCTGGTACAATGTCGCTGGAGATGCCCGTGGCCGCGATCCAGATGTGCGCCAACTCATGCACCAGCGTGAACAGCTGCGCCTTGTCCCAATCCTCGGTGTTGATGAAGACGAAGGGCGCATGCGGATCAGCGATGGCGAAGCCTTGGAACTCATCGCTGTCCAGCTTCAAGCGCGAATGGATGAAGCTTGTGCGCGAAACGAAAATGCCAGCCGCCTCGGCCTTGGCCATCCATTCGCGCATGGGCTCCTTCTGCTGATAGGCTTCCGGGTCGATGCCCAGCGTACGAAGGATGTCCTCTGCCACCACCTCCGGTTCGTCGTGTATGGTGAAGCGCCCCACGAAAGGCAATACGGGCTCCTCGTTCTCGCGTTGCAGTTCGCTGATCCAGCTATGCTTCTGCTGGATATCCCGCAAGATGAAGACCGCCGCCGTGGTCAACTCCTTGGAACCCGAGCGGCGGAAGTCGTTCAGCGGCGTGAAGTCGTACGGAACCTCGGGCAGGAAAAGCATGGCGAAGGGTCTGCGGTATGCTTTCGCCAAGGTCTCCGCCTGCTTGATGGTGGGCAGCTCCGTTCCATCCTCCCACTTGGCCAAGCGCTCAGGCGTAAGCCCGGCGATCTTCTTGGCCGCTTGCTCCTGTAAGCTTCCCCGAAGTTCGGCC
>DDRC01000200.1 GCA_002342985.1 Flavobacteriales bacterium UBA2426
CGCCTGAAGCTGAACACGCTGAAGTCCGAGCAGGACCGGCTCCGCACCTACATCGAGCGCAGCACCCTGCGCAGCGAGCTGGAGGGACGGCTGGCCGTTGTGCACGCCGACCTGATGGAGAAGCGGCGCAAGGCCCACGACCACAACAAGCACGTGAAAGAGGCCATCGTGGCCAAGACCGAGCTGCTGGAGCGCGAGCGCGAGGGCATGGTGGCCGGCCTGCAGAACCTGGACGACCGGATCGCCGAGCTGGCCGGGATGAAGGGCCGCGTGGATGGCGACATGGCCCGGCTGGCGCAGCTGGGCAAGGGCCTGGAGGACTTCAGCGAGCAGCTGGAGCGCGAGGCCCTGGCCAACGCCAAGGAGAAGCTGGCGCTGCTGGACCGCAGCCTGGGCAACGCGCAGAGCGCCGACCGTGCCCGCACCGAGCGCGCGCTGGCCGAGGCGAAGCACCGCGTGGCGAGCACCGAGAAGGCCATCGCCGGATTCGACCACGCGCTGATCACCACATTGCGCGCCAGCATCGACGAGCAGCAGCTCCATGATGTGTCGCGCCTCTTCAACATCGACCTGCTGAAGCTGCCGGTGGCCAAGGGCGGCGTGGAGATCAAGAAGAAGAAGCAGCTGGAGGCCCTGCTGAAGGAGCTGGCCGCCAACATCAAAGACGGCAAGTACAGCGACGCGGTGCTGAGCCTGCCGCTGCCCGACAACAGCCATGCGTGGAAGGACCTGGTGGATGTGAAGGCGCTGAAGAAGTCGCTGACCGACCACAAGCACGAGCTGGAGCGCCTGACGCAGTTGATGGCGGCCATCGAGAACCGCGACAAGCTGGTGGCCGAGCGCGATGCCGCGCAGAAGGCGGTGGACCGCATCGCCGACGGCCTGGGCCGCTGGGAACGCCTGCAGGAGGAGCGCAAGGACGAGCCGAAGCTGAAGAAGCGCCTGGCCGAGCTGAACAAGGAGAAGTCGGGCGCGGAGACGCAGCGCGTGGAGGCCCGCCAGAAGCTGGATGAACTGAGCGTGAAGCTCTATGAGCAGCGCAACGCGCTGAACAAGGAGGACGAGCGCTTCAACCGTCTGCTGCGGCTGATGGAGCAATGCGCGCCGCCGCCCGATGCGGAGGCCAAGCCGCTGGAACCCATCAGCGTGCCCAACGACCCGGAGGATGCCATCGCGCTGTACCTGAAGCTCACCGTGGAGCACAAGGACCTGAGCCGCGAGATGGATGGCCTGCGCAGCAAGATCGAGAACGTGCTGAAGGGCGACATCATCGGCGCCACGGAGGCCGATACCGTGCGCCTGATGCGCGAGCAGCTGGATGGCCTGCCGGCCTTCGAGGAGGCGCTGCGCAAGGACTGGGACAACTACCTGCACCTGCTGCGCGCCAGCTTCGCCAACGTGCTGAACGGGCTGCACGACATCAAGCAGGCCGCCGAGCAGCTGAACCGCCGCTTCAGCACGGTGAGCGTCTCGAACCTCGAAAGCCTGCGCATGGAGGTGATGGAGCAGAGCGACCTGGTGGAGCCGCTGCGCGAGCTGGCCGAGACCGACCACACCGGCCTCTTCGATGACAGCAAGAAGCTGGATGCCGCCTACGCGAGCTTCCGCAACCGCCTCAGCGAGCGCATCACGCTGCACTACGGCGACCTCTTCACGCTGCGCTTCAGCGTGGCCATCAAGGGCGGCCGCGTGCACCACTACGACAATCTGCAGGTGGAGAGCCACGGCACGGCCATCACCATCAAGGTGCTGTTCAACCTGCTGGTGCTGCGCAGCATGCTGAAGGAGGATGCGGTGACGCACCAGCCGCTGAGCCGCGTGCCCTTCTTCCTGGACGAGGTGCACAGCCTGGATGCCATCAACCGCAAGGCCGTGCTAGGCATGGCGCGCGACCTGGGCTTCATGGCCATCACGGCCGCGCCGGAGCCTGTGAGCGAGGTGGACGCGCTCTACTTCCTGCGCCCGCAGAACGGCCGCCTGGTGGTGCGCAACGAGTTGCGGGTGGGCGTGAAGTTCGACGAGGTGGAGGCGGAGGCCTGAGCGCCCAAGGCGCGGGCTGGGAGCTAGGGCAGGATGCCCAGTTCCTTGGCCTGCAGGAACCAGCGGTGGAAGGCCTCGAGGCCGACGCTGAGCGGGGTGGAGGGCACGAAGCCGAGGTGCAGGCCCGCCTTGGAGACATCGGCGTAGGTCTGTGGCACATCGCCTGGCTGCTCAGGATGCTGCTCGATGACGGCCTTGCGTCCCACGGTGCGCTCGATGGCAGCGATGAGCTCATTGAGCGTGACGGTGCCCGAGTTGCCGAGGTTGTAGACCTCGAAGGCCTCGCCGGCGGTGCGCCGAATGGCTCCCATGACTCCATTGACGATGTCGTCGATGTAGGTGTAGTCGCGGCGCGTGCCGCCATCGCCGAAGCGCTTGATGGGCCGGCCCTCGATGATGGCGCGCGTGAACTGATGGATGGCCAGGTCGGGCCGCTGCCTCGGCCCGTAGACCGTGAAGAAGCGGAGCGCGGTGGTGCGCAGGCCGGTGCGGTGCGCATGCTCGCGCGCATAGCGCTCGGCCATCACCTTGGTAGCCGCGTAGGGGCTGATGGGCCGTTCCCGGCAGTCCTGTTCGCGCCATGGCACCCCGGGGTCCTCGCCGTAGACGCTGCTGCTGCTGGCGAGCACGATGTGCGGAGCGCCCCAAGCCAGGGCCCGGCCGAGCATAACAAGCGTGCCCGTGACGTTGGCCCGGTGGTAGGCCATGGGGTCGATGAGGCTGGGCCGGACGCCGGCCTTGGCGGCCAAGTGGACCACCACGGTGAAGGGTGCATCGGCGGGCTCGGCGGCCGCGAGCACGGCGGAGTTGAGCAGGTCGCCCTCCACCAGGCGGTAGGCGGGGTGCCTCAGGTGCTCGGCCACGTTGGCGCGCTTGATGGCGGCTGCATAGAAGGGGTCGAAATCGTCGATGGCGGTGACGCGCCAGCCCTCGGCCAGAAGCCTGTCCACGACATGACTGCCGATGAATCCGGCACCGCCTGTGACAAGGGCATGGGGTACAGTGGCCATCGGCGCTGCGACGATCGGCTTCACCATGCACGCCTGGGCCGGAGCACGGATGCTGGTGCCGAACGAGGCCGGCGAATGTATGCAGCGCCATTCCACGCGGTACCGGTGGGCCGGGCGCGGCTCCGGGCAGGCGGGGCATTTTGCCTTTATTTGCGCATCGACCATCGGCGGCTCCGGGCTGCCCTCCCTGATGCGCCGTTTACTCGACCGACTTCCCGATCCCGAGCGCTGGGGCGCATGGCTCGTGGTGACCCTGGCGATCAAGGCCGCAACGCTCACGATCCTGATGCAGGTGGGCGGAATCGGCTTGGGCAATGCGGGATGGCTGGGGGTTTGGTGGACGGATGCGCCCACGTACTTCGAGCCCATCGAATCACTTATGCGGGGCGGCGACTACACGCCGGACGTGCGCATGCCGGGCTATGGCGCGGTATACCTGCTGGTCCGCCTCTTCACGGAGCCGCCCCTGACCTACGATGCGCTGGTGCTGCTGCAAACGCTGCTGGCCGCGGTGAGCATGTACGTGCTGGCGCGCCTGGCGTACCGGCTCACCGGATCGATGGCCCTGTTCGCAGGCCTGCTGGCGGTGTATGCGGTGAGCATCTCGGTACAGTGGTACGATGCGGTGATCCTCACCGAGAGCTTCTGCACTTCGGCGATGATCTTCTTCCTGGACCGCTGGGTGGCGTGGAACCGGCAGGGCCGCACGGCGGACCTGGTGATCGCGGGCGCTTGGCTGGCGTGGGGCATATTCCTGAAGCCGGTGCTCGCCCCCGTGCCCGCATTCGTGCTGGTGGCACTCTGGCTGGGCCGCCGGCAGCGCGCCGGGGCGCTCCGTCATGCGGTGCTCTTCCTGCTGCCGTTAGCGGTGGCCGATGGAGCCTGGATCATCCGCAACGCAATCCGCTACGGCTCCTTCATACCGGTGACCCGCACGCTCTATGTGGATGAGGACTCCCCCACCCCGGCGCTGACGGCCATGGTATTCGTGCAGGCCATCGGTGGCGACATCACCTGGTGGACCGACCCGCAGGCGGAGATGCGCTTCTTCAACACCGGCCTGGACCAGGTGCCAGGGCGCACCAACGCCGGTTCCATCCAGCTCCCGGACCGCATCCTCACGAGCGCGTACACCATGGACAGCCTGCGCGCCGCGGCCGATGAGATCCTCGCGCTGAAGCACGACACGGTGTCCGCCGCATATCTGGAGGCCCGCAACCGGGCGCTGAACGCGCGCTTCGAGCGATGGACGGCCGCCTTCATCGACGAGCATCCCTTCCAATATTACGTGCTCTCGAGGCTGCTCGCACTGAGGCGCTACGTCTTGCAGACGGGCAACCCCGTGGCTTATGACCTCACCTTCCGCGCGATGCCGCTACACCAGAAGGCGATGAAGCTGTTCCACTTCGGGCTGCACTGGGCCACGCTGCTGTGCGGCCTTGCGGGGGCCTGGCTCTGGGTGCGGCGGCCCGAGGAGCGGGCGATGGCAGCGGTTCCAGCGCTGATCGTTCCGTTCGGCCTCCTCATATTCCCCCTGGTGCTGCGCTTCGCCGAGCACCGCTACCTGGTGCTCTTCATCCCCGTGATGCTGCTATGCGCCTTCGTGGGCCTGCATCGTCGCTTCGCGCCCCGCCCCTGACGCCATGCCGCACATCTCGCTCATCATTCCGGTGTACAACGAGGCGAAGAGCCTGCCCCTGCTGCTGGAGCGCATCAAGGGCGCACTGGATGCGCTGGATTACGAGGTGATCCTGGTGAACGACGGGTCGAAGGACGATTCCTTCCGCGTGCTGGCGGAGGCCTGCGCCGCTGATGGGCGGTTGCGCGCCATCGACTTCCGCCGCAACTTCGGGCAGACGGCGGCCATCAATGCGGGCATCCAGCATGCCAAGGGCGATGTACTGGTGCTGATGGACAGCGACCTGGAGAACGACCCGGCGGACATACCGCTGCTGCTGGCCAAGCTCGACGAGGGCTATGACGTGGTCAGCGGCTGGCGGCGCGACCGCTGGAAGGGCCAGTTCCTGACGCGGAAGCTGCCCTCGCTGATGGCCAATCGGCTGATCAGCTCCATCAGCGGGGTGAAGCTGCACGACTACGGCTGCACGCTGAAGGCCTACCGACGCGACGTGATCAAGGACGTGGTGCTCTACGGGCAGATGCACCGCTTCATACCCGTGTACTGCAGCTGGCAGGGGGGGCGCGTGGGCGAGTTGCCGGTACGCTACCAGCCGCGCCAGTTCGGCCGCAGCAACTATGGGCTCTTCCGCACCTACAAGGTGATGCTGGACCTGCTGCTGATCAAGTTCCTGGACAAGCACATGACCAAGCCCATCCACTTCTTCGGCGGAGCGGGCTTCCTTTCCTTCGGCGTGGCGTTCTTCGCCTTCGCCCTCATGCTCTGGTTCAAGCTCACCGGTCGCAAGGATTTCGTGCAGACGCCGCTGCCGGTGATCACCTCCATGTTCTTCATCATCGGGCTGCTCATGATCCTGCTCGGCGTACTGGCGGAGATGATGATGCGCACCTACTTCGAGAGCCAGGGCAAGACCACCTTCACCATCCGACGAAAGGTCAACCTCTGATGGAGCGCAAACTGAACCTGGGCTGCGGCGAGGACTTCCGCGAGGGCTACGTGAATGTGGATTTCCACAGCCACGTGGACATCGACGTGCAGCACGACCTGAACAGCTTTCCCTACCCCTTCGCGGATGCGAGCTTCGACCATGTGCTGGCCTCGCACGTGCTGGAGCACCTCGACCGCCCTTTCGTGGTGATGCAGGAGCTGCACCGCATCCTGAAACCGGGCGGCACGCTGATCGTGAAGGTGCCGCATTTCAGCCGGGGCTTCACGCACGCCGAGCACAAGGCCGGCTTCGACGTCACCTTCCCCAAGTACTTCGACCCCACGTTCACCAAGAGCGGCTACTTCGGGGTGCACTTCGAGCTGCAGCGGATGGAGCTGCACTACTTCGCGTTCTTCCACCTGCTGCCGTACATGGGCGTGGGCAGTGCCACCATCGCCCTGATGCGCGGGGTGAACGCAGTGGTGAACTTCTTCGCCAACCTGAGCCCGATGGCCTGCAGCCGCCTGTGGTGCTTCTGGGTGGGCGGCTTCGAGGAGATCGAATACCGGTTCCGCAAGCCATGAGCGAGCAGCCGATCGACCAGCGCACGGCGGATGCCTTCGCCACCTCGTGGAACAACCTGCCCGAGGGGTCGGTGTACAGCACGGCCCAGTTCGAGGAGTGGTTCGCGCCGCTCGGGCGCGCCGATGCCGAGGGGCGCCGCGTGCTGGAGCTTGGCTGCGGTGGCGGCAACCTGCTCACCCATATGGCCGAGTGGCGGCCCGCCCAACTGGTGGGCGTGGACCTGGGTGACAGCGTGGCGATGGCCGAGCGCAACATGGGGCGCACGGGGTTCAAGGCCTGGCGGATCGTGAAGCACGACCTGACCACGTACGACGATCCGGCGCGGTATGACCTGGTCTACTGCATCGGTGTGCTGCACCACCTGAAGGACCCGCGCAAGGGGTTCGATGCGGTGCTGCGGAACACCAAGCCGGGCGGACGCTTCCACTGCTGGGTGTACGCGCACGAGGGCAACGGCCTTATCCGCTTGGTGGTGGACCCCATCCGCAAGGTGGCCTCGGCGCTGCCATGGTGGTTGACCAAGTACGGCATCGCCACCCCGCTGGTGGCCCCCTACTACGTGTATGCCAAGGCGCTGAACGCACTGCGCTGGCCCGTCCTGCGCGGGCTTCCTCTCTATGACTACTCGCTGTGGATCGCGCAGCGCGGCTTCGCTTTCTTCCGGCACGTGGCCTTCGACCAGCTGGTGACGCCTCAGACGGCCTACATCCGGCGCGGTACCGTGGAGGAGTGGCTGCGCACGGCCGATGCGGAGCCCGGCAGCACCTACGTCATCTTCCGCAACGGCAACTCCTGGAAGTTCGGCGGCAAACGGAGGAGTGCATGAAGGGCACGGACTTCGACCAGGACCAGTTCAGTGAGGCCTATCCGCCCGGCATCGAGCGCACTTGGTGGCAGATCGCGCGCAAGGCGGTAGTGGCCCGCGCCTTCGAGCGCTCCGTGCCGCGCACGGAGCGCATCCTGGAGGTGGGCTGCGGCACCGGCATCGTCACGCACCACCTGAGGGCCTGCGGCTGGGAGGCCAAGGGCGTTGAGCTGGGCACTCCCCGCCAGGGGATCCATGCGGCGGAGCACCTGATGCTGGGCGCTGATGCCACGGCGCTGCCGGCGGACTTCCGGGCAGGCATCACGGTGCTGGCGCTCTTCGATGTGATCGAGCACATCGCCGATGCGCCGGGGTTCCTGCGCGGGCTTCTGGCGGCCTATCCGAATGCGCGCACCGTGGTGGTGACCGTGCCGGCCCGCCAAGAACTGTGGACCACCTTCGACGACCACTTCGGCCACTTCCGCCGCTATGACCGGCCCTTGCTGCAGCAGGAACTCGAGGCGGCGGGCCTGTCGCCGGAATGGAGCGCCTACTTCTTCCACGGACTCTATGCGGCCATTGCCCTGAACAACGCGCTGCGCGGGCGGAAGCGCAATGTGCGGTTCCATGCGCCGGCACCAGGGGCGGCCAGCGCCGCGCACAACGCCATCGGGAGGCTCTTCGCACTGGAAGCCGCGGTGCTGCCCGGCGGCCTCGCCGGATCGAGCATCATCGCCGTGGCCCGGCGCGCCCAATCCTGAACGCGGATGTGCGGCATCGCCGGATTCCAAGGCAGCGGAGGGCTGGAGGATGCCCGCCGCATGATCGCGCGCATCGCCTACCGCGGACCGGACCTGCAGGAGGCCGTGATGGTCGGCGCGACGGGTCTGGCACATGCCAGGCTGAGCATCATCGACCTGAGCCATGGGGCCGACCAGCCCATGCGCGATGACGAGGGGCGGCTCACCATCATCTTCAACGGCGAGATCTACAACTACCGCGCGCTGCGCGATGCACTGGCGGCGAAGGGGCGCGTGTTCCGCACGGCCTCCGACACCGAGGTGCTGCTGCACCTCTACGCAGAGCATGGCGAAGCGATGCTGCCCCTGCTCAATGGCATGTGGGCCTTCGCCATCCACGATGCCCGGGACGGCAGCCTCTTCCTGGCGCGGGACCGCATGGGCAAGAAGCCCCTGCACTACGCCGAGGCGCCTGGCGCATTCGTGTTCGGAAGCGAGCTGAAGGCGGTGCTCGCGCACCCAGCGGTGGACGCCCGCTTGGACCTGCATGCGCTCAACCAATACCTCACCTTCGAGTACGTGCCCACGCCACGCAGCATCGCGAGCGGCGTGCGGAAGCTGAGGCCGGGCCATTGCATGAGAGTGCTCGAGGGGCGTGTGGCCTGGGAGCGGCCCTACTGGACGCCTCGGTTCACCAAGGCTCCGCTCTCCGAGGCCGAGGCCATGGCCCGGCTGGACGAGGCGCTGCTGAAGGCTACCGAGCGCCGGCTCATGAGCGATGTGCCGCTGGGTGTCTTCCTGAGCGGCGGGCTGGACAGCAGCACCGTGGCCTACTACGCGCAGCGCAGCAGCACCAGCCGCATCAAGACCTTTTCCATCGGGTTCGAGGAGAAGAGTTATGACGAGAGCAGCCAAGCCCGGCTGGTGGCAGATCACCTGGGCACCGAGCACCATGCACAGGTCCTCACCGAGCAGGACAGCCTGGACCTTATCGCGCCGCTCTATGCCACGCTGGACGAGCCCTTCGCCGATGCGTCGCTCATCCCCACGCACCTGCTCAGCCGCTTCGCCCGCCAGCAGGTGACCGTGGCGCTGGGGGGCGATGGCAGCGACGAGTTGCTGGCGGGCTACCCCACATTCGTCGCCGACCGGTACCGCCGCCTCATGGCCGCCCTGCCCCATGGCCTGATGCGGTTGCTGCAACGCGCCTCAGGGCTGCTGCCCGTGAGCGACCGCAACATCAGCCTCGACTTCAAGGTGAGGCAGTTCCTGCGCGGCTTCGGCCAAGGGCCGCAGCATGTGCATACGCTGTGGCTGGGCAGCTTCACGCCACAGGAGAAGCAGGAGCTGTTCACCCGCGAGGCGCGGGCTGAGCTTGGATCGGCCACCGGGCTGGAGCCGATCGATGCGCTCCTGAGCGAACGGGGCGGCAAGGACGGTCCGCTGGATTCCACGATCCTCATCTACCTGCTCACTTACCTGCTCGACGACATCCTGGTGAAGGTGGACCGCGCCAGCATGTACACGTCACTGGAGGTGCGGGCGCCCTTCATGGACGTAGAGGTTGTGGAGCTGCTGAACAGCCTGCCCGATTCGGCCAAGCGTCCCTGGAGCGGCGGCAAATGGCTGCTGAAGCAGGTCATGCGCGGCAAGATCCCCGACGCCATCATCGACCGGCCGAAGAAGGGCTTCGGCATCCCGCTCAGCGACTGGCTGCGCCGGCCGCTGCGCCCTTTGTGCGAGGACCTGCTCTCCGCGGATGCGCTGCGACGCGACGGCCTCTTCGATCCCGCCCATGTGGAGCGCCTGAAGCAGGAGCACTTCGCCAGGCGGGCCAACCACCGCAAGCTGCTCTGGACGCTGATGGTCTTCCAGCTCTGGCGGCGAAACCAGGGCGCAGGGCTCTGAGGGCCCCTGAACCGGCACGCTTCTCGCGTGTACGGCATCGCACCGGTCCTACCGGATACCTTCACCCGAGCAAACCCGACCGCCATGCGCACTGCATCGCTCTTCCTCTCCTGCACACTCCTCACCGCACTGTCCGCTGCCGACGGCGAGAAAGCCATCCCCAGCAAGGT
>DDRC01000051.1:0-2420 GCA_002342985.1 Flavobacteriales bacterium UBA2426
CATGTCGTGCAGCACCAGCACCTGTCCATCCACGCCACCGCCAGCGCCGATGCCGATCACGGGGATGCTCACGCTCCTGGCCACCTCCTCGGCCAGCCTGGCGGGGATCTTCTCCAGCACCAGGGCGAAGCAGCCCGCCTCCTCCAGGAGCTTGGCGTCCTCGCGCAGGCGCTGCGCCTCGGCCTCCTCCTTGGCCCGCACCACATAGGTGCCGAACTTGTAGATGCTCTGCGGGGTGAGGCCGAGGTGGCCCATGACCGGGATGCCCGCGGTAAGGATGCGCTCGATGCTGCCGATCACCTCCCGGCCGCCCTCGAGCTTCACGGCGTGCGCGCCGCTTTCCTTCATGATGCGGATGGCGCTGTTGAGCGCGCCCTTGCTGTTTCCCTGGTAGGTGCCGAAGGGCAGGTCGACCACGATGAGCGCGCGCTGGCAGCCGCGCACCACGGCGCTGGCGTGGTAGATCATCTGGTCCAAGGTGATGGGCAGGGTGGTCTCGTGGCCGGCCATCACGTTGCTGGCGCTGGCGCCCACCAGGATCACGTCGATGCCCGCCGCATCCACCAGCCGGGCGAGCGAGTAATCGTAGGCCGTGAGCATGGCGATGGGCACCCCCTCCTCCTTCATCTCCAGCAAGGTGTGGGTGGTGACGCGCTTCACTTGGCTGGGGGCGGTGCTCATGGCCGGCGGTGTTGGAGGCGCCTGACCGGGGCGGGCGCGGGCCAAAGCTAGTCCCGCAGCCGCTCGCTGGCCCTTCGGCGCCGTTCGTGAAGGGAAAGCCGCTCCTTCGGGCGCCCGGCTATCTTTGGCCCACATGCGCAAGCGCCTTCTCCGCCCCACCTTCCTCGGCCTTTCATCGGCCGCCCTGCTGCTCGGCTGCAGCACGGAGCTTGACATCAACGACGAGTACAAGGATGTCACCATTGTCTATGGCCTGCTCAATCAGCGAGACTCCCTGCACTTCTTGAAGATCAACAAGGCCTTCCTCGGCGAGGGCGATGCCTTCCAGATGGCGCTGGTCGCCGATTCGAGCGAGTACCGCGGGGAGGCCATCCAATCCGCCGTGGTGGAGCGCGTGAACGCCGCGGGCGCCGTGGTGGAGACCTACACCCTGCGCGATACCTTGGTGAGCAACCGAGAGCCCGGCACCTTCTACGCCCCCGAGCAGAAGCTCTACTACTTCCGCACCCCCTTCGCCCAAGAGCTGCCGCCCGGCACCAACGGCACCCCCATGTACCTGTGGCAGGACGACACCTACCGGCTGAGCCTGGTCGTGAACGGCCGCGCCATCACGGCCACCGCCCCCATCACCAACGATTACCCCATCGACGCGGTGGACTTCAATACCGAGCCGAACCAGAGTTCGAACCGCGTGCGCCTGCGCAACGACCAGGGCACCTCCTACGTGAACTACGAGTTCAACTGGAAGTCGCGCGCCGATTGCAAGCGCTACGAGGTGAGCTACCGCTTCCGGTACGACGAGGTGGTGGGCGGCGACACCATCCCCAAGAGCATCACGCGGCGCATCGGCACCAAGGTCTCCTCCTTCCAGAACGAGGACATGGCCATTCTCCTTTCGGGCGAGTCCTTCTTCAGCGCCATCAATTCCCAGATCAAATCGGAGCCGGGCTGGCAGAACGCCACGCGCCGGATCTTCCGGGGCCTCGATTTCCTCACCACCGTGGCCAACGACGACTACCACATCTACCTCACCCTGTCCGAGCCCGTCACCGGCATCGTGAACGAGCGCCCGGTGTACTCCAACATCGACGGTGCATACGGGG
Source organism: Flavobacteriales bacterium UBA2426 (assembly GCA_002342985.1). Taxonomy (GTDB): domain Bacteria; phylum Bacteroidota; class Bacteroidia; order Flavobacteriales_F; family PHOS-HE28; genus PHOS-HE28. Next base: position 1,785 of record DDRC01000051.1, read on the forward strand.
TGTGGGGGAGCCGCTACACCAAGGCGGTGATCGGCAAGCGCCTTTCCACCCAGACGCTGGAGGAACTGAAGAACGGTCCGTACACCGCCGATCTGCTCTTCTGCTCCGCCCTTGACCCCGGCGGCGCGTACAGCTGCGATTGAAATCTGCCAACCTGACAGCACCGCAGGCCCGCCTCCATGGCGGGCCTGCTCATTTCCTGTCAGCTTTCCCAGGCTCGCGGGCAGTGGCATGGACATTGATCCTCGCGGCCCGTTCGAGAACCATCAACCAACCATCATGAGCAAGATCATCGGCATCGACCTGGGCACCACCAACAGCTGCGTAGCGGTGATGGAGGGCAATGAGCCCGTCGTCATCGCCAACAGCGAGGGCAAGCGCACCACTCCCAGCATCGTGGCCTTCGTGGAGGGCGGCGAGCGCAAGGTGGGCGACCCGGCCAAGCGCCAGGCCATCACCAACCCCCGGAACACCATCTTCTCCATCAAGCGCTGCATGGGCAACTCCTACGGGGAGTGCGAGAAGGAGGTCGGCCGCGTGCCCTACGAAGTGACCAAGGGCGACAACAGCACGCCACGGGTGAAGATCGGCGATCGCCTCTACACCCCGCAGGAGATCAGCGCCATGATCCTGCAG
>DDRC01000051.1:2782-2935 GCA_002342985.1 Flavobacteriales bacterium UBA2426
CGGCGTGTTCGAGGTGAAGAGCACCGATGGCGACACCCACTTGGGCGGCGACGATTTCGACCAGGTGATCATCGATTGGCTGGCCGAGGAGTTCAAGGGCCAGTTCAACATCGACCTGCGCAAGGACCCCATGGCCCTGCAGCGCCTGAAGGA
>DDRC01000242.1:0-2082 GCA_002342985.1 Flavobacteriales bacterium UBA2426
CCAGATGCGGCCGTCGTTGCGGAGCGACTCGGACATCAGCGTGAGCTTGCTCTGGTGCGTGCCGCTCACAGGGATGCAGGTGGGGTGGATCTGCGTGTAGCAGGGGTTGCCGAAGAAGGCCCCGCGCTTGTGCGCCTTCCACGCGGCGGTGACGTTGCTGCCCATGGCGTTCGTGCTCAGGAAGAACACGTTGCCGTAGCCGCCGGTGCACAGCAGCACCGCGTGCGCGCCGTGCCGCTCGATCTCGCCGGTGATGAGGTTGCGCGCGATGATGCCGCGGGCCTTGCCGCCCACGATCACCACGTCCAGCATCTCGTGTCGGTCGTACATCTTCACCGTGCCCTTGCCCACCTGGCGCATCAGCGCGCTGTAGGCGCCGAGCAGCAGCTGCTGGCCGGTCTGCCCGCGGGCATAGAACGTGCGGCTCACCTGCACCCCACCGAAGGAGCGGTTGTCGAGCAGTCCGCCGTAGTCGCGGGCGAAGGGCACACCCTGGGCCACGCATTGGTCGATGATGTTGGCGCTCACCTCGGCCAGGCGGTACACGTTGGCCTCGCGGGCCCGGTAGTCGCCGCCCTTCACGGTATCGTAGAACAGACGGTAGGTGCTGTCGCCGTCGTTCATGTAGTTCTTGGCGGCGTTGATGCCCCCCTGCGCGGCGATGCTGTGGGCGCGGCGGGCGCTGTCCTGGAAGCAGAAGGCCTTCACGTTGTAGCCCATCTCCGCCAGGGAAGCGGCGGCGGCACCACCGGCCAGACCGGTGCCCACCACGATGACATCGATGCGGCGCTTGTTCGCAGGCGCCACGATGCGCATGTGCCCCTTGTGGTAGGTCCACTTCTTGTCGATGGGACCGGGAGGGATCTTGCTGTCGAGCTTGCTCATGGAATGCGATTGTCGGTTCTCCAAAACCCCTTGTCAAGCCGCTGGCACGCGGTGCGGACGATTGACAGGTGGCAACTGGCGCGAAGCATGCGGGTGGAGGTCAGCGGTTCACGAACATCCACACGGGGATGAGTGCGAAGAAAACGGGCACCACAACGGCGATGAATACGCCGATGTTCTTGATCACCGGAGTGTAGCGCGGATGGTTGAGGCCCAGGCTCTGGAAGGCGCTCTGGAACCCGTGCAGCAGGTGGAAGGCCAGCACCGTCATCATCACCACGTAGAGCGCCACGTACCAGAGCTGGCTGAAGGCCGCGGCCACCACGGTGTAAAGATCCTTGTTGCCGTCGGTGTCCGTCCCGATGTCGCCCCAGTGCATCTCGAACCAGAAGCTCTTCATGTGGATCACCAGGAAGACCAGGATAAGCGTGCCGAGCAGCGCCATGTTGTTGCTGGCCCAGCTCCTGTTCGCCGCGGCGTTCTCCTTCATATAGCGCACTGGGCGCGCCTTGCGGTTCTGGATCGTCAGCAGGAAGCCGTCGAAGGCATGGAACAGGATGCTGAAGTAGAGCAGGTAGCTCACCGCCTTCACGAGGGGGAAGGAGGTCATGAACTTGGCGTAAGCGTTGAACTTGAGCTGTCCTTCAGGGCTCATGTCCAGCAGTTGGAGGTTGCCGGCCAGGTGGGCGAACAGGAACACGACAAGGAAAAGGCCCGTAAGGGCCATCCAATACTTCTTCGCCAGCGATGATCCGAGAAGAGCGCTTCGTGCCATGTCCTTGCAACAGCGAACGGGGTGGAAGCGTTCGCGGCGCGAAGGTAACAGGCGCTGGCGAACCGGTATCCCCCTGGTCCTCAGCCAGACGGGTATGCTTTCCTCGTGGTCGCGATGGACTTCCTGATCAGCGTCTGCAGCACCTTCAGGTCGATGTCGGCCAAGCGCTTCACGTACAGGCAGCCCTTCGTGGCCTTGTGCTTGCCCAGCTTGGCCAGCACATCCGCTTCCAAGGCCTCCTGGGCCAGGTAGATCACCAGCTCCGGCTTGCGCGGACTGAAGGCCGCGAGGGGTGCGCTGCCCGAATGGCCGCTCGCATAGGTGTAGTGGTAGGTGCCGAAGCCGATGATGCTCGGGCCGTACATGTGCGGCTCCTCGCCGGTAAGCTCCTGCATCAGGTTGATCAGCACCCGGCTGTCATC
>DDRC01000242.1:2330-4543 GCA_002342985.1 Flavobacteriales bacterium UBA2426
AAGTTCACCACAGAGGCACAGAGGACACAGAGAAATGCGACTCCATCATGGCTGATGACCCCTCTGTGCTCTCCGTGCCTCTGTGGTTAAGGACCTTGAATACCGCTCCTCAGAACTGCTTGTCCAGCTCGAAGTACTGCACCTGGGCCATGTACGGGAAGTAGGGCAGGATGCCGATCAGCTCCTTCGCCCGGCCCAGCTCCACGCCGCTTAGGAGCAGGAACGCCCCCGTCCGATCGGTGCTGATGAAAAAGCTCTCGAGGACCCCCTCCTCCTTCCACCGGTTGACGAACTCCATCTCCGCCTTTTGCAGGTCCGGGGTGGACCGGATGTGTGCCATGCCTTCGGGGGAAAGGGAGATGGAGACGAGGATGTGGGGCATGGGGATCGGCTAGGTGATCACAAGGATAAGGAGCCAAGGCGATGAAGGTGGTATAGCCCCATGTGGGCAAGGGCTCCTGGGGAAGATGTACCGCGTGAGGGATAGAAGCGGAAAGCCCGTAAGCGAGGAGGAACGACGAGTGCGGACTTGCAGCGGATAGCCCCATGGCGAGTCCTCGAGCCGGCACGCCCAGAACAAGCCTCAAGTCACAAGGCTAAGGTCCCAAGCTTCAACGGCGTGCCTTGGGCCTTGATGCTTGTAGCTTGAGCATTGAAGCTTCGCGCCCTCCATACCTTCGCCCTATGCGCTACACACCGCTCTCTGCGTCCACCTACCGCGAGCACCGCCTCCGCTTCCGCCAGCACCTGGAGAAAGGCAGTCTGGCCGTGTTCCACAGCAACGACATCATGCCCACCAGCGCCGATGGCACGATGCCGTTCAAGCAGGCGAGCGACATCTTCTACCTCACGGGCATCGACCAGGAGGAGACGATCCTGCTGCTCTTCCCCGATGCGGTGGACCCGAAGGACCGCGAGATCCTCTTCGTGCGCGAGACCAGCGAGCTGATCGCCATCTGGGAGGGCGCCAAGTTCAGCCAGCAGGAGGCGCGCGACCTCAGCGGCATCGCCACGGTGCTGTGGACGAGCAGCTATGAGGCCACCATCAAGCGCCTGGTGCCGCAGTGCGAGCACCTGGTCCTGAACAGCAACGAGCACCTGCGCCAGCACAACGAGGTGGAGACGCGCGAGGACCGCAAGAACAAGGAGCTGCGCGCGCAATACCCGCTGCACAGCGTGAAGCGCAGCGCGCCCATCATGCACCGCATCCGCAGCCGCAAGACGCAGGAGGAGGTGGCGCAGATGAAGCGCGCCATCGCCATCACCGGCAAGGCCTTCGAGCGGGTATGCGGCTTCGTGAAGCCCGGCGTGAAGGAGTACGAGATCGAAGCGGAGATCACGCACGAGTTCCTGCGCAACGGCTCGCGCGGCCACGCCTACACGCCCATCATCGCCAGCGGCTACAACGCCTGCGTGCTGCACTACATCACCAACGATCAGGTGTGCAACGACGGCGATGTGATCCTGATGGACTTCGGCTGCGAGTACGGCGGTTACGCCAGCGACCTCACCCGCTGCATCCCCGTGAACGGCCGCTTCACCAAACGCCAGAAGGACGTGTACAACGCGGTGCTGCGCGTGAAGAACGCAGCCACGCAACTGCTGCGCCCCGGCACCCTGCTCGCCGACTACCACAAGGAAGTGGGCAAGATCATGGAGAGCGAGCTGATCGGCCTGGGCCTGATGGACAAGACCGACGTGGCGAAGCAGGACCCCGAGCGGCCGCTCTACAAGAAGTACTTCATGCACGGCACCAGCCACTTCCTGGGGCTCGACGTGCACGACGTGGGCCTGTGGAACGAGATGATCCAGCCGGACATGGTGTTCACCGTGGAGCCGGGCATCTACATCCGCGAGGAGAAGCTGGGCATCCGCCTGGAGAACAACATCCTGGTGACCCGGGACAACCCGATCGACCTCTTCGCCGACATCCCGGTGGAGGCGGATGCGGTGGAGGAGCTGATGAGCCGGAGGAAGGTGGTGGCGTGATCCTTCTTTATGCGGTTTGCCTACTGGCCTGTCCTCTGCAACGTCTTGGGCCTCGCATTCGCGTTCCTATACGGTATCAGCGGAGGCAGCGGGGGCGAAACCACCGAAGGTGTGTTCATGGCCTTCTGGGTCACCGGTTGGATCACGATCCTCACCGCATTTCTAGTCCTCGGATGGCTGCTCCTTCGTAAGAAGGCCCAACTTCCCGACATCCTGCTGATAGC
>DDRC01000242.1:4680-5252 GCA_002342985.1 Flavobacteriales bacterium UBA2426
TTCCCGACATCCTGCTGATAGCTATCATGGCGGTGGTCGGTTTCCTTGAAACACGGCTCATCACTTCCAATCCGGCGGCGCTTCAGGGCCTGTTCCATTAAACGTGGAAGCCCCGCGCGTTGTCGCGGGGCTTATGAAGCACCGTGTTACCCTATTGACGGTTCCGCATTAGAGGAACAAAACCGCTTCACCATGAATCTCCGCGCATTCGGACTGGCCGGTCTCATTGTCGGTGTTCTGTTCAAGCTCCTTCACTGGCCGGGAGCCGGCTACATCGTGCTGTGCAGCGCATTGCTCACCGCCGTAGCGTTGGTGCTCCGGCTTATGAGCAAACGTCGGCCATGGACGATCCTGATCAGCAAGCCTGGCTGGTTCGCACCCGCCATTGTGACGGTGCTCTGCGGGATGATCTTCAAGACGATGCACTGGCCCGGGGCCAATGCGCTCCTGATGCTGGGCATGCTTGCCACCGCGGCCTGGGTGCTGGCCACGCAGGTGCGGCCTGCGGCACGTGTCGAGCATCGCTGAGCAACGCGCGAGACGGCGCTCGGTGCACCGCCATTGCGAGCGAT
>DDRC01000033.1 GCA_002342985.1 Flavobacteriales bacterium UBA2426
GTCGATCAGGGCGATGGGGCCGTGCTTCATCTCCGCGGCCGGGTAGCCCTCGGCGTGGATGTAGCTGATCTCCTTCAGCTTCAGCGCACCTTCCAGCGCCACCGGAAAGCTGTAGCCCCGGCCCAGGTAGAGCGCATTGGCGGCGTCCTTATAGATGTCGGCGATGGAGCGGATCTGCGACTCGGCGGCCAGTACGCGCTGCACCTTCTCCGGTATGGCGTCAAGCTCGTTGAGCAGCCCATGGAATGTGCTGGCGGGAAGGGCGCCCTTGCGCTGGCCGATCATAAGGGCCATGAGGGTGAGCACCGTCACCTGTGCCGTGAACGCCTTGGTGCTCGCCACACCGATCTCGGGGCCTGCATGGGTGTAGGAGCCCGCGTGCGTCACGCGCGCAATGCTGCTGCCCACCACGTTGCAGATGCCGAAGATGGTGGCGCCGCGGCTCTTGGCCAGCTCGATGGCCGCGAGCGTATCGGCCGTTTCGCCGCTCTGGCTGATGGCGATGACGATGTCGTCCTCGTGCACGATGGGGTTCCGGTATCGGAACTCGCTGGCATACTCCACCTCCACAGGGATCCGGGCCAGCTCCTCGAACAGGTACTCGCCCACCAGTCCCGCGTGCCAGCTGGTGCCGCAGCCGAGGATGAGGATCCGCTTGGCATTCACGAACCGCTGCTCATGGTCCTTGATGCCGCCCAGCACCACCTCGCCGGTGGCCAGGTTGAGCCTCCCGCGCATGCTGTCGCGGATGCTGCGGGGCTGCTCATGGATCTCCTTCAGCATGAAGTGGTCGTACCCCCCCTTCTCCAGCGCCTCCAGGTGCATCTCCAGTTCCTGGATGAAGGGCGTCTTCACCTGGTTCTTGATGTTCCTGATCCGGAGCCCATGCGCCCGGTCGATGACGGCGATCTCGCCATCCTCCAGGTACACCACGTTGCGCGTGTGCTCGACGATGGGCGTGGCATCGCTGGCCAGGTAGTGCTCGCCATCGTCGCCGATGCCGATCACCAGAGGCGAGCTCTTGCGCGCCGCCACCAGCATGTCCGGCGACTTTCGGTCGAGCACCACGATGGCGTAGGCGCCCACCACGCTCTGCAGCGCCAAGCGCACCGCTTCGGCGAGGTCGACGCCATCGGTGCGCTGCACATCGTCGATCAGGTGGGCCAGCACCTCGGTGTCGGTATCGCTGCGGAACCGGTGCCCGCGGTGACGGAGCTCCTCCTTGATGGCGGCGTAGTTCTCGATGATGCCGTTGTGGATGATGGCGATGTCACCGCTGGTGGCGCGGTGCGGGTGCGCATTGATGTCGTTCGGGGGGCCGTGCGTGGCCCACCGGGTGTGACCCATGCCCACGGTGCCCTTGGTGGACTTGCCCGCCACATGGGCCTCGAGGTCGCTCACCTTGCCCTGGCACTTGTAGATGGTGAGCTCCCCGCCATCCATCAGCGCCACACCGGCACTGTCATAGCCACGGTACTCCAGCCGCCTGAGGCCGTTGATCAGGATGGGGTAGGCTTCCTTATGGCCCAGGTACGCCACGATTCCGCACATGGCTGGTTCAGTATGAGGTGAATGTTAGGCGCAGGCGCATGGGCCGTTGCGCCGCTGCCGGCCCGCTGAGCACCACGCGGTTCGCCGAGATGCCCCCGCTGCCGGGGAGCACTTCCAGCTCCGGGTCTTCATACGTGCCATCGATCACGCCCTGCGCGAAGCGCGTGATGTTGAACCGGTATTCCTTGTCCGTCGCCCTGAAGTTGCCGTCAATGGCGCCGATGCCGGTCAGCTGGTCGGGCAGGAAGACATCGTTCCCAGCGGCATCCTTCCGGAAGAGGAAGAGCTGGGTGGGCGGCGGATAGTAGGGATACCAGCTGCCATCGGTGGGCACCACAAGCTCGGCCTTGGCCAGCACGGCGCGCTGGCCGCGGTAGGCGGTCAGCGAGGCGAGGCTGATGACGGTGCGCGTGCCGGCGAGCGTTTGCACGTAGGTGCGCTGTGCCGGCTGCTCGGGGTCGGCCAGGGCCAGGAGGAGCCCGGGATCGGTGGCTTGTGAGCGGTCGTGCTCCACCACCCCATAGCGCACGCAGTTGGCGTTGATGGGGAAATCCAATGCGCGCGTCAGGTCGGGCTGGTCGTTCTGGTCGCGGTAGTAGAGGGTCAGCTTCGAGGCCGCTGCGAGCAGGTCGAAATAGAGGATGCCGTTCTGGAGGGGCAGTTGCCCGCTGTTGTCCACGGTGACGTAGAAGCCATGGAAGAACTCGAGGAAGGCCTCGTCGGAGGACAGGTCGCTGGTGCCGAAGGCGTCGAGGAAGGTATCAGCCTTTGCCTGAGCGAGCCTGAGCCGCAGCTGCGGTGCGAGGCTGTCGCCGAGGATGTACGGCTTGCGGAGCGGCTGCGGGGTAATGCGCCCGCCGCGGACGGCGAGCAGGTCGTCGCCCACGGTGACGGGCATCCGGCTGCTTCGGTAGAGGGAATCGATGGCGAGGCGCTCGCCCAGCTCATGCACGCGGAACACCTGCGCGTCGAGGTTGCCGTAGCCGTAGTTCGCCCCATCGAACGCCAGCGCAAGCACCAGGCTGTCGGCCACGAGGCCCGAGGAGCCCTGTCCCGCCCCGATATTGAAGGCGCTCAGCCTCACCTCGGTGACGATGCCGGCACGGGTGAGGCCGAACTCCGGATCGATGAAGGACCCCAGCAGCTGCTTGGAGAGCCCGATGGAGCGGAAACTGGTGTCGGCCACCGTGTAGGCATGAAGGCTCGCGGTGTCGATCACCGTTCCGAGCGGATCGCCGGGCAGCAGGCCGGTACCGGCATCGGGATCCGGCTTCCGGCACGCGGCGAAGGCGATGACGGCCATGGCTGCCGCCAGCCGCAGGACCGATGGTTGCGAAAGCCCGCTCACACCAAGGCGGCTTCGAGCACGCTGTGGTAGAACTCCGCGTGGGCACCGATCAGGTCCGAGCCGCCGGCGTAGGCCAGCGTGGGCTTGTCCTCGGCCTTGATGGCCGACTCAAGGCCCTTGCCCAGCTTCGGGCTGCCCTTCACCACCGCATCGCTCAGGCCCATGCCGAACTTGTAGAGGTCGTCCGTGGTGGGCTTGTTCAAGCCCTTGAGCAGGTCCTTGTCGAAGCCCTCCATGGCCAGCTTCTTCGCCAGGTCCTTGTCCAGCGGCTCCGCCTTCTGGTCGTACACGCTCATCACCAGCTTCGCATTCTCGAAGTGCGGGTCGTCCGCGAAGTAGTGCCGGATATAGAGGGGCACGAAGGCCGTCATCCAGCCATGGCAATGGATGATATCGGGCACCCACCCCAGCTTTCGAACGGTCTCCAGCACGCCACGGCCGAAGAAGAGCGCACGCTCATCGTTATCCGGGAAGAAGGAGCCCTCCTGGTCGTGCGTGTCGGCCTTGCGCTTGAAATACTCCTCATTGTCGATGAAGTACACCTGCATGCGCGCGCTGGGCACGCTGGCCACTTTGATCAGCAGGGCGTGATCGGTGTCGTTGATGATGAGGTTCATCCCGCTGAGGCGGATCACCTCATGCAGTTGGTGCCTGCGCTCGTTGATGCACCCGAACTTGGGCATGAAGACGCGAATCTCGTTACCACGGTCCAGGATGCCCTGCGGCAGCTGGCGCGTCACCTTCGCCATCTCCTCCGGAATGTCCATGAACGGAGAGATGGACTGGGAGATGGTCAGCACTTTCGCATTCTTCAAACTCATGGGGCAAGGGGAATTCAGGGGTACAAAAATATAGACTTTCGGGGGTAACTTCAACGAAGGGACCCTAGATTGGCCCGCTTCCGGCCTCATTCCCAACGACTTCAATGAAGGTGATCACCCAGCCGGCCGAGATGGCCACCTGGTCGGCGGCTTGCCGGCGCAGCGGGGCCCGCATCGGCTTCGTGCCCACCATGGGCGCCCTGCATGAAGGCCATTTGGACCTGGTGCGCATCGCCCTGAGCGAATGCGACCGCGTGGTGTGCAGCATCTTCGTCAACCCCCTGCAGTTCAACGACCCGAACGACCTGGCGAGCTACCCCGTGCAGCTCGAACAGGACCAGCTGCTGCTGGAACAGACGGGCTGCCACGGCGTCTTCCTGCCCCGGCGCGAGGAGCTGTTCGCATCGTTCACCCCGAAGGTCTTCGACCTGCTGGGGCTTGACCGGCACTGGGAGGGCCCGAATCGTCCGGGGCATTTCCAAGGGGTGGTGAACGTGGTGGAGCAGCTCTTCCTGTTCGTGCGGCCGGATGCGGCCTACTTCGGGGAGAAGGACCGCCAGCAACTGGCCATCATCCGTGCCATGGCCCGCGAACACCGCTGGCCTGAGCGCATCCGCCCCTGCCCCACGGTGCGGGAGCCGGACGGCCTGGCCATGAGCTCAAGGAACCTCCGGCTCACTGCGGCGGACCGTGCGCAGGCCCCCATTCTGCACGCAGCGCTGCAAGCGGTTGCGCGCCTGTGCTTCCGGGCCACCGTGGACGAGGCGCTGGATGCCGGCCGGGAGGTGCTCGCCACCGTGCCCGCCGTTGGCGTGGAATACCTGGCCGTTGCGCACCCTGACACCTTGGAGCCGCTGCACGACTGGGACGGGGTGGCGGAGGCGGCCCTGCTGATCGCCGCCCGGGTAGGCGCGGTCAGGCTCATCGACAACATCACCGCCAAGCGGCCCTGAGCGCCCAATCCCAAGCGGGAGGGTAGCTTTGCGCCCCCTGAGGCGTAAAGGCCATCGGGGCCAGTCCGAGCCATGACCATTGAAGTGCTCCGTGCCAAGCTCCACCGTGTGCGCATCACGGAGGCCGATGTGAACTACATCGGCAGCATCACCATCGACGAGGACCTGATCGACGCGGCCGGTTTCGTGGAGGGCGAGAAAGTGCAGGTGCTGAACGTGAACAACGGCGAACGCCTGGAAACGTACGTGATCAAGGGTGAGCGGGGCAGCGGGGCGGTCTGCCTGAACGGTCCGGCCGCGCTCAAGGCCACGGTGGGCGATGTGGTGATCGTGGTGGCCTATGCGCGCATGGGCCTCGAGGAGGCCCGCGCATTCCGGCCCGTGGTGGTCTTCCCCGACGAGCGCACCAACAAACTGAAGGCGTGAAGAAGGCGTTGATCAACGCCCTGAAGCTCGGCCTGCCGCTGGCCATCGGCTTCTGGTTGATCCACAAGCAGTACAGCGACCTGAGCCCGGAACAGCGCACGGAGCTGTTCAACGCGTTCCGACAGGCCGACATGGGCTGGCTGATGCTGGCCATCGCCGTGGGCTGGGTGGCGCATGTGAGCCGCGCCTGGCGCTGGCGCTACCTGCTGGAGCCGCTCGGCTACCGACCCGGGTTCTGGAACTGCTACCATGGCGTCATGACGGGCTACTTCGTGAACATGTTCATCCCGCGCGCCGGCGAGGCGAGCCGAGCAGCGCTGCTGTACCGCGCCGAGCAGGTGCCGTTCGAGAAGGGCTTCGGCACCGTGATGGCGGAGCGCGTGGTGGACATGGCCGTGCTCCTGGCGATCGCGGGAGCAGCCGTAGCCATGCAGATCGACAAGCTGGACCTCTTCCAGGCGCAGATCGCGCGGTTCAGGGCCGAACAGGGCGGTGCGGCGACGGACGAAGGCGGCGGGCACCTGGGGATGATCCTGGTAGCGGCCCTGGCGCTCGTGGCCGTGGCGGGTGCCTACATCGTGATCACGCGCCCGGCGCTGCGCGCCCGGGCCATGGATGCGGTGCGCGGGTTCCTCCAAGGGCTGCAGACCGTGCTCCACACCCGCAAGAAGCTCCTGTTCCTAGGGCACACCCTGCTCATCTGGGCCTCCTACGTGGGGATGTTCTACGTGGGGTTCTATTGCCTGCCGACCATGTCGGAAGTGAGCTTCGATGCCATCCTCGCCGGCTTCATCGCCGGCGCCATCGGAATCATCCTCGTGCAGGGCGGCATCGGCGTGTACCCCGCATTCGTGGCGCTCATCGTGGGGGTATACATGCCACCTCCCGAAGGCGGCGGCCTGTTGCGGCCCGATGCATTGGCCATGGGCTGGCTGCTCTGGGCGGCACAGACCGTCATGCTCATCGTGCTGGGCGGTGCGTCGCTACTTTTGTCGGCGTTGAAGAAACCGGCCCAGCCATGAGCAGCGATGTCGCCACGCCTACAACGGACCGCCGGGTGGTGGACCTGGAGAACCTCAAACGGCTCTGCAACATCTGGCGCATGAAGGGCGACCGGGTGGTGTTCACCAACGGCTGCTTCGACATCCTTCACCGTGGGCACGTGGAGTACCTGCAGGAGGCCGCCGCGCTGGGCGACCGCTTGGTGATCGGCGTGAACAGCGATGCCAGCGTACGCCGTCAAGGCAAGGGCGCGGATCGGCCGCTGAACGACCAGGACAGCCGGGCCAAGGTCCTTGCCGCACTCCGACTCGTGGATGCCGTGGTGATCTTCGATGAGGACACGCCGCTGGACCTGATCAAGGCCATCGTGCCGGATGTGCTGGTGAAAGGCGGGGACTGGAGCGAAGACCGCATCGTCGGGGCCCAGGAGGTGAGGGCCGCGGGCGGCGCGGTGCGCAGCCTGAAGCTCGTGGACGGATTCTCCACCACGGCCCTGGTCGAGCGGATCCGCCGTGGCTAAGGTCCGTTCCCAATTCGTCTGCCAGGCCTGCGGCTCGGCCTTCCCCCAATGGCTCGGGCAGTGCCCCAGCTGCAAGCAATGGAATACCCTCGTGGAGGAGGTGCGCGACCGCGTGGAGGAGAAGCGCGGTACACCGGCCAGCGTGAAGGGCCGGGGCGCCAAGCCCATCGCCATCGGCGACATCCCCGCGCAGGACGGCCCCCGCATCCCGCTGAGCGACCGTGAACTGAGCCGTGTGCTGGGCGGCGGACTGGTGCCCGGCAGCATCACCCTCATCGGCGGAGAGCCCGGCATCGGCAAGAGCACGCTGCTGCTGCAG